>NUMR01000029.1 GCA_002578045.1 Bacillus cereus
AAATAGCGGGATAAAAAATCCCTTCAGTTTTCCTGAAGGGATTAGAGGGGTAAAATGCTAAGGGGAATTAGCAATTCTACTATGAAGAAAAAAGAGAATTTAAATATAACGTATATATAACCTCTTGTAAACACTTTTCTTTCATATGTCACAATTCCGTCACATTTTACCATAGAAAAATGAATCAAACATTCATTTGGCCATCCCTTTTAAAATGGATATTGATGCAAGTGTTGTCCCCCATCCATTGTCATACAAGTTCCATTTATGTACGCAGCTTCATCTGAACATAAATAATAAGCTAGACCCGCGATTTCTTCTGGCGTACCTAGTCTGCCAAGTGGAACACTTTGTAGTGTACGCTTAGCCATTTCTTCTGAAATCCATAATTTATCGGCACCGCCCGTACGTTCAATTGGCCCTGGTGCGATAGCGTTAACTCGTATTCCATATTTACGTCCCCACTCAACAGCAAGCGTTTTAGTCATTGCTAATACCCCGGCCTTCGCTGCAGCCGAATGAATAACTCCTGGACCTGCATCCCATGCATATGTCGCTACCATGTTAATAATATTTCCTTTTACGCCTTTCTCAATCCAATATTTTCCTACAGCCTGGCTACAATAAAATGTACCATTTAACACAATATTAATTACCGCATTCCAACCATTCACAGATAAATCTTCTGCTGGACAAATAAAGTTTCCAGCTGCATTATTTATTAAAATATCAATTCGTCCAAACTTCCCATCAATATGTTCAATCATTTTCTGAATGTCGTCAGTATTTCGCACATCCATTTGTACAGGCAATACTTGCCCTGGAAACTGTTCAATTTCTAACTTTGTTTCCTCTAATTTTTCTTTTGTACGCCCTGTAATAACAACTCGTGCCCCTTCTTTTGCAAAACGAGTTGCCATTCCTTTTCCCATTCCACTCGATCCACCTGTTATAATTACTACCTTCTCTTTCACATACATCCCCTCCCCAAAATGAATACATATTCATTTTATCATTTTATTTAATAGAAATCTTTATATCTTTAAATTTTTCTGATATTTTAACGTAAAGGGGATTCTTTTCATTCATTTTTTCCGTAATCTATACTACTACTTTATTATTTAAAATATATTTTAAATAAAACTGAAAGGAGATTTGAGTAGCCTATATATGGAACAAAAACATGTGATATAAGTCAAATAGGTATACTCATACTTTTATGAAGCAAATTACAAGAAGAAATTTTTTAAAAGTTGGAATGCGCACTTGTCTATATTCATTTATAACCACTAGTATGGGTTACTATTACGCTAAATACATAGAACCCCATATGCTCTCTTTTACACAGCACACACTTCAATCACAACTCATACCTAAAAGTTTTCACGGTATGAAGATTCTTCAATTTAGCGATTTACATCTCGGATATTATTTCTCTCTTCACCATTTATCTCAAATCGTTTCTAAAATTAATGCTGCAAAACCAGATATTGTCCTTTTTACTGGTGATCTCGTTGATAACTACCAAACATATACGGACACTCCGTTCGTTGCACCCATATTAAAAAATATACAAGCGCCATTCGGTAAATTTGCTATTTATGGGAACCATGATCACGGCGGATATGGAACTGAATACTATAATCACATCATACATGAATCTGGATTTGAACTATTGCAAAATAGCGAGAAACGAATTCGTTTACTGGATAATAGTGAAATTTCTATTTTCGGGCTTGATGATATACTACTAGGCAAACCAAAAATAGAGAAAACACTACAGCATGCGCGGCAAAATATTTATAATATTGTTCTTGTTCACGAACCAGATATTGCGCCACAAATTGCTACATATCCAATCAACTTGCAACTTTCTGGGCATAGCCACGGCGGACAGGTGCAAATTCCTTTTTTAGGCGCTATTGTTACCCCATCGCTTGCAGAACACTACATTGAAGGCTTCTATACGATTCAAGACCTATCTCTCTATGTCAATCGAGGTCTTGGAAGAACGCGTGTCCCATTCCGTTTTATGTCAAAACCTGAAATTACACTCTTCACCCTACAACATTCGTAATAATTCGCCTATTTTCTTACATATCCTTTCTTGTACGCGCTCATCCACGTTTCGTTTACCATATGATAAAAGTGAGTCCAATAAAGGAGGTTTTTTCATGTATCCATATTATCAACCATTCCCAGTTCGTTCAGCACCTATTGGCCCAGTAGGCGACTCACGCTTCTTTCCGTTTTTTGGCGTCCCATTTCTAGCTGGAATTGCTGGTGGATTGCTTGGCGGAGCATTAGTTTTCGGCCCTAGACCGTTTTATCCACCTTATCCACCACCACCTTACCCTTGTTACGGTGGACCTTGTCAACAACCATACTATTATTAATGTACTTTAGCAATTCTGCCAACGTTATTCTCTCTATTAAACAACCGATTAACATGCTTACAATAAAGTGAAACTTTAATCAGTGGGGTTTTCTCCATCCCCACTGATTATGAGCCCTCACCAATCGGGATTTTACGGGCCGTTATTTCCCACCTAGCTTCCTCGCATTCCCCAAATTTTGAGGTGAGAGATAACGGCCCACAAATAGCGGGATAAAAACTATTTTCTCTACTCATTCTTTTATCTTAAAAACGTATAATAACGTAGAGAAAAAGTGAAAAGCCTCTTTTTTCATAAGGGGTTTTTTACTTTTCCCTCATTATTCAGCGTCTGTATTTTGATACGCCATTTTAAACAACTTCATTTGGCTATCAATTTCTTCTGTACTATTATAATGGAAATAATAAATACGGCTATGTTCTAAATATCTTTCCACAACACTAACTGCACGAATATTTTCACTTACATTTGGAATACCAGGCCTTAAACAACATATTCCTCAAATGATGAGCTCTACCTTTACTCCCGCTTGTGATGCTTCATACATTTTTTTATTAATAGTTTATCTGTTAATGAATGCATCTTAGCAATAATATATCCATTTCCATATTGCCTATGATAACGGATTTCTTCATCTATAAATTCTCTATTTTTAAAGTATGTAACTTCCGTACTTCCCCTACCAATATCTACTGTTATTCCTTCTGAAAACGAAGTAGAATTCATAACTGCTAAATAGCCGTAACGTGCTTCCTCATATTCTGATAATACCCTATGAGTAAAGTCTGTTTGTCCTTCAACAAGTTTTTTAGTTACATCTTGATTCTCAGCCTGTTTAATTGTTGCTGTTGCAACACAAAGTACATGATGCAACTGATGGAATCTTGTACTTTCTTGAAATTGAAATAATGTTTGTAACAATACTTCTATTCCTTCTTCACCACACCATTGACTAAGTAATTTCTTAGCCGATTAACCACTTTCGTATTTTCAATCTCTTTATAAAAACCCCCATTTTTCTTTTCATAAATAACGAAACGTATTGTATTAGATCCAATATTTATAATGGCATATTGTTGTTTTAATATTTTCTTCAAACTTCTTACTCTTTCATTATCAAATTTCAAAAACACATTCTATTGCTATTATACAAAATAGTTGTTTTTTGTAACAATATTGCTTTAATATTGAAAATATATACAATCGCTTTTTGCATATAATAAAAACCTCTTTTATTTATGGTATAATAATGAAAAATTGAAAGGAGATTCAATATGAAACCTTCACAACCACAACCACAATCTCAATTACAAAACCAACAGTCTATTAATCGGCTAGCTCAATCTATTTTCGTTGTGAATCGTCATGCCAAAGCTGCAACTAACCCTAAGTATTTATACTGGTTAAAAAAGACGGCTTTAGAACGCTTAATTGCTGAAAAAAAAGCAATTAAAGAAGGATTACATTTTTCTAGAAATCCACGTTTTAGCCAACAACAATCTGATGTTCTTATACATTTAGGCGATTATTTTTTCCATATCCCTCCTACGAAAGAAGATTTTCAAATCCTACCACATCTTGGTCATCTTGAATCCTCCTATCGAAATCCGAAAACAACCTTATCTTTAACAGTAGCAAAAAAAACACTTCAAGATTATATTGGTCCTGAAGCACTGAAACAAGAAAAAAAATTAAGTGAACCTGTTCCATGGTATAGCCGTACTTATACAAAAAAATAAAACAGTTGGGCNNGCCCAACTGTTTTATTTTTTCTCTTCTTTAATTTTAATATTTGCTTGTTTGTAAAATGCAACTTTTTCTGTATTATAAGATTTCGTAAATTCATTAAACTTATCTTTTTCCGACTCAATATCCTTATACGCTTGATTTATTACTTTAACTTTCTCACTAATATCTTTTAATTTTGTACTTTTATCTTGTAACATTGTATATAACTCTTTTTCTTGCTTTAAAGATGTATGATAGCTATCATACATCTTGTTAAACGACTCATGTCGTTTCTCATACGTGCTTTTAACTTTATCCGCTTTGTCTTTTAATTTATTATCTTCAATTTTCTTCACATACTTATCAGCTGACTTCACTTCTTCTTGTGCTTTATTTAAAACCTCTTTTTCTTTTGTAAGCACTTTTTCTCGTTCATCTGTATTCTTTACTGCTTGATTAAGCTTTTCTTTAACAGCCTGATTATTATCTTTTCCTTCTTGAACAATTTGGTTATATAATTCTTGTCCTTCTTTCTCTAAAGTTTCAAGTTTTTTTGCATCTTCAAACATTGTCTTTTCTTGCTTAGCAGCATTTTCAAACGCAACATATAATTCCTCTTCTGGTTTCGGCCCGAAACAACCAGCTAATAAAGTCATTGATAACGCGGTTACAATTACTAATTTACTATATTTTAACATCTTTTCCTCCTACTTATAAACGACCATCGTGTAAAAAAGCTATGAAAATTATGTAATCCTTCTATACACTTCACACTCGCATCTTTTTTACGAAGATCATCAGTATTGTTTCTAATGTTTGTACACATTAATTACTTGAAATTACGTTTTACGTTATTCTCTTTATGTTATTTAACAGTTTCATATCCATCTTTTAAGTATAGGTACTTTTTAATCTCTACTCATACTATGCATTATGTTAAAATATAATGGAATTCACCTGATCCATAATAATTAGAAGAACAACTGTAATAATTCACCTGATAAAAGATGATCGTTGGTCTCTCACGTCTATCATTCTATCATTCCCTTTCCAATTTTCTATCAAATAATCTCTTTGTTCATTTTACACAGTACAAACGCTACCTTGCAACAACTTACAAATATTCTTTTCATTTCCTAAAAAGGAAAAGTGTAGAGTATACTTTCCTCTACACTTTTAAAATGAAACACATTGTGCAAATGCATTGACACATCCATCATAATTATATTCCTATTTCATATATTTTTAAAGACTTTTATTACAAAAAAAGTTCTTTTTGTAATAAAAGTCAAAAAAATGTTACAATCAATTTCTCTTTATTTCATACTTCTTTAACTCAAAGTTTTACTCATTACCTTGCAAATTTCTATACTGGTACAATTGATTCTGTGCCTTTCTTAACAATTCTTTAAAAGTTTTTCCTTCTACTGGATGCAGCTCCAAATAATAGCGTCACACTTAATTTTACTTTCAATATTTCTCATTAATCGATTTGTTATTGTTGATTTTTCATGGCCATTATGAATCGCTACAATAACATAGCTATTTTCATCCCTTTATGTTTCGTACTTCTCCTCCTTTATATACCAATATATACTTCTATAACAATGATGTTTTTCTACCAAAGAAAAAATGTACATATTCAATGTACATTTCCACTTAAGCTTGTATACCTTTTCTATTCTATTTCATTTATATACCATAACTTCATTTGTTTGTAGTGGTCCATATGAGACTTCTTTATGTTGAAATGTGTATGTAGCCTGAAATAATGCATTTTTGAGAGCTGTATCTTTATTTGCTTTTATTTTACACCTTAGTTCCACCTTCTCATTCGGCAATAAATTATCGATTCGCCACCTTACAAGCTGAAATAAAAACTCGCTCATCCCCCTATCAATCTTTAAAGAATTCGGAATATATGCAAAATAATCTCGAATCATATGACTTACAACAACTCGCGAAATCACTTCAATTCCCTTATTTTCAACTTCAATTCGAATAATAAGTATGTCATTTACATCATAGATCAGTTCATATGAAAATTTTTCTTGATACATACTACGGATTTGTAATGTAACTGCTACATTAGGAAGTTCGTTTTCCTTTTTTGAGCCACCAATCCATAATACCGGCTGTAATGATATTGAATCTCTTCCTTGATCCGAAATTCGCTTCCATATTTTCATAATATATATTCACCTCATTTCAGATGTATCATCCATACAATCCCATTCTTCCTCTTTACATAATAAACTACAAAAATTATTAAAGCTTGTTACAAACGATATTTAATAGTTCTCTTCCTTTTATCCTATTCGACAATATAAAGAAAAAACCATTTTTCATCTGTTAACAAGGAGTATTCCTACTAAAATATTTTTTACAACTTCCTTCATTGACTTGATAACAATAGGAAGTATTGCTCACTCGTTTGTTTTCCATACAAAAGAATATTTTGACGACAAAAAAAGTTTGCCTTTTAGTCAAGTTTGACTATAATATTCTTTATGGCATGTCAGTGCACTTATGTAAGATGATTTAAAAGAAACTATTCATTAAGCTTTTATGCACTGCACTTAAAGCTTAATACAATTTACTTATTATTAAAGGAGGGTTATATTTGGAGACTCAACTATCAAAAAAAGACTCCAACCATATAAAGTTCATTGTTGCTGGTTTACTGCTTGGTATTTTAATGGCTGCAATGGACAATACAATAGTTGCAACCGCGATGGCAACTATTGTTGGAGACCTAGGAGGATTTGACAAATTCGTTTGGGTCACATCGGCATATATGGTAGCAACAATGGCAGGGATGCCTATTTTCGGAAAACTTTCTGATATGTATGGACGGAAACGCTTTTATATTGGTGGACTCATTCTTTTTTTATTCGGTTCTGCACTTTGTGGAACAGCTTCAAGTATTGAGCAACTAAGTATTTATAGAGCAATTCAAGGTATTGGTGGTGGCGCCCTTATGCCTATCGCCTTCACAATTATGTATGACATATTCCCACCAGAAAAACGCGGAAAAATGACAGGACTATTTGGTGCGGTATTCGGTACATCTAGTGTATTCGGGCCTTTATTAGGTGCCTATATTACAGACTATATAAGTTGGCATTGGGTGTTCTATATTAACATTCCATTAGGGCTTATCTCCTTCTTCTTTATTACTAAATACTACAACGAATCTCTAGAGTATCGAAAACAAAAAATCGACTGGGCTGGTGCTATTACACTTGTCATTAGTATCGTTTGTTTAATGTTTGCACTAGAACTAGGTGGTAAAACGTATGCATGGGACTCTAATGTAATTATCGGCTTATTTACAACTGTTGTTATTATGCTTATTATTTTCTTCTTCGTAGAACGAAAAGCAACTGAGCCTATCATTTCTTTCCATCTATTTAAAAAAACTTTATTCGCAGCTAGCCAAGGCGTTGCCTTTTTCTATGGTGCCGCTTTTATCATCTGTACAGTGTATATTCCAATTTTCGTTCAAGGTGTTCTCGGTGGTTCAGCCTCAAATGCTGGATTAATTTTAACACCAATGATGATTGGCTCTGTAATTGGAAGTCAAACAGGTGGACAGTTAGCTTCACGAACAAGCTATCGTAACATTATGATGGTATCTGGAGTTTTCTTCGTTCTTGGTATTTATTTACTAAGCACTTTAACAATGGATACACCTCGTGTACTCGTAACACTATTTATGATTCTCGCTGGACTTGGGGTTGGTTTCTCATTCTCAGTTTTAAGTATGTCTTCTATCCACAAATTAGAAATGAGAGACCGTGGTGCTGCTACATCAACAAACTCATTCTTCCGTTCACTCGGTATGACTCTTGGTGTAACAATTTTCGGTACAATTCAAAATCATATCTTTACTGATAAATTAAACACTGTATTTCCTCCTGAACTAGCAAAATTAGCTCCAAAAGGTGGAGACACAAGCTTCTTATTATCACCGGGCGCTACCGAGAAGATTCCAGCTGAAATATTAACTGGTATTAAAAACGCTCTCGCTACATCTATTGCTAACACATTCTTCTGGGCACTTATCCCTGCTGTATTAAGTATTATTTGTATTTTACTTATGGGAAATGAACGCCTATTTACAGGACCAAAAACGAAACAAAAACAAAAACAAGTAAGTTAGTATAAAAAGGAACGGCATATCCCTTTATGAAAAAGGATATGCCGTTTATAATATGTATAAAGTGAAGGCTAATCGGGATAAAGTTTTTATGTACAGGAGTTGAGACAGAATGAGCATGAAATTAGTCATTCTCGGCTTGCTACTCGAAGGAGATAAACATCCATATGAAGTGCAGCACATAATGAAAGAAAGACAGATGGATTGTTATATTAAATATGCAAAAGGATCACTTTACTACGCATTTGAGCAACTAGAAAAGCAAGGCGCAATTAGCATTACAACTGTTGTTCGAGATACAAATCGACCAGATAAAACAATCTTTCATATAACAGAAGAAGGAAAAAAGCTATTCCACATTTTACTATTAAAACAGTTCGAAGCAAAAAACCAAATATATAAACCAATCTATTCAGCACTCTCTTTCACTCATTTTGGTGATGATCAAGAGGTAGTTCCTATTTTAGAAAAAAAGAAAAATGATACCGTTCAATATTTACATAACATGCAAACTATATATGATTGTAGTAAAGGAAAAATTCCACGTGCACAACTATATATTTTACAAAGTGTTATTCAGCATATTACAGTTGAATTACAATGGTTAAGTACCCTCCTTAAAGATGCCGTAGCAGGACGACTTTCAGAATTTAATGTAGATGAAAATTAAGCTATTAAAGAAGNNCTTCTTTAATAGCTTAATTTCTCCATATTTTAACATACCTCGTTACTTCAAAATCATAAACAAAAAAGACAGAATAATAAGAAATAAAAACCTTAAAATTTTCTTATTTTAAAACAGTAGACAAATTTCCGAAAATTATGTTAAAATTTGTTTCAATATCATATCGCTTGTTAAATTCCTTTCAAAAGGAAAATAGGTACACGAAAGTTTATTTCGTGTTTAAAAGGGAAGCTTGGTGAAACTCCAACACGGTCCCGCCACTGTAAATGCCGAGATTTCTTTTCTATACCACTGTGAAAACGGGAAGGTGAAAGAAATTATATGAAGCATAAGTCAGGAGACCTGCCTATTTTAACAACACTGATAGATTCACGGATGATGATGAGGTGTTAAAACAAAAAGGAAGGCTTATTTTCTATGCCTTTATACTTTTTGTTATAAGTATTTCCTAGTAAACGGAAATGCTTACTTTCAATTAAGGAGGAATTTAAAATGGCTATTCAAACAAGTAACTTAGGTTATCCACGTATTGGACTACAACGTGAATGGAAAAAAACATTAGAAGCTTTTTGGTCTCAGAAGATTGATGAAGAACAATTTTTAACTACTATGAAAAAAATTCGTCTTCAGCACTTAAAAGTACAGCAAGAAAAAGGGATTGAATTCATCCCAATCGGCGATTTTACATATTATGACCACGTTCTTGATACTGCTTATATGTTAGGGTTTATACCATCACGTTTTTCTGAGTTTACATCTTACCTTGATGTATATTTTGCAATGGCGCGTGGCTCTAAAGATTATGTTGCTTCCGAAATGACAAAATGGTTTAACACAAACTATCATTATATTGTTCCTGAATATGAAGAGGGCTTACAAATCTCTTTAAAAGACAATCGTCCACTTCGCTTATACGAGGAGGCAAAGCAAGAATTAGGAGTAGATGGAAAGCCTGTTATTTTAGGACCCTATACTTTCTTGAAATTAGCAAAAGGCTATAAACAAGATCAATTTGCTACTATTTTAAATCAGTTAGTTGCACCTTACGTACAACTCCTTTCAGAACTACATGTAGCTGGTGCACAAATTATTCAAATCGACGAACCAATTTTCTCCTCTTTAACAAAAGAAGAGATTCAACAGGCGAAAGAAATTTATGAAGCTATTCGTAAAGAAGTTCCAAACGCGAATCTCCTGCTACAAACATATTTTGATAGTGTAGAAGAAAACTATGAAGAAGTTATCACATTCCCTGTATCCGGTATCGGGTTAGATTTTGTTCACGGTAAAGAAGGGAACCTAAATGCTATTTCAAAATATGGATTCCCAGCTGACAAAACTTTAGCTGTCGGTTGTATAGATGGCCGTAATATTTGGAGAGCTGACCTTGATGAAGTTCTTGCGTTATTTACAATGTTACAAGATCAAGTCCAAACAAAAGATTTCATCGTTCAGCCTTCTTGTAGCTTATTGCATACACCAATCGATAAAAGCGAAGAAACGCACTTATCAACTGAGCTATTGGATGCGCTAGCATTTGCAAATCAAAAATTAGAAGAGTTGGTTCTTATTCAATCTGCTCTAACTAAAGGTACAGAAAACATTAGTAGAGAACTGGAAACATATCGTAGTGCACAACATGCAATTCGTTCATCTGCTGCGCGTAATCGAGAAGATGTAAAAGCAGCAAGAACTGCACTAAAAGAAGAAGATTTTTCACGTCCTCTTCCATTTGAAAAACGATACGAATTACAGCAAATAGCTTTACAGTTACCATTGTTACCGACAACAACTATCGGTAGCTTCCCACAAACAACTGAAGTTCGTCAAACGCGAAAAGAATGGCGTAACGGTGTTATTTCAAACGAGCAATATGAACATTTTATTGAAAAAGAGACTGAAAAATGGATTCGTTATCAAGAAGAAATCGGTCTTGATGTTCTTGTTCATGGTGAATTTGAGAGAACCGACATGGTCGAATATTTTGGTGAGCGCCTTGCTGGTTTCTCATTTACTAAAAACGGTTGGGTACAATCATACGGTTCCCGTTGCGTGAAACCACCAGTTATTTATGGTGATGTTGCGTTTATACATGGAATGACTATTAAAGAAACTGTATATGCACAAAGCTTAACAAATAAAGTAGTCAAAGGTATGCTAACTGGCCCTGTTACTATTTTAAATTGGTCATTCGTTCGAAATGATATTTCAAGAAAAGAAGTTTCATACCAAATTGCATTAGCGCTTCGTCATGAAATTGAATTACTTGAATCGTCCGGAATTAGGGTAATCCAAGTCGACGAGCCAGCGCTTCGTGAAGGAATGCCACTAAAAGAAAAAGATTGGGATGCATATATTACATGGGCAGTTCAATCCTTCCTTTTAGCAACATCTTCTGTAGCCAATGAAACGCAAATTCATACCCATATGTGTTACAGTAACTTCGAAGATATTGTAGATGCTATTCGTGCATTAGATGCGGATGTAATTTCTATCGAAACATCAAGAAGTCACGGAGAATTTATTGATACATTAAAACATACAACATATGAAAAAGGTATCGGTCTAGGGGTATACGATATTCATAGCCCACGTGTACCAAGTAAAGATGAAATGTTTAAAATCGTAGAACAATCTTTACAAGTATGTAATCCTAAATATTTCTGGATTAATCCTGACTGTGGTTTAAAAACAAGAAGAACAGAAGAAGTGATTCCAGCTTTAGAAAACATGGTGCAAGCAGCAAAAGATGCTCGTTCCCTTTTAAAAACAAATGCATAACAAAAATGGGCTATCCTTTTGGAGGATAACCCATTTTTTATTCCGCTATTTGTGGGCTCATAAACAGTGGGGATGGACAAAACCCCCACTGTTTATAGTTTCACTTTATTCTTTACTTTCAAAAAAGAATTCGTATTGTATTTTATATAATTCATCATCCGTTGGCTCTTCAAGTGGAATTGCCTGCAATACAACTGTATATTCACCATTCGGAATAGGGATTTGAAATTTATTTGAAAGTATACTCGTTACAACGATACATTCATTTTCAACTGTAAAAGGAACCGTTACCGTTCTAATCACTTCTTCTTTCTCAATATGTTTTCCACAAGTCACTTTTATTTCACAAGTATAATCAGAAAGTGCTTCAAAAATAACAGTTCCATCCGCCTTAACATAACCTCTTTCAAAATCTTCATCCGTCCAGTCTACGTAAGGCCGCTCACCGTCATCGTTCATCAACATTAATTGCGAATAAGAAATTGTTAACTCCATCGTTCCCCTTCTCCTTCATTATGATATATGCAACTACTACTTCACTTCAAATTTCACACGCGTGCCATCTGGATATTTATCTAACTTATTACCGACCCAAGAACCTGCTCCGCGATTATCTGCTGGACTTATATATTCAATATGCGCTCCTTTTCCGCCTTCCATACACATCGCCATCGGCCATTCATCACGATCATACCCTTTTTTTGATGGGTATGGCGCTAACGACAATTTTCTTCTATCTGCAGCACCACCGCGATCAATTGTACAAATTTCTGAATGTCCTTCTTTTATAGCATCCGTAATATGTTTCCCTGTCTCTGGATAACGTTCTTTCGGAAATTCTAGCACTTGATCATACGTATTCGTTTTTTTTGCACTTGTTTCCCCTGGTACAAGTACTTCATAGACCGCTACTAAAATAGACAGAATTGCAATAATTGAAATGATAATACCTTTTAATTGCTTCATGTATACCTCCATGTTTCCACCAATTTCTTTTCCTTAGTTATTATAACAAACTTCTCCTGTATATGTTTTCAGACATTATTTTAGTTTTTCCTTACCATTCCGCCAAAAACTCTCATTTTTTCACTAATGCTGTAGAAAATTAATAGCCTTCCGACATTCTTTTTCAAAGGAAGTCCTCATAAAAGATTGAAATGATATATACGATACTTTTTGGGGAGGAAATATCATGGAAGCTATCTATAAAACGAAAGATGTCACGAATAAAACAGGTATCCCAAAACATATAGTCCGAAAATATAGCCAACTGTTAGAGAAACATGGTTATATCATTTCAAAAACAGCTAATGCTCGTATTTATAAATTGGATGATCTAAAACTATTGAAATCTATACATGAAAGAGCTGCTACATTACAAGAAGATATTTCAGAAACAATACCTATTATTTTAAAAGAGAAAGAGGCCACACCTGTACCTGTTATTCAAGATAAACAAGAAATGCAACCAAAAGAATATGGGCGTAACTTTGAAGAATTTATGTTAAAACTCGAAATGTTCGCTCAATTAAACGAAGCAATTATTCATCAAATTTCTACTCTACTTACACAAAATCGTTTGAAAGATGAAAAATTAGATGAATTGATGAAACAAGTCTATATAAAGGAAGGTTCTCAAGAAAAGATGATTCAAGAGTTAGTTGATCACGCTGCTCAAACAGATGCACTACAAAAAGAAAAAATGGACTTATTAATGAATCATATGTATAAACGAGAATCCAGGCAAGAAGAAAAAATGAATAAACTTGTTAATCAAATTTATAAAAAAGACGGTAACCGTGATGCACAACTTATGCAAGTTATTCGTGAAATTCAAGAAACAAAAAAAATGGTCGCTGCCTCAAAAGAACAAAGATTCTTTCAATCATTTAAAAATCTATTTAGCCGAACAAAACAAGAGCGAACAAATGAATAAACAATGTAAAATAAAAAGTTACCTTCCATCGGTAACTTTTATTCCTTATTTCTTACAGCTGGTAATCTAATAATCGCTTCAGTGCCTTTTCCACTTTCGCTTTTATATTCCAGTGTACCATTATGCGCTTGTAAAATACTAAATGTTACCATAAGTCCTAATCCTGTCCCTTTTTCTTTTAGAGAATAATATGGTTGTCCAAGCCTTGCTAACTGTTCCTTTGTCATACCAACGCCACTATCTTTAACTCTTATTACGATTGTGTTATCTTTTTGAGTAGCCGTTACTTTTAAATATCCTTTATTTCCTTGAATTGCTTCAATACCATTTTTAACAACATTCATAATAGCTTGCTTCAATTTCGTCTTATCACCAATTGTATAAAGGCTCTCAGAAATCTCAACTTGCAAATATACACCTTGCATCGCTGCAAATGATGACATTAAAGTGGTCATTTCTATTAGTTGTGCCGATAAACAAATGTGTTCTTTTTTCTCAATTTGTGGCCTTGCTAAATTCAAATAATCTGAAATAATTTGCTCAGCTCGATCCAATTCAGCTAATACAAGACGCATATAATCCTTATTTTTCACATCTTCTGTACTTTCTAGCAATTGGATAAATCCTCTTACCACAGTGAGGGGATTTCGCACTTCATGTGCAACACTTGCTGCTAATTCACTTACAATATTAAGTTTTTCCGATTTTTGCATCTCTGTACGTAGTAATACGTTTTCATTTAAATATTCCATTAAATACACTTGAAACACCATAGTCATAACCATAATAAGCGAAGCAAATATAAACCCGTTATATAGATAAGAAACATGCGGTGTAAAACCGGTTTCTAACAGAACATTCACCATACCAAATACTAAAGATACAAGTACGTATAATGATGAAACCATAAATGCTAAAATTAGCTTCTTATTTCTAGAAAAAAGAGACCATTTCTTTGATAGAAACAAGGGAACTATCAATAAAAATATTACTTCTACCATAGGAAGCCAACTAACTCCCTTTAAAAACCATTCATATGCAACAAAAATAACGGCAGGGATTGAACCAACAATCCCACCATATAAAAACCCACTAACGATTGGGATTGGATGAAAGTTATACCCACACATATTACCAAAACAAATAGAGTATGTCATGGAGAGAACAAGTGTAACGCTAGATAAGAACATAATAAAGTAGCGATTCGGCTTCGGAAGCATTTCTTGATAACGATTTAAACGAATCGCCTCATATAAAAATAGTGGCAAAATAATGATGGCAATTTGAATCATTAAATCACGGATCAACTCCATGGCCTCTCCCCCTATATGTATTTTGATATGATTATATCATTTTATAGGTTTATTTGTTTTAAAATTTAGATTTTTCTTAACATATTTGTTAATTCTTTGTTAACACCTAATAATAATTGTTACAGATTTCCGAAATGATTGTAAACCCTGTACCAAATTTCCTTCGGGCAGTATACAATGAATACGGATTACAAAGAAAATATAAAAATACTTCACTAGACAGACAACTATAGCAAAATACATCCTATAATCCATACTATCTATGTTTACAAATAAGTGATCATTACTTTAGTAGGAGGAAGATAAAGATGACAGGTACTACGCTTGTTTTAAAAGAAGAAAATTTGGTTGTTCTAGAAAATGTTGAAAAATCAGTGTATGAGGAGTTACAGCATAAAACAGGGGAAGAAAATTGCACATGTGCTGTGAACGAATCAGTTGTTCACCTTGGCAAAGTATCCTTTGTACTTTGGAATGAAGATGAAATAGATTGGGAATACGGGTATTAAAAAGTCGCTTAAAGCGGCTTTTTTTCTGTTCTCTCTTTCTAAATTCCATCTACAAAGCGTAATCATAGAAAGTATGATAAAATGAACTTAATTTTCAAACGGAAGAAAGGGAGATACAATGGAACAATTCATTAATCCTAGAGTGAAGGACATCCAAATTTCTGGAATCCGCCAATTCTCTAACATGATTCAAAACTATGATAATCTAATCTCTTTAACAATTGGGCAACCCGATTTCCCTACACCCTCTCTAGTAAAGGAAGCGGCAAAACGTGCCATTAGAGAAAATTATACAAGCTATACACATAACGCTGGTTTACTAGAATTACGCAAGGCTGCTTGTAACTTTGTAAAAGATAACTACGATTTACACTATTCACCTGAAAATGAAACCATCGTTACAATCGGTGCTAGTGAAGCAATTGACGTTGCATTTCGAACAATTTTAGAGCCAGGAACAGAAGTAATTTTACCTGCCCCCATTTATCCTGGGTACGAACCTATTATTCGATTATGTGGCGCAACGCCTATTTTTATAGATGTTCGTGAAACTGGATTTCGTTTAACAGCCGCATCTCTAGAAAATGCTATTACAGAAAAAACAAGATGCGTCGTACTACCGTATCCTTCTAACCCAACTGGTGTAACTTTATCAAAAGAGGAACTAAAAGATATTGTAGATGTTTTAAAAGATAAAAATATTTTCGTCCTTTCTGATGAAATTTATAGCGAGCTTGTATATGAAGAAAAACATACGTCTATTGCCCATTTCCCGGAAATGCGTGAAAAAACTATTGTTATTAACGGTTTATCAAAATCCCATTCTATGACTGGCTGGCGTATTGGTCTATTATTCGCACCAAGCTATTTAGCAGGTCACATTTTAAAAGTTCATCAATACAATGCAACGTGCGCTACTTCAATTGCTCAATATGCTGCAATCGAAGCATTAACAACTGCTAAAGACGCACCAAAGATGATGCGCCACCAATATAAAAAACGTCGTGATTACGTGTATAATAGACTCATTCAAATGGGCTTAACAGTTGAAAAACCAACAGGTGCATTTTACTTATTCCCATATGTTGGCCATTTAACATCTTCATCATTTGATTTTGCACTTGATCTTGTAAAAGAAGCTGGACTAGCCGTCGTTCCTGGAACAGCATTTTCTGAATATGGTGAAGGCTACCTTCGCTTGTCTTATGCATATAGTATCGAAACTTTAAGAGAAGGTTGCGATCGATTAGAAGCCTTTCTAAAACAAAAAAGCTAAGAGTTAAACTCTTAGCTTTTTTGTGCATAATGATTGCAAGTTTGACGTTTCAGCAATTTATGCGGAATAATGATACACTTTGCAGTAGACTCCGCATTTTCTACTTTATCAACTAAAGCTTTTGCTGCCTCATAACCTAACTGATATATATTCACATCCACTGTCGAAAGCGGAGGACTTGCAATTTCAGATAGTAATGCATTGTTAAAACTTACAATAGAAACGTCATTTGGAACAGCGATTCCCTTTTTTGACAATGCACTTAATACACCAAGACCAATTAAATCATCTGTTGCCATAATTGCTGTCGGTGGTTGTTCAAGTCCCATTAATTCCTCAACGGCTTGTTGACCACTTTCCCTCGAAAAATCAAAATGTAAAATATACTCTTTTAGTAATACAATGTCCGCTAGTTTTAAAGCATCACTCATACCTGCTAAACGATCTTTCGTTACAAGTAAATCTGAGCCACCACCAATGAACGCGATTTGCTTATGGCCTAGTGAAATTAAATATTCTGCAACTTCTCTTGCAGCTGTATAATTATCATTATCTACATATGTAATTTCATTTTTTCGATCATATGGTTTTCCAATTAAAACAAACGGGAAGTTTTGGTTATGCAAATATTGAATAATCCGATCATTCTCTCTTGAATATAGAAGAAGAATACCAGCAATTTGACGCCCTTGTACCATTTTTACAACGCCGGTAAAAATTTCTTCTTCCGTTTCACCTGTTGACATATAAAGTGCATACCCTTCCACATGTGCAAACGAACTGATCCCCCTTATAACTTCTGGGAAAAATGGATTTTGAAAAGCTTTACTTGCAGAACTCGGCATAACAAGACCAAGTGTCTTCGTCGTTTGGTTCGCAAGATTTCTTGCATTTATATTTGGATGATATCCTAGTTCACTCATTACCTTCCGAACACGGCGCTTTGTCTTTTCACTTATACTTGGATTATCAGCAATTACACGAGAAACTGTTGATGGTGCTACATTTGCTTTCTTCGCCACATCTTTAATTGTAACTGTCATAAAAATCCCCCCTCTCACTTCTCTGCCATTTTTCATATATTTTAACTTGCACTCATTGCAAGTTATAGGAGAAATCATAAACTTTCATTTATTCTATCTTGCAAAACTTATCCTATTCTCCCTCTTCATGTATTGTAAGGGATATAGCTCTTTTTTCCTATACTATCATATACTATTTATTTGACATCTTTTCGTATGCGATGTCAAATCTCTTTTCATCATTTCCTTTAATTTGTTTTACAGCTTCATCAAGTGCCGGTTTTGGTTCCTGTTTTCCAGCTACAAATAATTCTAATGCACATCTTGCAGGGTCTTCTTTCATTTCTGGAATATTTGGATTTGGAATACCTGTCTCAGACTGTTTAGTTATTGCTTTTGCCGCTTCACTGTCTTTAATCATTGAATCTTCCATATACTCTTTATTCATTGATTTTATACGAAATGAATACTACTCTTATAAACAATATTAAAGATATAAGAAAGGAAATCGTTTGCAATATAATCTTTTTTATCACGTAATGGGAACAATATGTATAGAAATAGTAAAGGGGGATTTTCTATATGCTTACAGAAGCCATTTATCATAGGCCGAAAGATAATTATGCATATGCTTACGATAAAAAAACAATTCACATTCGAATACGCACTAAGAGAGACGATGTTCAAAACGCCACTCTTATTTACGGTGATCCTTACGAATGGAAAGATGGGAAATGGATTACATCCAGTACACCGATGAAAAAAACTGGTTCTACTTCATTATTTGATTATTGGTCTATTTCAATCGAACCGAAATTTAAGCGATTACGTTATGGATTCGAATTAAAAGATGATACAGAAACTCTTATTTATGCAGAGCGAGGGGTTTTCTCTAACATTCCAAATGATGATGTTGGTAACTTTTTCTGTTTTCCTTTTATCCATGAAAGCGATGCATTTAAAGCACCGTCCTGGGTTAAAGACACAGTTTGGTATCAAATTTTCCCTGAACGATTCGCTAATGGGGATTGTACATTGAATCCAGAAAACACCCTTCCCTGGGGAAGTGCTGAACCAACTCCAACTAATTTTTTTGGAGGAGACTTGGCTGGTATTATTCAAAACCTTGATTACCTTGTTAAGCTTGGCATTTCAGGAATATATTTCACACCTATTTTCAAAGCCCATTCCAACCATAAATACGACACTATTGACTACATGGAAATTGATCCGCAATTTGGTACGAAAGAAACGTTCAAAGAACTCGTTCGGGCATGCCATAAACATGGTATAAAAGTAATGCTTGATGCCGTGTTTAATCATAGTGGATACTTTTTCGATAAATTCCAAGACGTACTAGAAAATGGCGAGAAGTCAGCATATAAAGAGTGGTTCCATATTCATGAATTCCCAATTATAACCGAGCCACTTCCTAATTATGATACTTTCGCATTTACACCGTATATGCCTAAATTAAATACAGCACACCACGATGTAAAAGAATATTTACTTGAAATAGGGCGTTATTGGGTAAAAGAATTTAATATAGACGGTTGGCGCCTTGATGTAGCAAATGAAGTAGATCACAGCTTTTGGAGAGAATTCCGCAGTGAGGTAAAAGCAATAAATCCTGAAGTATATATTTTAGGAGAAATTTGGCACGATGCACTCCCGTGGCTACAAGGCGATCAATTTGATGCTGTCATGAGCTATCCTGTTACAAACGCTCTGCTTTCTTACTTTGCTAACGATTCCATTAAAGCAAATGAATTTATGAAACAAATTACAGAATCTCTACATTCCTACTCTATGAATGTAAATGAAGCGGCATTTCATTTATTAGACAGCCATGACACACCAAGAATTTTAACAACATGTAACGGAGATAAAAATAAGCTAAAGTTACTCTATGTTTTCCACCTTTCTTTCATCGGTTCTCCTTGTATTTATTACGGAGATGAAATCGGTATGGATGGCGGAATGGACCCGGGTTGTCGCAAATGTATGGTTTGGGATACAAAAGAACAAGACCATCTATTATTTACACATATACAAACATTAATTTCATTACGGAAACAACATAAAGCATTTGGAGGACATGGTACTTTCCAATTCATCGAAGCAAATGATGAGCATAATTATATTTCATATACGAAAACATATGAAGATGAAACTATCTTTTTCGTTTTAAATCCTACTAACGATGAAATTACAACTTCACTTCCTATTCATATTACAGGGAAAAAAATAGTCAATATATATACAAACGAAGAATTTTCAGCGGAAGCAAGTGTACTGCAAGTTACACTTCCTCCATATGGATTCTCAATATTAAAGTGGTAATCAAAATTTTACAGCACGTGTTGATGCAACACATACTTTTTCACCTAGTGACCAAATTCAACTTGCATTTGATATCAACTATCCCCCACTTATCGTTGGGTTACACTTCACAAGATTAAAGTGGGGATATCCTTGCCGATTTTAGATGAAATGATTGTCCTTTCGTACTAATAACACCAAAAATCGGTAAATCACTTAGCACCACTTCTTCTTGCTGTTTCATAAAAGATGACGTTAATTGTTTGATCTCTATCCAAACGTCATTAATACAAAGTACATTGGAATCGTTCTCTTGTTGATAAGAAAAAATAGAATCTATTTTATATAAACCCGCATTCTGAAAAAGCATATCAATACGACTGAATGTTTTTAAAGCAAAACTGATAACGTGTTGCCAATCTCCTTGCTTTCCCATATCATAGGATACAAAAAGTGCCTCTCCGCCTAGATTCATAATTTCCTCCACTGTTGCTTGTCCACTTTCTTGATCAATGTCCGTCACAATTACTTTTGCGCCTTGTTTAGCCAACAAAAGAGCTGTATTACGTCCAATACCGATGCCACCGCCAATTACAATGGCAACTTTTCCTGCAAGCTTCATTTTTATTACCCCTTCTATACGTCTTACCGTCATTCAGTATACTCCTTTATGAGATTAGTCTGCAAGCAGGAAAAGTTGCCAACCCATTTGTAAACGGTTACTTTTTTACCCCTTCTTTTTTCTTACTATTACGCTGATCGAAAGCTAAACCAATAAAAATGAGAATTCCCCAAAAAATTATGCTACCTCCTGTCATTTCAACTTCCTCCTTATTATATAAAGATATAATTTTTATTTATTATATCACTTTCTTAATTTTCAATCTATTTAAACTTAAAAATGATATGGCCTAACCTTTTCTTATTTGTATTACCTTCAAAATATATTTGTATAATAAAAGAAAAACNNGTTTTTCTTTTATTATACAATGCTCATCACGTTTGTCTTTGCAATTAAATCATGAAAACCACAATTATCTTTGCGGAACAACATCATATATACGTTACATATTAACGGAATTCCAAGTAGCAGTATGTTCGGTAATAACAATACAACAAATCTTATGCTTAATGTTTGTATTGTTAACTTTTCACTCGTCAATGAAATTAATTTTGTTCTCGTTACTTTTTTACCAAGTGTAGCACCGTTCCAAATAAAAGGTAACACAATAAAATATAAGGCCATTAATATGAAAACTACTGTGAGATCATATCTATAGTCACCAAAACTTATATTAAAACGATTCAAAATATCACTATAGTTTCCGGTCATAATAGCTACTACTGCACCATACATAACCGAGATTAAAAACATGTCAATTAGGGAAGCACCTATACGACTCATTACAAGCGTTGGACGATGCATCTTTAACTTCATTCTATGTCGACTCCTTCATATCCTTCTTTACCCGTTTCATCGTACCACTTCTAAAAAACATTGTAAACTAGCGTTTCTCTTGCTTTTCTTGTACAATGTGTTACAACAGCATTGCAAAGGAGGTTCCCATATTGAAAAAATGGATAATCCTATTCGTCACCTTCCTATTAACTGGTTGCGCAGGAAATACAAGCCACTTAACTTATACGATTAACGATGAATACGAACTCATACGTACTTCTGGAAATGCATTTGAACTTTTCCCCACACAGGATGCTGTATATGCCACACAATACATCCCTGCAAAAATTACAGACATCGGTTGGGATGATACATACATTATTGCAAAACAAATTGTGGAAAAGTCAGATCCGAATAATCCTGACGGAGCGATTGCAAATAAAAAAAGTGAACAATATTGGATTATTGATGTAAAGCACAATAAACGTTTTGGGCCCTATAATGAAAAGCAATTTAATGAACAAAAAGATGCGTTTAAAATTAAAGTGTCTTTTCAAAATGTAGATTCATACATAAAAGAGATAAAATGAAACTTTAATCAGTGGGGGTTTTGTCCATCCCTCACTGATTATTAGCCCCCACCAATCGGGCTTTTACGGGCAGTTATCTCCCGCCTAACTTCCTCGCATCCACCGAATTTTGAGGTGAGAGTCTTACTGCCCACAAATAGCGGGATAAAAAAACAGTCAGCATAATGTTTTGAACGCTGACTGTTTTTACTTACATTAATTTAAAAACCTTACTTAGAAAGTGAGATGTTAAAAGTTTGTGGTTCTTTAACAACTTCTTGTGTTTCTGCGTCTCCTGCCATTAAATCATCCGTTGTAAATTTGATATTCTTTATCTTTTCTTTTCCATCATCCAGTATTAAACCGATAATTCCATCTCTCGTTTCACCAGACTTATAGTCTTCTCTTGATACATTTTTTGTACCAACGAGCGTATCTTCATCATATAAAAAGTTTTGAGTCGCTACTTTAAAATGTTGCTTATCATTAATCGTAACATCATTCATAGAAAAAAATTGCATGTTTTTATTTCCGCTATTTTCCACTTTATATGTAATCTCAACGTAACGAATCGTATCATTAATCTCTGTTCCACTTAGCGATGCATATAATTCTGCATCTGCTTGACTTACTTTATCTCCTAATCTACGCTTTACTTCTTCAGGAGTTAATGCCGTATATACTTTTAATGTATTTTTTGCATCTTCACTCATCTGTGATAAAGAGATTACTTTAACATCTTGCACATGAATTTTCATTGGTACTACTTCAAATGTTTGATTCACAGAATGCATCTGCTCTAATTTGAAAGTACCCCATCCTGTTTCCTTCACTTTTTGTCCTACTTTTGTCAACTCACGCCCACCATATTCTTTTGTTTCAGGAATAGATTCTTTCTTCTTCGGTTCAGCTTTCTTTTCTTCTTGATGGAAGCAACCACTTAACATAAGAAGAAAACTACATAAAACAAAAATACTTTTCCATGCTCTCATCATTTAATTTCTCCTAACACTATCATTCATGAATATAAATTAGTCACTTACTTTGTAAACTATAGAAATAATGAAAAGTTCACAAAACAAACTTGTCAGTCCAGATACTATTATACCTCCTATTTTGAAAATATGAAAATAGGGATCTACGAACACGTGAGCGATAAATATAAAGGCTGCCACAATGATTGCTGAAGCCCAATACTTCCTTTTTTCGAGGCTACAATAATATCTTTCCCCGTTTCATTTCTATAATTCTATAGTACGTATAAAGGAGGAGTTCACGTATCATTAACACTTGCCTTTTTTCTTGTTTTTAAGTACGTACATTGGATTTTTTCTATGGAAACATTTTAAAGTAGTAAAGTACATAATTGAATCGTAAAAAAAGAAGCAGTAGACTGCTGCTTCTTTTTTATAGTGCTTCTATAAATAAGGCAACCCCGATACCGCCACCGACGCATAAAGAGGCAATTCCTTTTTCTAACCCACGTCTTTTTAATTCATGAATTAAACTTACCGTAATACGGGCTCCTGTACAACCAATTGGATGACCAAGTCCTACACCACTACCGTTTACATTCACTTTTTCACGATTTAAACCTAATTCTTTCTCTACTGCTAAATATTGAGCTGCGAAAGCTTCATTAATTTCAAGTAAATCGGCATCTTCCAATGACCAATCTACTTTTTTTAACCCTTTTCGAATTGCTGGTGCTGGTCCAATCCCCATAATTTTCGGATCTACCCCAGCTACTGAATATCCAACAATTTTAGCTAACGGTTGTAAGCCTTTTTCTTTCGCTTTTTTTTCGCTCATTAATACTAGAGCCGCGCTTCCGTCATTAAGGCCAGATGCATTCCCTGCGGTTACGGATCCATCCTTACGGAATGCGGGCTTTAATCCAGCTAATTTTTCAGCTGTAATATCTGCACGTGGATGTTCATCTTTCGAAAATACAACTTCTTTTCTACGTTCTTTTATTGTAATAGGAACAATTTGATCGTCAAAGTATCCAGACTCAATTGCCTTTAGCGCCAATGTATGACTGCGAATTGCAACTTCATCTTGTTCCTCTCTTGTAATTTCATATTGTTCAACTAAATTTTCAGCCGTTTCTCCCATCATAATATGATGCAACGGATCTTCTAATACTTCCCACACCGTATCACGAATCTCACCATGCTGTAGACGTTGTCCCCAACGGTGTTGCTTTAATGCATACGGGCTTGAGCTCATCGCTTCTACTCCACCTGCAACAACAATATCACTTACACCTAATTGAATTTGCATTGCAGCGGACATAATTGCTTGCATACCGGAAGAACATTGACGTTGAATCGTATAACCAGTAACTGTGTCAGGAAATCCTGCCGCTAATGAAGCTGTTCTTGCAGTATTTGCTTCATCAGTTCTTTGAATACAATGACCTAAAATTACTTCATCAACTTCATGTGGTTCCACTCCGCCTCGTTTTACAGCTTCCTGAAGTACAGGAACAGCCAATTCCACTGGTGTTACATTTTTTAGCGCTCCCCCAAAAGTTCCAATTGGCGAACGAACTGCAGCTGTAATAACAACATTATGCATTTTGTACTTGCCCCTCTCTTATGTACCCTAGTAAATTTTTAGGTGAAATTCCATAAGATGTATGTCTACAACTATCATACTATAAAAATACTAAAAAAATCAAAATATTTAATATAATTAAAAAAGAAGGAATTAACCTTCTATTCTGTTAACGCATATAAAAATTTTTGTAAAATTTTCTCTGTCGTTTCATTCAATTTCGGTAACTTATCTACCGGAAAATATTGAAGTTGCAACCCTTCATAATCGATCTTTAATTCTCCGCTCACATGATGCCCCTGATACAGATGAATGACATTAAAAATTTCATCTCCATTAGGATAACGAAAATATACTTCCTTTCCTGATAAGACACCAAGAAATTGCATTATTTTTGCATGTAGCCCCGTCTCTTCGAGTAATTCTCTACGAGCAGTTTCTTCTGTCGTTTCTCCTAGTTCCATCGCCCCACCAGGTACACCCCAATCATATGTATCTGAACGGTATTGAAGCAATACTTCTTGCTTTTCATTTAATATAATGATTGCTGATCCTACTAGAATAAGTGGTCTTGTGCCAACGACTTTTCGTAACTCTTCAATATACCCCAATATGTAAACTCTCCTTTCCTCACCTCCCTTATCATAACAAAATTCTTCTCTTTTTGTTGATGTAATTTTCAAGAAAAAAAGGAAGCTTTATTTCTTAAAACTTTCATATTTTACAGCTTCAAAAGCTTCTTCAATTTCATCATTACGATAATGGACGTATGTAAAACGCCCCAATTCTACTAATCTTGCTATTTCTTGTAACGCTTTATGTTGGTCATATGTTTCTTTAAGCGTAATATGTACGTAAAACTTCATTAACGGATGTTCATATAAAGGTTCTCCCACCTCTACATATACATCGTCAACCCCTTGCACAACTCTTACATAACTCGCAAATTGATACAGTGCTTCTCTGTCTGAAACGATTTTTAATGTATACATATATTCCCTCCCCCTTTCCTTTACTATATCAAAAAGATGACCATACTATGTTATAGAACTATGAAATTTTTTCGACTTGTAGTCTATATATTCGTATAATAAACAAGGCGTTTATCCATACATAGGCCCTTTTCTCCACATATATTATAGAAAGAACTTATTCATTTGAGGTGTTCCTTATGGATCTATACGTCAATATATGTATTTGTATTACTCCAGGTGCTGATATTTCTGACGACCGTATCGCAAAAGATATAGCAGTTGCAGAATCAATTTGGCACCCTATTACATTTCAAATTCAAGAAGTAATTGTATTAAATGAGATGTTCCGTTTTTCTGATCACGAAATTAGTTATAAAAATTCCATTCAAAGTCAGGAAAAACTAGCATCCTTTTTTCAAACATGTGTGAATGAAGCACCTGAATGTGACCTTTATATTTGTTATATTGGCAGTAATTATTTTAAAGAAACAGCAGTAATTGCCTGCGCTTACTCTTTAGCAAAGCAACAGCAACTTACTGGTTACATCGTTTTAACAAATTCGGCAGCTCCTATGAAAAATATATATACGCTCGCTCACGAAATTGGTCATATTTTATTTACAAGGCGTGTTCACGGAAAACTTACTCATGCAGATCCTCATTCTCCAACCGGCTCGGAGCACCATCCTTCTCCAACAAACCTTATGTATCCGATAGTCCCTCGTCCCGAAAACGTTCATATTCACTCCTTATTAACGGAAGAACAAAAAGCACTTTCTTTACAAAGCTCTTTATTACAAAGAAAAAAGCAGTAACTATCATGTTACTGCTTAAAACAACTTCTTTCCATCAACAAACCAAATTCCGGCTGCAAAGGATAAAAATATACAACTAAACGTAAATGTAACCCCTCTAAAAATTCCCATATAATATTTCTTTGGAAATAATTTTTTGTATATTCAGAGCAGCCCTTTTCCAATTAAACCGAAGAACAAAATATAACCTGATGTGTCATCTAGTAAAATATCGAAATAGACATCATGTACTTTTTTCGAAAAGTTAGTATATATCCCCCAATTCGTTAAGCCTAAAAACACAATAGACAATATACCTAGAAATATACTTTGCATATTTGTTCCCCTCTTGATAAAAAATTCCGTTCGCTCACTATTAGCAAAAACTAGTGTACTGCTTTTTTCTCTTCTTTTTTCAAAGACCACCGCATTAATACATATAAACTTCCGTACAGAAGTAAAGACTCTAGCGTTCCCCAATATGGGTTTTGCTTCCCTAATTCTTTAAATACAAACATAATTAATAATGGTACGATAACAGCTAATATTCCAATCCATCTAAGTATATAAGCTTCACCAATTAACAGTACTAATAAGACAACTCCAGCTAGCATATAACTTTGCATAGTAGTTAATTGCAATATAGGTGTTCCATACCATTTATTCATAAACATTAATAACACTAATAATAGAATAGGAACCATTACTATTATATAAATAATTCCAAACTCTACTAACTTACTTTTAAAAGAAGACATTCTAAACGCAACAATCGTTCCAATAATCGTAATGAGTAAGACGATAGGATAACCCATTAACTGTACATTTGTTAATGTAAATTCATGATTTGGACTTTCAAATAAAATATTTGTAAGTAACCAATATCCACCAATACCAATTATCATTGCAAGAATACTTTTTATACTCCCACTTTTATCCTTCTCCATCTCATTCGCTAATTCTTCTGCATACTCTTTCGGTGAATCACTAAATATATCACTTACCGTCTTCCCCTTTTTCTCACCTTCTACTAAATGCAATTCTGCATCTTCTAGAAAAATTTCAATGTCGCTTTCTTTCACACCCTTCGCGGTCAAAAATAATCTCATATCTAACAAAAACTTTCGCGCTTCACTTGATAGCATTATTTTCTTCTTCCCTTCCCTTCAAGTAGACGTTCTACACTACTTTGCATCGCTTCCCAACGATCCATAAATTCATCTAGTGCATCTTCTCCCTTCTCTGTTAACGTGTAATACTTCCTTTTTGGGCCAGATGGAGATTCCTTCATTACACTTGTTATTAGCCCTTCTTTTTGCATTCGTATTAATAATGGATAAATACTTCCCTCACTCGCCATTGTAAAACCATACTTTGCTAACTTTTCACTCATTTCATAACCGTATATTTCACCTTCAGAAATAATAGCAAGTAAGCACCCTTCTAAAATTCCTTTCAGCATTTGACTTGTCGACATATTTCAAATCCTCCTACTATCTTGTTTTACAAGATAGATAAGCATAAGTATCTTGCTTTACAAAGTAGTATAGCAGAGACTATTTTGTAAAGCAAGATAGCTAATTGTATTTTTTCCAAATGTTTGCAGGGTTTTCATAATTCCTCCTCTAAATAGAGCAATAAGAGAATTTTTATGTAAAGGAGTGTTTTTCATCATGGTTACAAATCAAATTATCTTTTTAACAGGTGCTGCAAGTGGTATTGGTTATGAAATGGGGAACGCTTTTGCAAAAGAAGGCGCAAAAGTTGTTATTAGTGATCGTCTTGAAGATCGTGCGAAAGAAGCTGCTGAACAATTACAAAAGGAAGGATTTCAAGCTATCGGCTTAAAATGTGACGTTACATCCGAAGAAGAAATTACAGCAGCAATTTCTCAAACAGTTAGTCATTTCGGTTCATTAGATGTATTAATTAACAACGCAGGCATGCAGCACATCTCACCGATTGAAGATTTTCCAACCGAAAAGTTCGAGCAGCTAATTAAAATTATGCAAATCGCTCCGTTTATTGCAATCAAACATGCTTTCCCAATTATGAAAAAGCAAAAATATGGTCGTATTATTAATGTCGCTTCTATTAACGGTCTTGTTGGATTCGCTGGAAAATCCGCCTACAATAGCGCAAAACATGGCGTAATTGGATTAACGAAAGTTGCCGCTTTAGAAGGTGCTACTCATGGAATTACTGTTAATGCACTTTGTCCTGGCTATGTCGATACCCCTCTTGTACGTAATCAACTGCAAGACTTAGCAAATACAAGAAATGTACCACTTGAAAATGTTTTAGAAGATGTCATTTATCCTCTTGTACCACAGAAGCGGTTGTTACAAGTACAAGAAATCGCTGATTATGCTCTGTTTTTAGCGAGTGAAAAAGCAAAAGGAATAACGGGTCAAGCTGTCGTTATCGATGGTGGCTATACTGCTCAATGAAAAATAAAGTTTGCTCACGAAGAGCAAACTTTATTTTTTATCACGAGGATCGTCGTACTTTAGTAATTGCTGTGGTAACTTTTCTATTGCAACAATTACCCCATCTAATTTACTTTCAATACGATGGAGTAAGTACAATGTTACAACAATCGGAAACCCTACATTACCTACCATCCTGATCCACTCTTCCATCTTCTTCTCCTCCTTTCATTATATATATAAGAGAAATAAATAGGTTTAGGCATAAAAAAACAAGCTATTACTTACTAGCTTGTTTTTCAAATAATGATGCAATTTCTCGTTTATAATCCCCCCGTATAATACCTTTCTCAGTAATAATACCTGTAATTAATTCGTTCGATGTTACGTCAAATGCAGGATTATAAACTTCAATTCCAACTGGTGCTACTTGCTTCCCAAAAATTTTCGTAACTTCTGTTTCATCTCTCTCTTCAATAACAATTTCAGCACCCTTTTCTTTCGTAATATCAAATGTTGATAACGGCGCAGCAACATAAAATGGAATATCAAAATGTTTGGCTAATATAGCTAAATTCATTGTTCCTATTTTATTTGCTGTATCTCCATTTGCGACAATTCGATCTGCCCCTACAATAATCGCGTTTATTTCTTTTGTTAGAATAGTATGTGCTGCCGTATTATCTGTAATAAGTGTTACATCAATATTTGCTTGCTTCAATTCCCACGTCGTTAAACGGCCACCTTGTAAAACTGGCCTCGTTTCACACACATACGCATGTAAGCGCACACCTTTCTCTTTTCCAATATAAAACGGCGCTAATGCAGTTCCATATCTTGCAGTTGCAATACTTCCAGCGTTACAGATTGTTAAAATGTTATCACCGTCTTTAAAACATGTTAACGCATGTTCTCCAATACTCCGGCATACCGCTTCATCCTCCTGCTGAATGCAAAGTGCTTCTTCTTCCAATATTTTTTGCGCTTCTTTTATTGTCGTAATCTCTCGAATTGATTCTCTCATGCGATCGATTGCCCAAAACAAATTCACTGCCGTCGGTCGTGATGTTTCTAAATAGTTACAATCTCTATTAAACTTCTTTTGAAATTCTTCAATATGTACAGTGTTATATTTTTTTGATGCAAGCGCTAAACCAAATGCAGCTACAATTCCAATTGCAGGCGCTCCGCGTACTTCTAGCATTACAATACTTTTCCATACCTCTTCAATGGTCGTTAACGTTTTGTATTCTGTGCTATGCGGTAACTTTGTTTGATTTAATACCGCAATTGCATCACCTTTCCAACTTACAGACCTTGGAACAGTAACAATTGTACTCATACTTTTACGCCCCCTGAAACTGTCTGTTGAAATAATGTTTGAAACAGTTGAATATCAATACTCTTAGATTCATATTTTATTAGTTCTTTTCCTAAGTATAGCGCTTGCTTCTTAGCTTGAATTCTTTTTTCTTTATTTGCTATTCCATCTAAATCCGCTACATGAGCTAAGCCGATTGTTCTACGAATCAGTTCACATCCGGCAAATCCAACAGCATCAGTAAAGATATTTTGCAAAATAATTGGTAGCCATTGTTTTTCTTTCGTATATGCTTCTACACCTTCTCCAATCCACAACTTCGTAAAAGCTTCTACAAAATAGCTCCATGTCTTTTCTATATTGAAAAATAGTACACTTCTCTTTTCTTCTTCTCTAGATAAAGCATTTAATAATAGATTTGCAATAAATTGACCGACGTCAAATCCAAATGGACCATACGTTGCAAATTCTGGGTCAATCACTTTCGTTTCAGAAGGCGAGGAAAAAATACTACCAGTATGTAGGTCTCCATGAATAAGCGCCTCTTTTCTCGTTAAAAATTTATATTTATATTGCGCTACTTTTAGTTTCAAAGTTTTGTCACTCCAAAGTTCATCAACAGTCAACTGTAAATCTTGCTCATAATTATTCGTATCGTAATGTCCAAACGGATCTGTAAATACTAAATCTTCTGTGATTTTACAGAGGTCCGGATTTACAAATGTACCTTCTAGTACCCTTTTCTCTTCTGACTGTAAACCGAAATCTGAAGTGTAAAATGAAACATGTGCTAAAAAACGACCGATATGCTGCGATAAAAGGGGATACTCTTCTCCGCCTATCAAGCCTCTTCTTGTAATTGTTAGCCTTGATAAGTCTTCTATTACTGTTACTGCTAACTCTTCATCATGACTGTACACTACCGGAACATGCTCCGGTACATACTTCGCAAAAATTTGTAATGCCTTACTTTCAATTGTTGCTCTTTTTATAGACAACGGCCAGCTCTCACCAACTACTTTCGCATATGGAAGTGCTTGTTTTATTATAATCGACTTCTCTCCATCATCTAATTTGAACACGTAATTTAAGTTTCCATCTCCAATTTCATGACAAACTACATTTGCTTTCTTTTCAAAATAGCCATGTTCTTTCGCATATTGTACAGCTGTTATTTCTGTTAATTGATAATATCCCACCGTCTTCTCCCCCTTTTTAAATGCAGAGGTTTTTCAACGTAAGAAAAACCTCTTTCCACGAAGAAAGAGGTTTGAAGTTTATCTTCTCCCCTCTTATCTGCCAGAAAGTTTACTTTCTGCTGGAATTAGCACCGTGCCTTTTGGCGTAATAAACGCCCCATTTCACAATGGTATTACGGTCGGTTGCTGGGCTTCATCGGGCCAAATCCCTCCACCTGCTCTTGATAAGAGTTGTATAATTTTTCGGAATTTTAACTTTATGTTGAAGACTATACCAAAAATAAAAATCACTTGTCAACATTTTATTTGTATAATTCTGGACGACGATCTGCAAAAACTGGAATTCCTTTACGAACCTCTTTTATTTTCTCAAGTTTGAGCTCCCCAAATAAAATGGATTCCTCTTCATTTGCCTCTACCACGATTTCCCCCCAAGGATCCACAATTAAAGAATGACCTGCAAACTCATTGTTCGGGTCCTTTCCTGCTCTATTACATGCCACAACGTAACACTGGTTTTCAACCGCTCTCGCCTGCAAAAGCAAGCGCCAATGTGCTAAACGAATGAATGGCCATTCTGCTACAACAAATAAAACTTTTGCACCTTTGGCAGTATGGACACGCATCCACTCAGGAAAACGAATATCATAACAAATTGTACCAGCACACTCTACATTATCAAGCGTAAATTCACCTGTCCCTTTACCAGCTACTAAATATTTATGTTCATCCATTAGCTGAAATAAATGTACTTTACTATATTCATTTATGAGCTTCCCTTCACTGTTTACAATATACATTGTATTTGTAACACCTTGCTCAGTTTGCTTTGCTATGGAACCACCAACGATATGTACACCATATTGCTTCGCCCACTCTTTCAACTTTTCTTTCGTTTCCAATCCATCCACATCTGCAATCTCAGAAAGCCTCGCTAAATCATATCCTGTTGTCCATAGTTCAGGTAAGACAATAACATCTGGCCCTTCCTTCATCGCTTCGTTTATTTTATTTTTAGCATTCTCAATATTTTTTTTTACATCCCCAAAAACAATATCCATTTGAACACATGCGACTTTCATTTTGTCAGCCCCATTCTTAAATTTTTCTTTACAAAATACTGGAAAGATTATATCATTTGTCACTAGAATTGTAACAACTTTCAAAAGAGGTGGAAAGTATGAAATTATTTCAACCTTCCGAGATAGTAACATCATTGCCAACACAATTTTTCGCTTCACTTGTTGCAAAAGTTAACAAGGTCGTTGCAGCTGGTCACGATGTTATTAATCTAGGTCAAGGTAATCCGGATCAACCAACACCGCAGCATATCGTAAAAGCTTTGCAAGATGCTGCCGAAAAGACCATTCATCATAAATATCCGCCATTCCGCGGACATGAAAGCTTAAAAGAAGCTGTGGCAACATTCTATAAACGTGAATACGGCGTAGAATTAAATCCAAAAACTGAAGTTGCTATTTTGTTTGGAGGAAAGGCTGGATTAGTAGAATTACCAATTTGTTTTACAGACCCTCATGATACCATTCTCGTTCCAGATCCAGGTTATCCAGATTACTTATCAGGAGTTGCTTTAGCAAAAGCACAATTTGAAACAATGCCGCTTATTGCAGAAAATAATTTTTTACCGGATTACACAAAAATTGATGACTCTATTGCTAAGCGTGCAAAGTTAATGTTTTTAAACTATCCAAATAATCCTACCGGTGCAACTGCATCAAAAGATTTCTTTGATGAAACCATTCATTTTGCTAATAAACATAATATATTAGTTGTTCACGATTTTGCTTACGGCGCTATTGGGTTTGATGGTCAAAAGCCTGTTAGTTTCTTGCAAGCAGACGGCGCTAAAGATACAGGAATTGAAATTTACACGTTATCAAAAACTTTCAATATGGCTGGCTGGCGTATCGCTTTTGCAGTGGGGAATGAAAGTGTCATTGAAACAATTAACCTATTGCAAGATCATATGTATGTTAGTATTTTTGGTGCAGTTCAAGATGCTGCCCGCGAAGCGCTATTAAGTTCACAGTCTTGTGTAATAGACCTTGTAAATAGTTACGAATCTCGAAGAAATGCTCTTATTGAGGCTTGTCACTCCATTGGTTGGAATGTAGATATTCCAAAAGGATCATTCTTTGCATGGCTTCCTGTACCAGAAGACTATACATCTGAGCAGTTTTCTAATATTTTACTAGAAAAAGCATACGTTGCAGTTGCTCCAGGTGTTGGATTTGGTGAGCACGGCGAAGGATATGTCCGCGTTGGTCTCTTACATACAGAAGACCGATTACGAGAAGCAATTAATCGAGTTGATAAATTAAATTTTTTCAAAAAGTCATTGACAACATGAAAAATATTTGACAAAATTCAATTATCTTAAAAATTAAAACATTTCTAAATACTTCTTATCAAGAGCAGGTGGAGGGACGAGCCCGACGAAGCCCGGCAACCGATTTACAATTGTAGACACGGTGCTAATTCTCGCAGCATTGCGCTGACAGATAAGGAGCTGGTTGTAAAAAACCTCTCCTTAGCTGAGAGGTTTTTTTATTTAACTAGGAGGTTATAAAAATGAGCGGAATTATAGCGACGTATTTAATCCATGACGATTCACATAACTTAGAAAAAAAAGCTGAGCAAATTGCACTCGGTTTAACAATTGGTTCGTGGACTCATTTACCACACTTATTGCAAAAACAATTAAAACAACATAAGGGCAATGTCATTCATATCGAGGAATTGGATGAACAAGAACATATAAATTCATATCTACGTAAAAAAGTAAAACGTGGAATTATAAAGATTGAATACCCATTGTTAAATTTCAGTCTAGACTTACCAGCAATTTTAACAACTACATTTGGAAAATTATCACTTGATGGCGAAGTGAAATTAGTTGACTTAACTTTTTCAGACGAGTTAAAAAAGCATTTCCCTGGTCCAAGATTTGGTATAGATAGTATTAGAAACATTTTACAAGTGCATGACCGCCCTCTATTAATGAGCATTTTCAAAGGAATGATTGGTCGAAATATTGGATATTTAAAAACACAATTACGCGATCAAGCGATTGGTGGTGTGGATATTGTAAAAGATGATGAGATTTTATTTGAGAATTCATTAACTCCACTTACGAAGCGAATTGCTTCCGGAAAAGAAGTTTTACAGTCAGTATACGAAACATACGGCCATAAAACGTTATATGCCGTAAATTTAACAGGCCGCACTTTCGACTTAAAAGAAAACGCAAAACACGCAGTTCAAGCTGGTGCTGATATTCTATTATTTAACGTATTTGCTTACGGACTAGATGTACTACAATCACTTGCAGAAGATGATAACATCCCAGTCCCTATTATGGCACACCCTGCTGTAAGCGGTGCTTATTCATCATCAAAGTTATACGGGATATCATCTCCTTTATTACTTGGAAAGCTACTTCGTTATGCTGGTGCAGATTTTTCTTTATTCCCGTCTCCATATGGAAACGTTGCATTAGAAAAGGAAGAAGCTCTTAACATTTCAAAGTATTTAACTGAGGAAGATGCATTTTTCAAAAAAAGTTTTTCTGTCCCATCTGCTGGCATTCATCCTGGTTTCGTTCCTTTTATTCTACGAGATTTCAGTAAAGATGTTGTTATTAACGCTGGTGGCGGGATACATGGGCATCCAAATGGAGCACAAGGTGGCGGCAAAGCTTTCCGTGCTGCAATTGAAGCTACTTTACAAAGTAAACCACTCCATGAAGTAGATGAAATAAATTTACATAGCGCACTACAAATATGGGGAAACCCTTCTCATGAGGTGAAATCATGACACAACTTTTTCGTCAATGGCATGACTTAAGCGAGATAAAAAAAGAATTAACAACTCGAAATTGGTTTCCAGCAACAAGTGGTAATATTTCTATAAAAGTTAGTCATGATCCACTTACTTTCCTTATTACAGCAAGCGGGAAAGATAAAACAAAAACCACTCCAGATGATTTTCTGCTAGTAGATCACCTAGGAGTTCCCGTTTTAGAGACTGAATTACGCCCTTCAGCAGAAACAATATTGCATACACATATTTATAACAACACGAATGCTGGGTGTGTACTTCATGTTCATACAACTGATAACAATGTCATCACAAATTTGTATAGTGATACAGTCACTCTTCAAAATCAAGAAATTATTAAAGCTCTTGATATTTGGGAAGAAGATGCAACGATTAATATTCCTATTATTGAAAACCATACTCATATCCCAACGCTTGGAGAGGACTTCCAACAACATATACACGGGGATTCAGGAGCAGTATTAATCCGAAACCATGGCATTACCGTATGGGCCCGAGATAGCTTTGATGCAAAAAAGCGATTAGAAGCTTATGAGTTTTTATTCCAATTTCATATAAAACTATTATCAATTCAAGGAGGCGTTTCTAATGGCGCAAATTCGTATTCATGAAGGAAATACTCACATTGAAAATGAATTAGAAGTATCAAAATTTCTACAAGGGGAAGGCGTTTTATATGAGAAATGGAACATTTCTAAACTTCCTACTCATTTAAAAGAAAATTACTCATTAACAGATGAAAACAAAGCTGAAATATTAGCACTGTTTTCAAAAGAAATCGCTGATGTTTCAGCACGCCGAGGTTATAAAGCATATGATGTAATTTCACTTTCAAGTAGCACACTTAACCTGGAAGAATTATTAATTAATTTCCAAAAAGAACATCATCATACCGATGATGAAGTTCGCTTTATTGTCAGTGGTCATGGCATCTTTGCTATTGAAGGTAAAGATGGAAAATTCTTTGACGTTGAACTTGAGCCAGGCGACCTAATATCTGTTCCTGAAAATACTAGACATTATTTTACCTTGCAAGATGATCGTCAAGTTGTAGCTATTCGTATTTTCGTTACAACTGAAGGCTGGGTTCCAATTTATTAAGGTAGTTAGTTGAATAAAAGAACTTGGACCCCCTTTTCCAACCTTTTATTCACTCTACATATATACATCCTCCTATGGAACAGGCTTATTTCAGAAAATGAAATAAGCCTGGTTTTTTATATACTCAAAACATCCTTCCCCTCACTTTAAAAGACAAGCAAATCTCCTCGATTTTTCAAGTATGTTTCTCAATATTTTTTGAACATTCATTGAACTTTTTTGGTCTTTTTTCTGAAAATTCTGTTTCGTGTATGATATACTACCATTAACTAAGAAGGAAAAAATATCACAAGCAGAGGGGGATAATCATGAGTTTACTTATCGCACTTATACTGGGGGTTACGTGTGGAGCACTTCCTGTTATTTTAGGGGCTATTATGGAAGAGTTAGAAGTTGGTGTTTTAGGCTTTGTTGCATCTTGTGTAAGCGCTTTATTTTTTGGTTTGTTCGGTGCTATTCCTATTTCGATTCTGTGTGTATTTTATATATTACGCCATGCCCGTGCAAAACAATTCGGTCCTAACCACATTGCACAAGTTATTCCATTCCCAATTGAACGATGCCGCCGGGCTTCAAGCTTATAATGATACAAATAAATAAAAGTCCTCAAATGAGGACTTTTATTTATTTTCTTCTAGAAATTGAAATAATTCTTGTAGATGTAGTGCGTCTTTATTATAACTAACAGACACATGATATATCCCATCAATTTCAGCATGCATGTACAGATCAATTTCATCACGATCATACTTTAAAGCTAAATAAAACTCCATTTCGTCTAACATCTTTTTTGAAGTACGAATCACATAATGTCCGCCCTCATCTCGTCCATATTCGAAATGTGGTTCAAAATCATATTTTTGTTTAAAAGCTTCTTTTTGTTTTTCATTAATCTGTATACAAGTTGCTTGCTGTACAGCATCAATCATCTCATCAAACTTTTGAAGATTCATCTCATTTACCCCCTTATGTATTTTTTATATAATACTTGTGTTCCGCTATTCTCTTCTCCATCTTCGATTAGCTCTTCATACAACTCTTTTGCTAATCTTAAACCTGGTACTGGTAATTGTAGCTTTTCCGCCTCATCCAAAGCAATCTTCATATCTTTCATAAAATGTTTAACATAAAAGCCAGGTTCAAAATCCCCCTTTAACATACGAGGAGCTAAGTTACTTAATGACCAACTTCCTGCAGCACCCGTTGAAATACTTTCTAATACCTTATCTGGATTAAGACCTGCTTTTTTTGCATAGCCTACCGCTTCACATATCCCTATCATATTAGAAGCAATTGCAATTTGATTGCACATTTTTGTATGTTGTCCACTCCCAGCTGGCCCTTGCAATTGAATATTTGTTCCTAGTTTTTTAAATAGAGGTAAACATCTATCATATGTTTCTTTTTCTCCGCCGACCATAATTGCTAGTCTAGCTTCTTTAGCCCCAATATCTCCCCCTGATACTGGCGCATCTAGCGTATATATGTTCTTTCCCTTCGCAACTTCATATATACGTTTTGCCAACGTCGGCGTGGATGTCGTAAAATCAATTGCAATCGTACCTTCGTTTGCATGTTCTAAAATTCCATTCTCTCCAAGGTACACTTCTTCTACATCATTAGGATATCCAACCATCGTCATAACAACATCAATTTGTTTCACTAACTCTGTCGGCGTATCACACCAATTTGCACCCTCTTGTACTAAAGGCTCTGCCTTTTCTTTCGTTCTGTTATATACATATATCTCATAACCATCTTGCATGAAATGACGAACCATACTTTTTCCCATTACACCAATACCGATGAAACCTATTGATAATTTTTTATGTTCCATTTTCTCATCCCCTTTGTTCTAATAAATCATTTACCATCTTTCGAAACTCTTTATTAAAATCATCATCCAAACTATTTTTCACATTTGAAAATAGTATAACAAATGTTCCTTTTTCCTTATTAAAATTATTAAACGTATTCCAACCAGAAAGTACACCATGATTATGAATATAATCTGGATATATGTAAAAACTATAAGCATATTTTTTTTCTTGTGAAGGTGTAAACATCGCTTGTATACTTTGTTCAGAAAGAAGCTTTCCATTTATAATCGCTTCATCTAATTTTTTCATATCCCCTACTGTCGTATACATCTCACCACAGCCATATAGCCACTCCATACCTAACCTTTGTGCTGGTACAAGCACTTGAGCTTTTTTCACATAGCCCTTCGTGAAGTTTTTATCTCCAGGTACCATATTTCCCATACCTGATTCATGCATCTCTGCTTTTGTAAATATATTTTCCTTTATGTAATCTTCTAAAGATTTTTTCGATATACTTTCTATAATATAGGCAAGTACCATATAATTATAATCTGTATACCTCCAACCTGTTCCTGCAGGGAATTCTAGTTTTTGGTGTCCAATCCAATTTATTAACTGTAAGCGGGAAGCAGCATTCACATTTCCTTTTGCATGTTCAGGCAAACCAGAGGTATGTGTTAATAAATGATATAGTGTAATATTTTTATTTATCGGAAATGAAGGAATATATTTATTTACATTATCTTGAATATTTAACTTTCCTTGTTCTTGTAGCTGTAAAATAGATGTAGCAACAACTGTTTTCGTAATAGAACCGATACGATATTTTGTTTGAGGCGTATTTTCTATTTTATTTTGAACATCAGCATATCCATATCCTTTATTCAATATAACATGCTCTTTATCTGTCACCAAAACTGTTCCATTGAATTGTTTTTCTACCAAATACTGATCCAATTTTTGAGATATACTGGCATAATCAATTTTGGTTTCTTCTTTTTTTTCTATACTCCCCTGTACTTTTGAATCAACAGCAGGTGTTACTTTAGAGGGTAATACTTTTTCTTCCTTTGGACTCAAAAGAAAGTAATATACTACGCCGCAAATAATAGCGCATACTGAAAACATAATCATTATTTTTTTTATCATCCTATACTTCCTCCATTATTGCAAATCGTCCTCTATCTTCTATTATCAGGCAATAAAAAAAAATCGCAACAATTTGTTGCGAAAAATTACATTTTTTCTTTTCTATATATGCACACTTGATTTTTCCCGTTTTTTTTCGCTTCATACAATGCAATATCTGCTCGTTGCATTAATTCTTCTCTCGTAATCCCTTGTTCATATAGCGCCACTCCAAAACTCGCTGTTAATTTTGAAATGCCAGAAAATTGCTTTGTTTCAATGAAAAATCGTAAGGACTCCGCAATCTGAAATGCTTCCTTTTCTACCGTATTTGTCACTAATATTATAAATTCCTCTCCTCCCCACCTTGCAAATATATGTTGAGGTGCCACTTTAGATTTCATAAGCTCTGCTAGTTGGACTAATGCCAAATCACCAAAATCATGGCCGTATGTGTCATTTACCTTTTTAAAATTATCTATATCAAACAAAATGAGTGCCATTTTTTCATCATTGCGTATTACATTGCCCCATTCTACCTCTAGTAATTGTTGGAACTTCATACGATTATAAATCTCTGTCAACGAATCTATCATAGCAAGCCTTTCTTGCTCTTGATAGATTTCATCTAGCTCTGTAATTTCTGTACATTTCACAATAAATCGTGATAAATCTTCAGGAAGTGATGCCGCACGTAATAAAAATGTAAATGGTTCTCCTTCATAATTATACATCTTAATTCTTCTTCCATTTGATAAAGTATCATCTAACCATGTTATATCGTGAGTCGTCGAATAATATCCATTCTCTCTAACAAGATGTTCTGCAAATACTAAATGTTTTTCGCGATATGCAAATAAATTTTCATATCCGAAAAACGCTAAAAAATTTGTATTACAATCAACAATTTCATCATCTTCTACTATAAATAATAAATCATTTTGGAAATCAAACATTGTTTGAAGTAACTCTTGCTGCAAACCTACTTGTCGTATTAAAGAAAGCTGATACAAGCTCTTATTTACTTCCTCCAGTACAATTTGCGGGGTAACAGGTGCGATAACAATGTTACGTATTCCTAATGCAAGTATATCTACAAATGCATTCGTTATTGGCTGATCCCAAATAATAATGAATGTACTCTGTGAATCATATATACGTTTTAAATGTTGTACTTGGTTAACATCTGTCATATATATAATTACAATATGTTGCCTAACCCTATGAAACAACATTTCTCCTTCTTCAAAACTATTTGCTATAAACATACATTTTGGATGAATATTTTCTATCGTTTGTTGATGTGTGCATCCATTTTCTATATAAAGGACATTTAACTGAAGATCTTGTAATACATTTCGGAAAACCGTATTCTCTAATAAAAAATGTAGTATGTTCATCACTAGTCTTCACTCACTTCATATATGTTGTTCCACTGAATTCCTCACAAACATTTTATAAAAGAATGTTTGTGAGGAATTCAAATTAACAAGCTAATTGAGAATGGTATCTTCGCTTTTTCACTCTATAAATTCCTTTTTTAGTGTATGATTATAAGAATTGTATCGTTTGTATGAATGCCCTATTACCCTTTAAAACTTGACAATTAAAATAAAGATATTATATCCTTAAATTCGACAACTTACAAAATGTAAGTAGAGTATTTTACATGTATTTTTTATTATATTGACATGTAATGTGGAGGATATATAATGACAAACGACAACTTTTTTAACGTTCTATATGAACGCACATCTACGCGTGCATTCAATCCTGAAAAAGAAATTTCATCTACAGAACTACACGAAATTTTAAAAGCAGCTGCACAAGCACCTTCTGCTTGGAACTTACAACACTGGAAATTTCTTGTTTTCCAAGGTGAAGATGTACAAAAACGATTACACCCAATTGCTTATAACCAACAACAAATTCTTGATGCTTCTGCTGTAGTTGCTATTTTAGGTGATTTAGAAGCTTATAAAAATGTTGAACCAGTTTACGGTCCAATTGTAGGACAAGGATATATGAAAGAAGAAGCAAAAGAGCGCTTAGCTAAAAACATTGAATCTGCATATACTCGTGAACAATTCCCAAGAGATGCTGCCTTTTCAAATGCATCTTTAGCAGCTATGCAGCTTATGCTTGCAGCTAAAGCAACTGGTTGGGATACTTGCGCTATTGGTGGTTTCAACCCACAAGCACTTACAGAAGAATTCAATGTTTCATCTCGTTACATACCAATTATGCTTATTACAATCGGTGAATCAACTTTAAAAGGCCACCCTGCACCACGAATGAGCGTAGAGCAAGTGAGTGAATGGGCAAAATAATAAAAAACGAAGGTAATTACCTTCGTTTTTTTATTTCTTGTCACACATCCGTAATATTACATCGCATTATTCGACATCTATACATAGAGAAACAGTAAAATTTATACGATCATCATGAAAATAAATAGCGTTTTATGTCGAAATTTGTTAAAATATCGACATAAAGCCGTGTATTTTTATTACATTTATGATACAATGATAACAAACAGATAACAAGAGAGGGATTTTTATTGAGTTCATACGGAAGCTTTATCGCACTTTTATGTTACATAGTAACTGTACTGCTTCTATATTTTATTGGTGATGCTGCAAACATTTCAATGTTACAATTTCCAAAAGAAGAAACGTTCCAATTAGAATTAGAAAAACATACTGCACGATCCATTGTCCCACTACTCCTAGCTCTTCCTGTATATATCATCGTTTTATATAAAAGTAAAAAAGTGTAAAGACTACCTATTTCATTCATTGTAGTGGTTTTTACACTTTTTGTGATATTTCCCCTATTTTAAACATCATTCCATACTAAGCACCTATCTTGTCTTTTAAAATGAGAAAATCCCCTAGAAAAAATTCCACGCTCTGTCCAATCATTAACTACCGGACTTACATAGATTATAAGTGTGAAGGGGGTGATGAGGATTATGTTTGGATCATTTGGATGCTATGATAACTTTAGAGAATGTCATCATCATGAAAGAGAGCATAAACATCATGAGAAGAAAGAAGCTAAAAAACAACCTGTATGTAACGTACTTGCTAACATCTCAGTAGGAACAGAAATTTCCCTTTTAAGCATTAGAGGCCACCAATCATTCCGTAATGTAATTTTTGAAGGATTCTGTAACGGTGTTGCTCTTTTCTCTGCTTTAGCTCATAATGACAAAGATAAAGATGAAAAGAACCATCACAATCATAATAGATTTACAGGTATTTTACGTGTGTGCCCAACTGATATCACTGCAATCGCTATCTAGTTCTGGTTCTTTTTCTTTATAGCAACAAAATAAGATTTACTTTTCTCATAGAAAAAACCTGAGACCGATTTCAAATCGACTCAGGTTTTTTTATTATATACTTTTAACTAGTGCAACAACTTCTTCAGCAGTTGACATCATTAATGCTTTTTCTGCTAATGTCTCCATTTCCACTTTTGACAACTTGCTTAGTTGTGTTCTAGCAGGAAGGATAGATGTTGCACTCATACTGAACTCATCTAAACCTAAGCCTAATAATAATGGGATAGCAAGTGAATCTCCCGCCATCTCACCACACATACCAGCCCATTTACCTTCTTTATGAGCAGCATCGATAACCATTTTTACAAGACGTAAAATAGATGGGTTATATGGTTGGTATAAGTAAGATACTTGTTCGTTCATACGGTCTGCCGCCATTGTGTATTGGATTAAGTCATTTGTTCCGATAGAGAAGAAATCGACTTCTTTTGCGAATTGGTCTGCTAATACTGCTGAAGCTGGGATTTCAACCATCATACCAACTTCAATAGAATCTGAAACAGTTGTACCCGCTTCTACAAGTTTCGCTTTCTCTTCTAATAAGATTGCTTTCGCTTGACGGAACTCATCAAGAGTTGCAATCATTGGGAACATAACTTTTAAGTTACCGTATACGCTAGCACGAAGTAATGCACGAAGTTGTGTACGGAACACATCTTGCTCATCAAGACATAAGCGAATTGCACGGTATCCTAAGAATGGGTTCATTTCTTTTGGTAAATGTAAGTATGGAAGCTCTTTATCTCCACCGATGTCAAGTGTACGAACAACAACAGGTTGACCTTCTTTTACACCTTCAAGAACCGCTTTATACGCTTCGAACTGCTCTTCTTCTGTTGGAAGATTGTCACGGCCCATGTATAAAAATTCTGTACGGTATAAACCAACGCCTTCTCCGCCATTATCAATAATACCTTGTACATCATTTGGTGTTCCGATATTAGCAACAAGCTCAACGTGATGTCCATCGCTTGTTACAGTAGCTTGATCTTTTAATTTTGCCCATTCAGCTTTTTGCTCTTCAAATTTCGCTTTCTTTTCTTCAAAAGAATGAAGAGTTTCTTCAGATGGGTTTACAATTACTTTTCCATCTAAACCGTCGATGATTACAATGTCGCCGTTTTGGATTTTTTCCATAACAACTTTTGTACCAACAACAGCTGGAATTTCCATAGAACGAGCCATAATTGCAGAGTGAGATGTACGTCCACCAATATCAGTCGTGAAACCTTTTGCATACTTACGGTTTAACTGAGCTGTATCAGATGGTGTTAAATCTTCAGCAATGATGATTACTTCTTCAGAAATTGCACCTGGATTTGAGAAGTTAATTCCTAGTAAATGTGCAAGAACACGTTTTGTTACGTCGCGAATATCCGCAGCACGTTCTTTCATATATTCGTTATCCATGTTTTCAAACATAGTAATGAACATTGTTGCAACTTCATCCATTGCAAATTCAGCATTTACCTTTTCGCTATTTACTTTATCTTTTACTGGGTTTACTAATTCTGGATCATTTAACACTAATAAATGTGCTTCAAAGATCGCAGCTTTATCAGCACCTAGCTCAGCAAAAGCGTGGTCCTTAATAGCTTCTAATTCAGATTTTGCTTTCTCAAGCGCAGCGTCTAAGCGTACAATTTCTGCAACTTCGTTTGTAATTGATTTCTTTTTAATATTAAATTCGGGATTTTCAAGCCTGAAAGCCTTTGCAATAGCAATCCCACTTGATGCAGCAATCCCTTGAATGTTAAGAGTCATTATTCTCCTAATCCTTCGTTTTTCATAGTTTCTTCGATAGCTGCTAGTGCTTGAGCTGCATCATCACCATTTGCAGTGATTTTAATTTCTGTGCCTTGTTGAATGCCTAAAGACATAACGCCCATGATTGATTTTAAGTTAACGTTCTTCCCGTTATACTCTAAGTTAATGTCAGAACCAAATTTGCTTGCAGTGTTTACAAGTAGCGTTGCTGGACGTGCATGAATTCCTGAGTCGCTAGTTACTTTAAAGATTTTTTCCATAATAATTTATCTCCTTTAAGTACAATATTTTTAGTTGTATAGACGTGAGTACTACATCATCTATTGTATATAATAGGCGATGTTCGGTCAACCACTCGCCTATTATAATTATAAACATTTTGCGTCAAATTCCTACTGAATGTCAATAATAGCGTTTTCGCCCTGCTTAACATTTCCATCTTTTTTCAATTCGACTTGTTGTCCTTGCTGTAAATTCGTAAAGACAATTGGTGTAATGATAGATGGTGCATTTTCTTTTACAAACAAAAGATCTACCTTTAATAATGGTTGTCCTTGTTTCACCTTGTCTCCTTGTGCAACAAGCGCTTCAAAGCCCTCACCATTTAATTTTACAGTATCAATACCGAAGTGAATTAAAATTTCTTTTCCACCTTCTGATTGAATACCAATTGCATGTTTTGTAGGGAATACATTGACAATCTCACCATTAACTGGCGAAACTACTGTTCCTTCCGTTGGCTCAACTGCAAATCCGTCTCCCATCATTTTTCCTGAGAATACTTGATCAGGTACTTCTGTAATCGGTAAGATTTTTCCTTCGATTGGTGATACGATTGTTTCATTTTCATCAACTTTTTGAGGAGTTTCTTCTACCTTTACAGGCTCTTCTTTTTCAACACGAGGTGTACGGCCTGACATAATATCATGAATTTGTGATTTTAATGTGTCAGATTTTGGTCCAAAAATTGCTTGAATGTTGTTTCCAACTTCAAGTACACCCGCTGCTCCAAGCTCTTTTAAGCGGTCTTTATTTACATTTTTTTGTTCGTTAACTTGAACACGTAACCGAGTAATACAAGCATCCAATGATGCAATGTTTTCTTTTCCACCAAGTGCTACTAATACTTCACGAGGAAGCTCACCTGCTTCTGCTTTTCCTGCACCGTCATTAGCATTTGCTACTTCACGACCAGGTGTTTTTAAATCCCATTTACGGATTGCAAAGCGGAATCCGAAGTAGTAAATAACTGCTAGCACAAGACCAACAACAATTACCCACCACCATGCTGTACGGCCTGGTAGTACACCGAATAATAAGAAGTCAATTAAACCACCAGAGAATGTCATACCAATTTTAACACCTAAAATTTGCATTGTCATAAATGATAGACCAGCAAATACAGCGTGAATTCCGAATAATAATGGTGCTACGAATAAGAATGAAAATTCAAGTGGTTCTGTAATACCTGTTAAGAAAGATGTTAATGCAGCAGAACCTAAAATACCAGCTGCTAATTTTTTATTTTCTGGACGTGCTTCATGGTACATTGCTAATGCTGCTGCTGGAAGGCCGAACATCATGAACGGATACTTACCAGTTGTAAATGTACCAGCTGTTAATTCTACGCCGTCTTTTAACTGTGCCATAAAGATTTTTTGGTCACCACGGATTAATTCACCAGCTGCATTTGTATACTGACCGAATTCGAACCAGAATGGTGAATAGAAAATGTGATGTAATCCAAATGGAATTAATGAACGTTCTATTAAACCAAAAATAAATGCTGCTAACGTTCTATTTGCGTCAATCATTTGATGTGAGAACGTATTTAAGCCACCTTGAATGTATGGCCAAATGAAACACATGATAATACCTACTACTAAAGAGAATGTTGCAGTTGCGATCGGTACGAAACGCTTACCCGCAAAGAAACCTAAATATGATGGTAATTCAATGTTGAAGTATTTATTATAGCAATATGCCGCTACTATACCAACGATAATACCACCAAATACTCCTGTTTGTAGTGTTGGAATTCCTAATACATTGGCATATGCAGGATCTGCAAATCCAATTTTTACTGGGTCTGCACCAGTACTTGTTACTTTCACTAGCTTATCTACTTCTAAGAACACACTCATCGTTTTGTTCATAATTAAGTAACCAACGAATGCTGCTAACCCAGCTACTCCGTCTCCACCAGCTAAACCAATCGCTACCCCAACTGCGAATAGTAATGCAAGGTTAGCGAAAATAATATCACCAGATTGTTCCATAATTTTTGCAACCATTACGAACCAATCTACTTTTAAAGCAGGAATAATATTTGTTAACTGTGGATTTTGAAATGCATTACCAAATCCAAGTAAAATACCTGCCGCCGGTAAAATCGCTACTGGAAGCATAAGCGCTTTTCCGACTTTTTGAAGAACACCAAAAATCTTCTTAAACATGGATCCCTTCCTCTCTTATCTATATTGATACCTTTCGACAAACGCCAAAAAGGCATGAGGAAAAAAAGATAGAACGATAGCTATACAAAGGGTAGTATATCCCTTTCTCTAGCTTACATTCCTTACTTTTCTCCACTCATGCCTGATCGAATCAGTAACACGTGTCAAAAATAGGTTTACGTATAAGTTCACATAATTAAGGCAAACGTTTTCGTGATTTCCCTTAATGTGTTTGTCGAATTTTGTATAGCTTTGCAATAGTTATTATACATAACTATTGTAAGCGATTCAATCATTTTTTTAACGTTTTCATTTTAGACAAAAATATATGTCTTTTTACACATGCTCTACTTTCATTAATCGTTGCAAATGCATCGTTAAATAAATACTTTCAGCCTCATATACAGGAAGTTGCAATTCTTTTTGCATAACCTTAACTAGCTTCCAAGCTAAATTATAACAAACTGGATATTCTGCTTTTAATAAATCAGCAAAACTTTCTGATTCCTCGACTTTTTCTCCCTTTTTCACTCGTTCAATAGCATATTGAAGATGACGAATAAGGCGTAAATAATGAATGCTTTCTTCGTCTACTGTAATTTGTAAGTTTGTCTCAATTAAAGATATAAGCTGTACAATGAGACGAGAGTTTTGATTAACTGCAGATAAATCTGAATTTGTAAGCGAACTGTAAATATGAAGTGCAATAAAACCAATTTCTCCTTCTGGTAATGTAATTTGCAAACGAGAATTTATAAGTTCTACAACACCTTCAGCAATTTCATATTCCTCTGGATACAGCATTTTCGTTTCAACTAGAAAAGGATTATCTATGGTAAATCCTTGCTTTAAACGCTTAACTGCAAAAGAAATATGATCTGTTAATGCAATATGAATATGTTCATTTAGTGGTGATTTCGCTTTTTCTTGAATGTCCAACATAATATCGTTCATCAATTCAATTAATTTTTCACTAACATGCGGCACTAACAGTTTGTATTGTTCACGATCACGTTCATTTTTTAAAACAAACATTTTTTCAATTTGTTCTTGCCCTAGCACATCTTTCGCTTTTTTCCCAAATCCAATTCCTTTACCAATCACTACTACTTCCTCGTGTTCAGGATGGCTAGCAATGATGACATTGTTGTTTAAAACTTTTTTAATTTCTAGATAATTACTCATATAACACCACCCTCGTACTTAAATATCCTGCTTTTATGTTACAGAACATCCTTCTTTGTCGTCAATGTAAAACATCTACCATTTAATAAAATTCCATTCTTTAGACATGTTCATATATGATGCGTATAATGTAAGAGCAACTGTACATAGAAAGGAGATCATAACATGATTAAAATGTTTGTAAGTGATATTGATGGAACGATGATGCAACACAGAGGTCTTATCGATGAACAAGATGTTATCGCCCTACGCAGCTTAGCTGAACAAAATGTAATTCTTTGTTTCGCTTCCGGAAGACTTGATAATGAAATCGCAGACTTAATGAAAGCAGTTAATACAAATTTCCATCGCATTAGTGTAAATGGGGTATTTGTATACACAAACGATAATAAACAACTACTATCCGCTACATTTGACTCTAGTATTTTACCTGATTTACTAGCGATGACAAAAGAAGAACCTTACTTCCGTTATATAAGTGATGAGCATAATTACTACATTGAAGAGAAGACACCGTTTATACACGAATTAGAAAAACAAGCAACAATGACTTCTATTGAAGAACCAAATTTATTACAAAAAATTGATAATACTATTTTTCCAAATAAAATTTCTGTAGGAGGGACAAAAGAGAGCTTACAACTCCTACAGAAAAAAATTGATGAAAAATTCCATGGGAAAATTAGCACTTTTATTTCCGCAGAACGATGCTTAGATGTAATGCCACCAAATATTAGTAAAGGTTCTGCTATTTCTGTTTTATTAAAAGAGTTTCAAATACAACCAGAGGAAGTTGCTTGTATAGGGGATTCTTACAATGATATTCCAATGTTTTCTTTAACTCCTCACAGTTTTGCTATGTCTCAAGCAGATGAAGCAGTAAAAAAACATGCTCACTATGTAGTAGATACAGTTAAGGATGCTGTTAACCACGTGATTGCTCATAATAAAAATACGACTCACTCCTTATAAGGATGAGTCGTATTTTTATTTCTTTACATGTTAAACACTTTAAAATTCACTGTACTTAACAAACTGAAATATATTATTTGTTTCGTGTAATGCTCGTAATAAATTTATAACGGTCCCCACGATAAATACATTTCACGTATTCTAACGGTACCTCACCTTCTGAATATGACCATTGGCGCATTACAAGCACAGGCGCCTTTTTAGGAATATGCAGATGTTCAGCTTCATTTTCCGTCGCAATGGAAGCTTCAATTGATTGAGTAGCGCTAACAAGTTTAAAGCCCAGTTTTTTCTCTAAATGTTCATATAAAGATTGTTGCAATATTTCTTCGTTAATATCTTTTACAAGAGCTGGCGACAAATATGTCGTCTCAAAAGCAATCGGTTCATCATCAGCTAAGCGAATACGCCTCACTTCATAAACCGCCTTTCCCTCTTGTATTCTTAGCCGGTCTGCTATTTTAGCAGTAGCTGGAACTAGGCGGAAACTAAGCAATTGACTACTCGGGTTCATCCCACGAGAAATCATGTCTTCTGTGAATCCCGTCATTCCTTGCAATTTTTGCTCCACTTTCGGAAGTTGGACAAACGTTCCAATTCCACGTTTCCGATATAAATAGCCTTGTTCCACTAAGTTATTAATTGCCTGTCTAATTGTCATTCGACTCACTTCGAACTTATCGCAAAGTTCATTCTCAGATGGAATTTTATCTCCCGGCTTCCATTCGCCGTCCTCAATTAGCTGTTTCACCCACCCTTGAATCTGATAATAGATCGGAAATGGTGAATACTTGTCGATGTTCATCAGCAATCGCCTCACTGCATAAAGATAGAGCTTCTTGATCAGCGATTACGGTTACATTCGGATGACGTTGTAAAACTGTAGCCGGACACGCTTCACTATATTCACCTTGCAATAACTCTTTAACTGCTTCTGCCTTTTTAGGACCCCTAGCAACAAGTAGAATTTGTTTCGCTTTCATAATGCTTCCGATCCCCATTGTAATCGCATGAGTCGGCACATCTTCTTCTTTCTCGAAGAAGCGGAGATTCGCTTGGCGTGTAGATTCAGTTAATTCTACAATGTTAGTTGGAGAATTAAACGCTGTTCCTGGCTCGTTAAATCCGATGTGACCGTTTTCACCGATTCCAAGAATCTGTAGGTCAACTGGGTTAGCAGCTAGAATGCCCTCGTAACGTTTGCACTCTTCCTCTAAATCACTTGCCATCCCGTTTGGTACATAAGTTTGTTTAAATGGAAGATAATCAAACAACTGTTCTTTCATGAAATAGTGATAGCTGTTTTTATCTTCGTGTGGTAAATTTACGTACTCATCTAAGTTTACAGTGGTTACACGGCTTGTATCAAGTTTATTTTTTCGCATTTCTGCATAAATACCTAACGGAGAACTTCCTGTAGCCATTCCTAATGTTGGATTTTCTTTTGATTTTACAACTTCTTCAATTAATTTATAACCTGCTTCTGCTAATTCTTCTGGAGTTTTCACAACAAGAATATTCATCTAATTACTTCCCTTCCTTCATATGAATTCCTAAACGAACCGTATCATATACATGTAAATCTTCTGTCATTACAACAAAGTCTGCATCTTTACCTACTGATAACGCACCTTTATTGTTTAACCTAAACTCTTCTGCTTGGTTAACTGATGTCATAAGTACTGCATCTTCGATTGAACAACCTGTAAATTCAATTACATTTCGGAAAGCTTGATCCATTTTTAGAATACTACCCGCTAACGTTCCATCTTCTAATCGAGCACTACCATCTTTTACATGTACTGGCTGTCCGCCAAGCTCATATAATCCATCTGCAAGACCTTTTGCACGCATTGCGTCAGTAATAACACTTACTTTTTTCGGCCCTTTTAATTTATATGCTAATTTCACCATATCAGGGTGAATATGAATACCATCTGTAATTATTTCAACCATTACATCTGGATTTAATAACACATGACCAACAACTCCTGGTTCACGGTGATGTAATCCACGCATTTGATTGTATAAATGTGTCGCATGTGTAATGCCTCTATTTTTTAGCTGGGAATCTATTGCATCTGTATGTCCTATTGTGCCCACTACACCAGTTTCAGCAAGATACTGTTCAAACTCTAATGCTCCCTCTTCTTCTGGCGCATATGTTACTAACTTAATTAAATTACCGCTCGCTTCCTGCCATTGTTTAAATTGTTTAATATTTGCAGGAACAATATATTCAAGTGGTTGTGCACCTGCACGTTTTTTTGAAACATAAGGTCCCTCTAAGTGAATATATTCGAAATGTGCCCCTTTTTCTTTCGCTTCCTTCGCAGCAGTTAATGCTGCTTCAATCGCTTCTGGAGCTTGTGTCATTGTTGTTGGGAAGTAAGTTGTAACCCCTTCTTTTAACATTTCTTTGCCTAGAGTTACTAGTCCATCGCTATTTGCATCCATCGCATCAACATCGTATCCACCATGAATATGAACATCAATCATACCTGGAATTACAATCTTCCCTGTAGCATCAAAAACAGTTTCATTTTCTTGTGGTACATATTGAGCCATCAAACCAATTTCTTTAATTGTTTCTGCGTAACGAATAAATCCGTTTCCCACTACTTCTTGACCTGTGTAAATTTTGGCATTGATGACAATTTGCGTTTTCATTTTCATCGATCCTTTCCCATGAAATACCTACTTTTTATTATTACCTTATTCGCCTAATTCCATCTTAATATATGCACAAATAGTTGTCTATACATTCTAAGCAAATTTCCATTTTGTTTAACAAAATAGAGACTTATTACGTCTCTCACAATTATAATATATGTTATTCATTTTTCCAAAAGGGACAGTATCCACCTCTAATATATGAATTACTTCAATAATGGCATTAATCCACTAGACCCTATCGTAATATGTTCGCCATCTGTTTCCATTTCTACTGTACGTTTATTTGTTCCATATATCATTATACCATGCCGTTTCAATCGCCTTACTACACTTTGGTGAGGGTGTCCATACGGATTGCTACTCCCATACGAAAGAATCGCGAACTGTGGTTCTACTTTTTTTATAAACGTTTCACTTGTTGAAGTATATGAGCCATGGTGCCCAACTTTTAATACATCTGCATGTACATCAAATTGCTTTAATATCTCATGTTCCGTCCGTACATCAGCATCCCCCATTAATAAAAAATCAGCCTTTCCGTATCGAACCTTTAAAACAATGGAGGATTCATTATTTTCATCTTTCGATTTCCCATTGTTTAATACCTGTATAGAAACATGTGGATCTAGCGGTATATATTGTCCTTCCTTTACCGAAACGAAAGGTATTCCCCTTTTTTTAATATTATTCCGATACGTATAATAAGTAAAAGAGCTATATGTTTTTCCACTATCTAGTATAAGTGAGGTCGGCATTTGCTCTACAATCGGAATCAGTCCACCTATATGATCCATATCAGGATGCGTACTGACGATAACATCTAAATGGTTTATCCCTTTTTCGATTAGTTTCTGAATAATAACCTCTCCCGCTTCATAAGGGCCTCCATCAATTAACATTGTTTGTCCATTTGGCAATGTAATAAGTGTTGCATCACCTTGTCCAACTTTAAAAAAACTCACCTGCATTTTACTAAGATGTTGCCGCTGCATATGTAAAAGAGACGTAGTATGAGTAGACATCATATATCTTTTAGCCGAGGTGCTATTTAAAGAAAAACAGAATAAAACAGAAATTAACAACAAAATACTTCGTATACCGCTCATAACTCGTCTCCTTTTTTCACTTAGTATGGCACGGGATATAATTGATATACAAAAAAAGCTTAGCAAAATGCTAAGCTTTTATTTTGATATTTCTTGTAAAGAACCAAAGAATAAATCTGCTTCATTCATTTGTTCACTCTCTTCAGAAAGTGGCGGTAAATCATCTAATGTTTTCAATCCAAATGTGTCCAAAAATTCTTTTGTCGTCCCATATAAAATAGGACGCCCCGGACCTTCTGCCCGTCCAGTTTCTTTTATAAGTAAGTGGGAAACTAACGTTTGTAGTGACTTGTCCGTTTTCACCCCTCGAATCTCTTCCATTTCTGTCCTTGTAATCGGTTGACGATATGCAACGACCGCTAACGTTTCAAGAGCAGCTTGAGAGAGTGAGGCAGTTGTTGGAATGTCTATTAGTTTTTGGTAGTACGAAGCATGTTCTTTCTTTGTAGCAAAGCGATATACTTTTGCATACTGTACAATTTGCAAACCACGATGTGCACCTTCACATTCTTTTTGCATTTCTTCTAAAATATCTATTACTTCGTTCACTTCAATTTCAAGAACTTTCGCTATTTGTTCTGGATAAACCCCTTCATCGCCAGAAACAAACAAAATTCCTTCAATAATCGATTTTTGTTCTTTTCTATCCATTTTCCAAGCTCCTTCCTCCAATTTTCCAAGTAAAAATACACATCAAAAAAACCGAATCACAGTCAATGCGTTCGGTTCAATATTTCTTTTCTTGTTCCAAACGATTCATTAAAACCTAACATGAGATAAAGTAAAACTTTAATCAGAGGGGGGTTGTCCGTCCCCCTCTGATTATTAGCCCACACCAATCGGGATTTTACAGGCAGTTGATCTCCCACCTCACTTCCTCGCATGTGCCGAATTTTGAGGGGGAAGTCTTACTGCCCACAAATAGCGGGATATCCTAATACCCCATACTAGCTCTATGCGGGTTTATTAGAGCTTGATACGAAAATTTCATCAAAATTATGTTCTTGCTCAATAATGATTTGTTGATTTTTCATAAGCTCAAGAACGGCTAAAAATGTTACAACCAGTATTTCACGTTCTTCATCAGCAAACAAATCATAAAAACTTTGACGACCACCTTTTATTTCTAACTGCTTTAGAATATCAGTCATTCGCTGTTCAATTGGTATTTCTTGACGAGTAACACGTGTTGTTACAGGTTTTTTTGCTTTTTTACGGCGCAACAATTTTTGAAATGCCGCTAGCATATCATATAACGTAACATCAAGGGGGAGACTTGTCTCCTCTTCTTGTTGCAACGATGTAAAATCAATTGGCGGACGTGTATATAGCTGTGCTCTTTCTTGTTCTCTTTCTTTTAACTCAGTAGCAACTTGCTTATATTTCTTATATTCAATTAACCTCTCCATCAATTCTTGACGGGGGTCATCTATAAAGTCATCACCGTTATCAATTACATCTTCTTCATGTTTCGGCAACAACATTTTACTTTTAATTTGTAATAGCGTTGCAGCCATTACTAAATATTCACTTGCAACATCTAATTGTAGTTCTTTCATCGTATGAACATAAGACAAATATTGTTCTGTAATATCCGCTACAGGAATATTATATATATCAATTTCATAACGATGTATTAAATGCAACAATAAATCTAAAGGTCCTTCAAAAGCCTCTACTTTAAAATTATACTGCACAAAGCATCCCACCACATTTTTTCTATAACAACATAAGTATAGAGCATACTCATGTTCTATCCAACCTTTTTAAGAAATTTAATGAAAAATAGACCTATGCCTATGCCATCATGCCCACCACTTCATATGATAACAATGTAGTAAGAACACTGTAGGAGGCCAAAAAACTATGGGTCACGTTGATTGCGGTTTTAGCAGTGGGTTCGCATTACTTGTTGTATTGTTTATTTACTAATTATTGTAGGGGCAGCTTGCTTCTGCTAATATGAACAATAAACGACTAGGGGAAATCCCCTAGTCGTTTATTGTTTATATTTCTATGATACACTTGTATTTATAACCGTTAGATAGGGGCGAAAAACATGTATCCTACCGAATACATACAATTTTTAATTCATTTTCACGGAGATTATGACTATTTTGAATGTCACGAAATATTAGAAGAATATTGGAAAACAAAACCTAAAGGAAATCGTGACAATTACTTAGTTGGCCTCATTCAAATAGCAGTTTCCTTATACCACCAAAGACGCACTAACTGGAATGGCGCCACAAAGATGATGAAAAGCGCAATCACAGTTTTAGAAAAAAACAGTGTATCTTTACAACGTTTAGGAATCGATCAAGCACAACTTCTATCCTTACTCAAGGAAAGATTGCAATCTATACAAAAAAAAGAAAGTTTTGCACCGCTATTTTTACCATTATCGGACACATCATTGGAAAAGAAATGCTTGCAGTTATGTCAGAAACAAAACCTTCCTTGGAAAAATGTGAACGCTGCTCCTAGTGAATATATCATACATAAACACACATTACGTGATCGAACAGAAGTCATCGCTGAACGAAACGAACAATTAAAAAAAAGAAAGCAGAGATAATAAACTACTTATCCCTGCTTTCATGAATGTATATTTTGTTCAAACCCTTTACACTTTTCACAAAAACTTGCTGTTTGTTCATTTCCGCAAATTGTAAAATCAAGAAATTTACTCTTTAACTCTTGAACCATCTTTGTCCCAATCCCCATATGACGATGAGACGGGTTCACACTCAAATGCTGAATTTCTAATACTTGATTCTCTTTCTTTACAATCCCCATTATTCCAACAAAATCCTCATTTTGCTTCCACAAATACAATTGCCAATCCTCTTTCGCTTCATACTCTTTCATTGTCAATTGTAATGTTTTCACATCTTTTTCAGTTGGCATAAACGAAAGAAGCCCCATTGCAATTTTTTCATAACTTTTTTTAAAACGAATTAACATAACCCTTATCCCTTCTTACAAAAGTTACAAACTATTACTCCCCTCAAATACTCTATTCATATCACATATATTTTACAATATTTTCTACAGGGTGAGAAGAGCCTAAAACAACTTGATAATCATACAAAGTGAAAAGAAGAAAGTCAAATACATGTTTCCGCACTATTTCTTTCTAAGTAGATTTTCAAAAAAGAGACAATGCTATATGAAAATTTAGTAGAAACATGTGCTGCTCATCACCTTAGAACAACGTAATTCTAGCAAAATTCATATAATAAAGTGAAACTTTAATCCGTGTAGGTTTTGTCCATCCCCCACTGATTATGAGCCCACACCGATCGGGCTTTTACGGACAGTTATCCCCCACCTAACTTCCTCNNTTCCTCGCATTCGCCGAATTTTAAGGTGGGAGTCTTACTGCCCACAAATAGCGGGATAAAAAATATTTTTCGAAACATATAATCTAATGTATTCTATGTAATTTGTTAAAAATTTGTTCTCATAAGCACTATATTTTAGCAATAATCAAAGTGCTACTTGTACCATGACTATAGCGGAAATATCCATTCCTAGTTTTAAATATATAAAAAAGAGAGCTTTTGCTCTCTTTTCTCATAACTTATTCTTCCCAAACTTTAACTTCTTTCATTACATCACCTTGACGCATGTTTAATACTGTTTCAATACCGCTTGTCGCTTTACCGAATACAGTATGCACACCGTCTAAATGTGGTTGTGGCTCATGAACGATAAAAAATTGGCTACCACCTGTGTTACGGCCAGCATGAGCCATAGAAAGTGATCCTACAAGGTGTCTATGAGGGTTTCCATCAGTTTCACACGGAATAGAGTACCCAGGGCCACCTGCACCTGTGCCTGTTGGGTCTCCACCTTGGCTTACGAAACCAGGAATAACACGGTGGAATGTTACACCGTCATAAAATCCTTGCTCTGCTAATTTTTTAAAATTTTCTACTGTTTTTGGTGCTTCTTCTGGGAAGAATTCCAATTCGATTTTTTCACCATTTTCCATTAATATGTATCCTAAAGTTTTCATACGTATATGTCTCCTTTCAACTATCTCAGCACTATATTACCACATTCATGACTAGAAACAAAAAGAATCCGACAATCTACATACTTCTTTTTTGAAATATAGAAAAAGCTAGGTGACAAATAAAAAATATATACTATAATAACTGTGTTGCCCGAAAATTTCAGAAAGAGAAAGGGAGCGATTTTTCGTGAAAACGAAATTACTAGCTCTGCTATTAGCTGTAACGGTATTTATGATGCCAACAGCTTCATTTGCAGACATCATTGAGGGAGAATCAATTGTTACACTAGGAGAAAACTTATCCGATCAACAAAAACAAGAACTGTTAAAAGAAATGAAAGCACCGGAAGATGCTACAATTATCACTGTATCTAATGCGGAAGAACATAAATTTTTAGAAGGAATTGTTCCAAAAGCACAAATTGGTACGAGAGCAATTTCCTCTTCTATGATTACATACACAAAACCAGGATCTGGTCTTATTGTACGATCAAAGAACATTAACTGGGTAACAGATGCAATGTACACGAACGCACTAATTACGGCAGGTGTAAAAGATGCAGAAATTCAAATTACTGCACCATTTAAAGTTTCAGGAACTGCAGCTTTAACAGGCTTAATGAAAGCATATGAAACTGCATCAAATAAACAAATTCCTGACGAAGTAAAAAAAGTAGCGAATGAAGAAATGGTACAAACAGCCCAGCTTGGTGATAAAATCGGTGATGAAAAAGCAGTTCAACTTGTTGCAAAAATTAAAGAAGAAATTGCAAAAGAACAGCCAAAAACAACAGAAGATTTACGTTCATTAATTAAAAAAATTGCTGATCAACTCGGCATTACATTAACAGATGAACAGTTAGATAACTTAGTAGCGTTATTTGATAAAATGAAAAATCTTAATATCGATTGGAACCAAGTTGGTAGTCAATTAAACAAAGCAAAAGAACATGTTTCTGCCTTTTTAGGCTCTGAAGAAGGACAAAGTTTCCTAGATAAAGTAAAAGATTTCTTCTCAAGCATTATTGATTTTGTTAAATCATTATTTAAGTAAAAAGCTCGTCTTTGACGAGCTTTTTACATTTTTTGTTAACCATTCAGCTTAAACGAGTAATGGTAATTTCATAACCGCTTCTTCCACCGACCGAACAACATAATTCGCTTTCTCTTTCACATACGGATGAGCATGATGAAGAGTAAATGAGTACGGGGTTACTTCAAACATAGAAATATCATTAAAAGAATCACCAATGCAAGCTACTTCATTCGCTTCAATTTGCAAATGTTCCATTAGTCGCTTCAGGGCACTTCCCTTACTTACGCCCCTTGGCATAATATCAACATAGCGTTTACCTGATATAAAAACTTCCGCTTTGCTATAAAATGTATCTCGTAACTCTTGATCTAACGGTACAATTTTCTCTTCTTCTCCAAAAACAAACAACTTCGCAGGATGTACAGTCTTACCAAATTCTTCTTCTAACGCTTCAATTTCAGCAATGTGCACACCCATATACTCTTCAAAAGTATGATGATGTTCATTCTTCCTTTTTGTATATCGCTGTTCATTTGCACAAACAATATCAGCCAGTCTCTTTTTATGTATATATCGATATATTTCCTGGGCAACACCATCTTCAAAACTCGACTCATGAAATACGTTTCCATCTGGCAGTAACATTGTCGCTCCATTTAAACCAGTTGTGTAATATGGGAATGAAAACCTTTTTACGACTTCATCAATTCGGTGTGTAAAGCGACCAGAGGCAAAGCAAATATGTATCCCTTTTTCAGCTAGCCAACAAAGTGCCCGTTCATCTTCCTTTTGCATATGATTCACATTGTAAACGAGCGTATCATCTAAATCACTTACAAATAACTTAATCATGTCCTCTTCCCCCTCCATACACAATATCTACTCTAAGTGTACACAAAAAATGTTTGATTTTTGTTAAAAAATAATAAATTTTCGATAAAAAAATAAGCAGGAACTTAATCCTGCTTATTTTTGCCTTTTCACATTTTGAGCTCTTACAATACTTGGACGCAATTTTAAACTAGACATAGTTGGACGAAGTAGAATCTTTGTTAATGCTCCCCAATCAAACGGTAAAAACGGCCATAAATACGGTGTTTGTAAACTTTTTATAGACGTTAAAAATAAAAGCAATATCGTCATTCCAATTACAAATCCCATCTCATGGAAAAGACCTGTCAAAATAATAACAAATAATTTCCCAACCTTATTTCCCAGTCCCAATTCATAACTTGGCGTTGCATACGCTCCAATCATCGAAACAGCTACATATAAAATAACTTCTGGTACAAACAATCCTACATCAATTGCTATTTCTCCAATTAATATGGCAGAGATTAACCCTGCTGCAGACGATAACGGTGTTGGCGTATGAATGGCAGCCATCCTTAAAAACTCAAGTCCGATTTCAGCCATTAGCACTTGTAATAAAATTGGCAAATGCGTCATCTTATTTGGTCCAATAAAAGCAAGATTCGACGGCAAAAGAGTTGGATCAAATACAAAAACTAGCCAAAATGGTAATAAAAATAAGGAGAATATAACACCTAAAAAGCGTACCCAGCGTAAAAATGTACCAACAGCTGGATTTTGTCTAAACTCTTCCGCATGCTGTAAATGGTGAAAATATGTTGTTGGTGTAATCATCGCACTTGGCGATGTATCAACGAGTACGAGTACATGCCCTTCTAATAGATGATTTGCTGCTACATCGGGCCTTTCTGTATATCGAATTAGCGGGAATGGATTATAGCTTTGTTTAACAACAAATTCCTCGATTGTTTTATCCGCCATCGTAATCCCATCTACTTCAATATTATTTAGCTCTTGCTTAATAATCTTCACTAAATCTGCATTAGCAACATCTTGTACGTATGTAATACAAATATCCGTTTGTGACCTATCTCCTACTCGAATAATTTCATTTCGCAGACGCGGATCTCGAATTCTTCTACGAATCAATGCAGTATTTACAACGATATTTTCAACGAATCCATCCCTCGCACCACGTACTACTTTTTCGGTATCTGGTTCTGTCGGTGTTCGCCCAGGGTAACTACGAACATCAATCGCAAATGCTTCAGTTTCACCTTCCACAAATATAATAATAAGTCCTGATAATACTTGGATCATTGCTTCATCCATTGTTTTCACTTTACTTACTTGTTGATGAATGAAACGGTTCTCTAACAGCTTCATTGTATCTTCTTCAACATCCCGTATTTCATTTGTATCTACCACTTCTTCTAAAATAGGGATAATATAGTTCGTATCACAAAGCCCATTTACAAATAACAAGCCAATTTCTTTATTCAAAATTTGAAATTTACGAATACCAACATCAAATGTAACCCCTAGTCCAACCGTTTGCTTTAAATAATTTTCATTGTCACTTATAAAAGCTGAAATCGGGATATCCACTTTTTTAGTCTTCGTCATAAAACCCGCTCCTTTCCAAAATTAATTGAATTGCTTTTCTAGTAATTGGTGATCCCCTCTCCCATTCATCGTTTCCACACATCTTACCAATATCACCGACTCCAACAATGACAGGAACATTTAAATCATCTAAACAATAAATCGTATCTCCGCTAATCCTGCCAATCTCACCATCTGGAAGTCCAAATTTATCAACACCGTATTCAGTTAAATTTCCGTTTCGATCTACACTTACACCTACACGTGCCCATTCCCAATGATGTGTATTAGACGCGACCGCTAAAATACCAAGTACATCAATTTGTTTATGTGTGGCTACATATTTTAAAGCCTTTTCACCAGATCCTTCTCCAATAAATCCGCTGTCATCAAACATGACAAATACAGGGTCATATGGCGTTTGCATAATAAGCTCAACAACTTTCTTCCCTGTCAATTTGGTTGGATTACTTTGTGATGCTGAAATACACCTTCCCCCAAATTCCTTTGTTAAAAGCTCAATTGTTCGCTTTGCATATTCATCTCCATCTGTGACCAAAACAACCCTTCGTCTCATTTGATTTATCCTTTCGGTTTACATATAAGTGCTACAAAAAATGAAAATAATATCGCTGCGGAAATGCCGGAAGACGTTAAACTAAACATGCCAATGCCAATTCCTAAGTATCCATGTTTTTCTGCCGCATACATTGCTCCGTGCAATAGTGAATGTCCAAAACTTGTAATAGGCACTGTCGCTCCAGCACCTGCAAACTTTATAAGCTTATCGTACAATCCGAATCCATCTAAAATTGCTCCGATAACTACAAAAGTTGCCATTAAATGAGCCGGTGTTAACTTCGCGAAATCTAACAATAGTTGTCCAATTACACAAATAGCTCCCCCTACAAGAAATGCATATATAAAATCCACAATTCACTCTCCTTTAAATCGCTCAAACACGACACCGTGCGCAATCGTTGGAATCGTTTCTTTCTGTTGCATCATCATCGGGCTTAATAATGCACCAGTAGCAACGACAAAAATTCGTTGTAAATTCCCTTTTTGCATCTCGCGTAATAAATGACCATATGTGACAACAGCTGAACAAGCACAGCCACTACCACCTGCAAATACTTCTTCTTGACTTGAATCGTAAATCATTAATCCACAATCATTATATATATGCCCAAGGTCATAACCTTCCTCAAGTAAAAGTTGTTTCGCTATTGGTGTCCCGACAGCCGATAAATCACCAGTAACAATCAAATCATAATCAGCTACGCTTCTTCCTAAATCTTCAAAATGCTGTTGAATTGTATGAGCTGCTGCTGGTGCCATCGCTGATCCCATATCTAAAGGATTTGCAATTCCTAAATCCTGCACTTTTCCAATCGTAGCTGCCGTAATTTTAATTGTACTTTTTTCATTACTAATTAATATGGATCCTGCACCCGTAACAGTTGAGTTTGCTGTTCCAGGCTTTTGTACTCCGTACTCTGTTGGATAACGAAATTGCCTTTCAGCCGTTGCATTATGACTACTCACCGTAGCTAAAACACGGTGGGCAAATCCACCGTCTATAAAGGCTGATCCAACCGCTAAAGTTTCCATTGACGTCGCACAAGCGCTAAACATTCCTAAAAAAGGAATCCCCCACTTACGAGCAACATAATTTGCTGTCACTGTTTGATTTAATAAATCACCCGCTAAAAAGAAATCAATTTGTGATGTTTTTATTTTCCCTTTTTGCACCGCTTGTTGAATTGAGTCTGACATTAACCTTCGTTCAGCAAGTTCCCAGTTTTCCTCTCTGCAATACAAATCCGCATATGAAATATCAAAATCTTTCCCGAGAGGACCTTCAGCTTCTTTCGGACCGACAGCAGTACCTGTTGCATTTACGTAAATATCATTTTGAAATACCCAAGTTTGTTTTCCTGTCAATCTCATACATACCCCCATCCTTTAAGACATAAAAATTTTAAAAGTATATCTTATTAATCCGATAATGTATGCTCCAACAACGCCAAACACGATAACACTTCCTGCAAGCTTAAACATGTTTGTAGCAATCCCAAGAACAACTCCTTCACTCCGGTGCTCTAGCGCAGCGCTCGCCATAGAATTCGCAAATCCAGTAACTGGTACTGCTAATCCCGCTCCAGCAAACTGGCTGATTTTATCATATATACCACACCCCGTTAAAATCGCCGATAATAAAACAAGAGTTGCAACTGTAGGGTTTCCTGCCTTTTGTTCACTAAAGTGAAAATAATGTATATAAAATTTCATCAACACTTCTCCGAACGTACAAATGAGTCCCCCTACAACAAATGCCTTCACACAATTTAGCAAATAGTTCGGCTTTGGATGGTATTCTTTCACTTTATTTATGTAATCATCTTTCAATTTTCGTCTTGTCATTTCTATATTACCTCCTACTTCACGAAATAAATCCAGTGAAACAATGGGCCTATTACTTTTCCAAGTACAAGGGCGTTGAATGATCTCAATTACCTTCATAATATCAATCACAACATGCGTCTTATCATGGGCTGTTATTTTGTAAACAATCTCATTTTGTAACGCTTCAACTACGCCATACTCTCCAGCAAGCTGAGCAACATCGCTCAATTTCACTTCATACGAAGGACAAACTTTTAAGCGGTTGCGCATTTTAATATATATAGTTTGTTCCAATTTACGTTCCCCCCTTCACTCTTCCTCGTAGTTGTAGTATGGTTATTGGAATTTTTTCTAATACAATTTTTTCATAAAAAAACATCTGTACCGAAATGGTACAGATGTTTTTCAACTTACGCCTTTTTCTTAAATAAATTTGCAATGCTCAATGCCAGTCCTCCCCAAATGACTACAATACCAATAACCATCATCATTATCGCTGATCCGCTCATCATGAAACACCCCGATCTTTCCATTCTTTTTCAAGCTGGGCAGAGTCTAAATGTATTTGTGCATTCCATTTTTTCAGACTAATAACTAGTGCAACGATAAGGAATGCTGCCGCAATCGACCAGCCATACGTTACTACAAACTCCGTTGGATAATCTCCATAGTTCTTTTTAATATTTTGGATTGTACCATCAATTAACATATACCCTAACATAAGAGGGGTAATGACTAATAAACTCACTCTCCAAAACGTTCCTAACCTTATATCTGATACAGAGTTTGCATGATTTTGATAAATAGGTAGGCGGCGTAGAATAAGACCTATTGTAACTACTTCAACTAGTGCAATTGTAATTAATCCAAAATTATTAGCGAAATAATCAACAACATCTAGGAACATAAGCCCACCACGTGTTGCAAAAACAAGAGAAACTAACACGAGAAGTGTTCCCATAATTCCAATCGTCTTTTGACGACTCAAACTAAATTTTTCAGATACAGCGGCAAAACATACTTCCGCAAGAGAAATAAGGGAAGTAATACCAGCTACTGTTAGCGATAAGAAAAATAATACGCCAAATAGCGGTGACATTGGTAATTCGTTAATAATTTGCGGGAATACTACGAACGCAAGTCCTACACCAGCACTCGCTACTTTATCAACTGGTACCCCCATATTGTTTGCCATAAATCCAAGAGCAGCAAAGACACCTATACCTGCTAATAATTCAAATCCTGAATTGGCAAACCCAGTAATAAAAGCATTATTTGTTGTATCTGAGTTTTTCGGTAAATAACTAGAATACGTAATCATAATTCCGAATGATAAAGATAAACTAAAGAAAATTTGACCATAAGCAGCAAGCCATACTTTCCCATCCAAAATACGACTCCAATCTGGCTTAAAGAATGCATCTAGTCCTTGCATCGCACCTTCCATCGTCACCGCACGAACAACGATAATAAGGAACATAACTACTAATAAAGGAATGAAAATGCGATTAACAACTTCAATTCCTTTTTTAACCCCTTTAAATGCGACACCAAGCACGATAATCCAAACGAGAGCTAATGGAATTAGTACTTCTAGTACGAGTCCTCCGAATTGTCCTGGCTTATCTGCAACATGTAAATATTCTTTAAATAAAAATGATTGCGTGTCTTTCCCCCACGCTCCAGTAATTGCAAAGTACGTATATGAAATAGACCAAGCAATAATTACAGCGTAATATGTTGAAACAATAAACGTCACACACATTTGCCACCATCCAATAAATTCAGCACGTGGATGAATTCGGAAGAATGTAAGTGGCGCTGAACCACGATGACGATGCCCAAGAGCAAATTCAAACGCTAACAATGAAATACCAGTCGTTAATAATGCGAATAAGTACGGTAAAAAGAATGCCCCTCCTCCATTTTCATACGCTGTATAAGGAAAGCGCCATATGTTTCCTAATCCAACGGCAGAACCGACGGCTGCAAAAATAAATCCAGCCCTTGTTCCCCATTGTTGCCTCGTTTCCATGTTTCCTTCCTCCTTTAGATAAGTTCATATTTGGATTATATTTTAAATTTACTAAATTATCAACAAATTCCGTTATTTTTTTACGAAATTCGACATTTATTCCTATTCCTCCTATTAAAGTCATAAAAAATCGAATAGATAGTTATTCATCTATTCGATCTTTCATCTGTTTTAATATCTTCTTTTCAAGTCTGGAAACTTGTACTTGTGAAATACCAATACGCTCCGCTACTTCTGATTGGGTTTGGTCTTTATAATATCGCAAATACACAATGAGGCGTTCTCGTTCATCCAATTCTCTAATTGCTTCTTGTAAAGCAATTTTATCAAACCATTTCGTTTCAGATTGATCTGCAATTTGATCTAAAATAGTGATAGGATCTCCATCGTTTTCATACACTGTTTCATGTATCGATGAAGGGGCCCGACTCGCTTCTTGTGCCAGAACAACTTCTTCTGGCGTGAGTTCAAGAGCCTCTGCCACTTCATGAATCGTTGGAGCTCTTCCGAATTCTTTTGAAAGCTCATCTCTCATCTTCCGAATTTTATTTCCGGTTTCTTTTAAAGATCTACTCACTTTCACTGATCCATCATCACGTAAAAATCGTTGAATTTCTCCAATAATCATTGGAACTGCATAGGTTGAAAATTTCACGTCAAAAGATAAATCAAATTTATCTACCGATTTTAAGAGTCCAATACATCCAATTTGAAATAAATCGTCTGGTTCGTATCCTCGATTCAGAAACCGCTGTACAACCGACCATACGAGACGCATATTACTTTGAACAATTGTATCTCTCGCTTGTTGATCTCCATCTTGACTTTTTTGAATTAACGCTTTTAGCTCGTGGTCCTTTAACTGAGGTTTCTTCTTATTATTTCTAACCTCTATGTCCATAGGCTATTCTCCTTAATTGCATAGAGCGTTACTATTTGATAAGTATTTTGTCAAATGGATTGTTGTCCCGAAAGATTCGTTTGAAATAACTTCTACTTCATCCATAAAATTTTCCATGATAGTAAATCCCATTCCGGAACGCTCTAATTCAGGTTTAGTTGTAAAAAGGGGTTGTCTTGCTTCATCTAAATTATAAATACCAATCCCCTCATCTCGAATCGTGAGTTTCACCATTGCTTCTTCCAAAATCACTGAAATATATACGACACCTTCTGCATTACCTTCGTATCCATGAATAATTGCATTTGTAACCGCTTCAGACACAACCGTTTTAATCTCCGTTAGTTCTTCCATCGTTGGATCTAATTGTGCAATGAAAGCAGCTACTGTAACGCGAGCGAATGATTCATTTTGACTTAATGCTGAAAATTGAAGGTTCATTTCATTTTTCATTTATGCCACCCCCAACGTCGCGAGCGCGTGCGCTTCACTTTCTTCTAAGCGAACAATTTTGAATAAGCCCGACATTTCAAACAAACGCTTAACAGGTGGTGAAATTGCACAAACAACCATTTCTCCACCTAATCCCTTTACATGTTTATATCGCCCTAATATAACACCTAAACCAGAACTATCCATAAATGATAAGTTCTCTAGGCTCAAAACAATATGATGAACACCATGCGTCTCAATCATATCGGTTACTTTCGTTCGCAACTCTTCAGCAGTATGATGATCTAATTCACCCACTAGCCTCACACATAAGACGTCACGCTTTACTTCTAATTGCATGGAAAGACTCACACGATTTCCTCCTTATGATCAAACTTTACTCATTCACATACATAAAGATTTTCGTGACATAAAATAAGAATCCTTCCTACTGACAAAAGAAGTACTATTTCGCCATAATGTGAAATTTTTCAGCAATTATTCCAGTACATACGAACAGAAAAGCGGCAAATTTTTTGCCGCTATTTTGATGTTGAAAACATCCCAAAACTTCTCTTAAATAACTCCCACCAGCTTGCTGCGTCAACATCTTCTTTTGCTACGATCGTTTGTTTTAATAAGACATCTTTATCTTTTTTAATGACCAGTGTGCCAAGTGCGTCACCTTTTTTAATCGGCGCTTTCACTTTCTTTTCAGCGATTACTTCTTGTTTTACTTTGTCCATATTTTCGCCCCTCTTCATAAGAAGAGAAACATTATCTGACGCAACTAAATCTACTTTTTCTTTTTTTCCTTTTCCTACTTGGACAGTCTTAATTTTTTCGCCGCCCGTATACAATTTCTTTGTCATATATTGTCCAAATGCATAGTCAAGAAGCTTCGTCACTTGATTGTTCCGTTCTTTTGATGTAGGTGCTCCCATAACAACTGAAATGACACGCATGCCATTTTTTTCAGCCGATGCTGTTAAACAATATTTTGCTTCTGTCGTAAAGCCCGTTTTTACACCATCTACTCCAGGATAAAAACGTACTAACTTATTCGTATTCACGAGCCAAAACTTCTTATCCGTATCTTCACGTAAATAATCTTCATATTTACCTGTGTATTTGCGAATAAGTGGATACTTCATCAATTCTTTTGCCATTATAGCCATATCATTTGCTGTAGAATAATGATCTTTCGCTGGAAGACCTGTTGGGTTTTGAAAATGTGTATTTTTCAACCCTAAATCTTTCGCTTTTTTGTTCATCATATTTACAAATCCTGCTTCTGAACCAGCGATATGCTCAGCTACTGCAACAGATGCATCATTTCCAGATGCAATGGCAATGCCCTTTAGCATTTCATTAACGGTCATCTCTTCCCCAGATTCTAAAAAGATTTGTGATCCACCCATTGAAGCTGCGTGTTCACTTGTTCTAACTTTATCGTTTAGTTTTAGTTTTCCTTTTTCGACCTGTTCCATAATTAATAGCATTGTCATAATCTTCGTCATACTAGCAGGTGGTAACTTTTCATTCGGATTTTTCTCAAATAAAACTTTACCTGTATCTTGCTCAATTACAATTGCTGACGACGCTTGTTCCGCTAACTTCGGCGTTGTTTCTTCTGTTTTCTCCTGCTTCGTTTTCTCAGATTGTGCGAAACTAACTGAAGTACCAGAAAGCAATAACATGAAACAAACAAGTATTCCAAAAACTCGCTTCATGACTAACCCTCCATTCTATATCAAACCTATTTTTTCCAATTTTTCATTTTTTAATACTATATTTTTCTATCATTTTCAGTTGACAAATACATTCCTCCCCTATATTGTATTAAGTGTATTATGCATAGTAGTACACCTAATACATGTCAGGAAGGAGACATTGCTCTTGCATATTCAACTTGATCCAAGAAGCAACACTCCGATATGGGAACAAATTGTTCAAAATATAAAAGAACTCGTATTAAAAAACATGTTAGCTCCAAGTGATAAGCTTCCTTCTGTACGCGAGCTCGCTTCTTTACTCGTTATTAATCCAAATACAGTGAGTAAAGCGTATCAAGAATTAGAGCGACAAGGGATTATTGAAACATTACGAGGAAAAGGAACATTTGTATCCCAATCGATTACCCCAACATTAGACGAAAGGAAAATCGCTATGGTTGAAAAGCAATTTCATCAATTACTATTAGAAGCCTCTTATCTTGGGATTACGAAAGATAAAATTCACAATTGGATAGATTCGTACTACAAAGAAATTGGAGGGAATATAGATGCTGAAAGTGACAAGCTTGAAGAAAACAATTGATAATCAAACGATTTTAGACGATGTTTCTTTCACATTACAAAAAGGTAGTATCGTCGGATTACTCGGAAGAAACGGCGCGGGGAAAACAACTTTATTACGAACGATGGTCGGTATTTTAGACCCAGATGAGGGAACTGTTACATATAAGGATATCGACATTCATAAGAACCCTGAAACGAAACAAAAAATCGTATATGTTCCGGATTCTACTAACATACTGAACGGTTATACAGTAAAAGAAATCGTGAAGTTTTATAAAGCGGTTTATACAGCTTTTGATGAACAATATTTCTATGAATTATTAGAGCGGTTCAACTTACCAAATAAACGAATTCGTAGTTATTCAAAAGGCATGAAAGCACTGCTTGCCATCATTTTAGCTTTCGCTGCAAAAGCAAAATATATCATTTTAGACGAGCCAACAAACGGGCTCGATTCGATTGTTAAAAGGAAAATTTTACAATTTCTTGTCGAGGAAGTTGCGGAGAAAGAGATTACCATTTTCATCTCAACTCACCATTTAGATGAAGTGGAACAAATTGCAGATACAATCGTTATATTAAAAGGCCATACCGTAGCTTCTATTACGTCACTGGACAATGCAAAATCACAATTCGCTAAAATACAAGTTGCTTATGAACGATTATTACCTCAAAAACTAGAAAACTTAAGCAATATTAAAATATTAAACCAAACGGGAAAAGTATATACGATTTTAATCGAAGGAAATGTAGCTGTAACACTTGAGAAGTTTTATAAAGAGCAACCTATACTCATTGAAGAATTAACAATGTCACTTGAAGATGTCTTCGTTACGACACTGGAGGAGGATGGGTATGTTTCATAAAGCGTTGTGGATGTGGAATTGGAAGCAAGGAAAATATTTAATTCTATTATTTTGGTTAATTAGTTTATATCAACTACCTTATAAATATTATCAAGAAGCGCAAATGCAGCTAAAACTATCAAAAATGAAGTTTGGTGACTATGCATATTACTACTCCTACTATTTTCAGACATCTGATGGTGCCGTCTTCTTTCAAGGAGCTACTCTTATTGCACTTGCTTGTCTTTTAATTGGATGGGAACGTAACAATCAATCAACTGATTTTCTATTCTCGATGCCTTTTAAACGAAAAGATATTTTTTTAACAAAATGGTGGCTTGGTGTTTTGAATATTATTACAGTGCAAATTGTTTGCTGGATTAGCATGTACGGAATAAAGAACATGTCGTTTCACAATGAACATCAAATCTTTACTCCGTTCTATAGTTACTTTCTATATGCTACGGTTGTACTTATCGCTATTTATACATTCACCTTATTTATCGGAACCATTACTGGACATATATTCTCTCAAAGTAGTTTAACTATCATTCTATTATTTTTACCATACGGTTTTGGATTGTTAATTTCCGGATTCATTTATTCCCATACACAATGGTCTTTAGATGCAATGGGAGAAATAGAGCACCATACTCATGAGTACTTACAACATATAGGTATCATTTCACCATTAGAATCTTTTTCTATTACTTATGATTACCACCCGATAGAAACATTTGATGACAATGGCAATAAACTTTCTAGTGTACCACAGGACAATCCAATGGAGCATACTTCTGTACCTTCTCCTTGGACACTATTAACACCATTTGCTTACATCATTATCTTTTTATCAATGGCAACCTTTCTATACACACGTACACCGAACGAACAAAACGGAAAAATACTATTGTTTCCTAACTTGCAAAAATGGTTCATGATTTGCACTGTTCTATGCTTCGGACTACTTGGCGGTAGAATATTAGGCGGACGAGATGCACTTCTGTCTTATTATGTTGGATTTTTCCTATTCGCTATCATAAGTTACTTCATTTTTACACGTCTATTAAAATTGGAGTTTGCTTTTGTAAGGAAATAAATATGCATTAAGGTGGTGGATACATGTTTCAAAAAGCATTATAGATGTGAAACTATAAACACGGAACAATGGCATTAATAGAAGCTGACGAAAAAAGGCATACAATGACAAAAGAAAGATGTTGTGAATTATTTAACTCTTATATGAACTAAATAAAAAAGGCATTGCACAAGAGCAATGCTTTTTTATTATATATATCCCGATCTAAATAAAGAGGTTATTTCACATTCTCTCTTCTTTTCCCATACTCTTTTTCTTGCTTCGTTCCAAACCCGTCACCATTTGCTACGATTTGATCTGTTGGAGCAACTATGCTTTCAGCAATTCTCCATTCTCCCCCTTGTTGAATAAACACTTGCATAAAATAATTCATTCCATTTAATTGATACGGATTTTCCTTTTTCACTTCATAACGGGCTGCAACATAATACACTTGCACATTCTCAGCCTCAAACTTAGAAATATATTGTGATAATCTTGGTACGTACTGTGATGCTTTCTGAAGTGGAAGCTGTTTTACTTTTACAAGAGAAGACTTTGTTACATTGCTTATCGTATCTTCATGCCGAATGTTATCACTATGATGAAATAAAATAGCATTCTGCATTGAGCGAATCCATAGTTTTGAATATAAAACAGGTTGCTTATTTGAAATATATTGTAATTCTTTCTGAACGACTTGAAGAGGCGTTGCGGCATCCACGAATTGATTAAAGCAGAAAAAACTTACAATCATAATGAAAAGCGTACAAATACGTTTCATAATCTTTCCTCCGATCTTTTAATTAAAGTATCGGAGTTTCAAAATATTTTTATTCAAAAGAAAAAGGATAGGAAAGCTTTCGCTTCCTATCCTCATTTATTATAATACGCGGCCAAATAGCTCTAATACCATTTCTATTTCTTGATCGCTCCAACCTTTAAATCTCTCTTTATAATATTCCTTACGCACAGCTTCTAGTTTTTCAGTTACTTCTCTTCCGTGTTCTGTAATTTCTAAATACACGATACGACGGTCTGAATTTGAACGTTTTCTTTCTACAAACCCTTTTCGTACGAGACGATCTGTAACAGCTGTAATATGACTGGAGGTTACGTTTACTTCACTCGCAATTTGCGAAGCCATCTGTGGACTTTTTAAAAATAACGCACGTAATACAGAGAATTCATTATATGGCATATGTTCTGCAAAGCGTGTATTAATATCATTTTGTAATAAACGTATCATCTTTCGAAATGATGCGGATAAATCTAAAATCAATGTTTCTCTTTTTTCGTTCACTAGCCTCGTCCCTTTTTTATCATATTTACACATATTATAATCTATAAATACCTATGTTGTATATGCTTTCTTTCCTCAACATTCTCATTTATGTAACTTTTTTCATATAAATTTCTTTTTTGTTCACTCATATACATATAAAGTGAAACTTTAATCAGTGGGGGGCCATCCCCCGCTGATTATTAGTTGAACCAATCGGGCATTAACGTGCAGTAAAACTGCCTGTTAATGCGGGATAAAAAGGATGGTGATAGAAAATGCAAGGTGGAATGAATCCTTATTTACACAACGTACGCACAGCTAATACGGGTAAAGAGGCTACTATTACTGTACAAGGGGAAGGCGTTGTAAAAGCAAAACCAAATGTTGTTATATTAACAATTGGCATTCGAACAGATCATAAAAATGTAAAACAGGCGCAAGAAGAAAATGCAGCGCAATCAAAACAATTACTGAATGCACTCAAACAGCTAGGCATTGCCGACAAAGATATAGAAACCATTTCATATACGATCACTCCCCAATACGAATACGTAAATGATAAGGCATTACTACAAGGCTACCGTGTGGAACATTTGTATGAAATTACCGTTTTAAATGTACAAAAAGCAGGGGAAGTATATGATATAGCCGTTTCAAATGGTGCAAATGTAGCAAAAGGGTTACGCTTTCGAATATCTCATCCAAATAAATATTACGAACAAGCGCTCATTCAAGCTCTGCAGCAAGCAGTAGAAAAAGCTCGTGCTATTGCGAGTACATACAATTTAAACATTAATCCTGTTCCCCTCTCACTCGTGGAAGAATCCGCCCAATTACCACGGGAGATTGCATCCTACACTACTTTACATGCACAAGCAGCCCCACCTATTCAATCAGGAGAGTTAGAGATTATTTCATCTATTCGGGCTATTTTTACGTATTTATAAGTAACCGTTATCATTTTCATTGTTGTAAAAACATGATGTTCTGATATAATAAAGGTCGGTGAGCTCTTACAAAAGGGATATCACGGGTGGGAGAGGGATATGAAAAAGAAGGTTTAACATGGAAGGAATACTTGAAAAAACATTTAAATTAAGTTTACACGAAACATCACCAAAGCAAGAAGTTCTAGCTGGAGTCACGTCATTTTTCACAATCGTATATATTATGATTGTAAATGCGTCAATCTTATCAGATGCTGGGATTCCACTTGAAGCTGGAATTTTAGCAACTGTTTTTAGTTCATTTGTCGGATGTTTGCTCATGGCATTTTGGGCAAATGCACCTGCTATTCTTGTCCCTGGTATGGGTGTAAATGCATTCTTCACGTACACAGCTGTGCATACGTTTCATTTAACTTGGCAAGAAGCATTAGCTGCTGTCTTTATCTCTGGTATTATTTTTGCAATCGCCGCGTTTACACCGATTGCACGCACGCTTTCATTATCGATTCCAAAATCGTTAAAGGAAGCCATTACTGTCGGCATCGGTTTATTTTTAGCTTTTATTGGTTTGCAAAAAGGTGGTTTAGTCGTTTTGAATCCGAACACCGCTGTTGCAATGGGGAAATTAAATAATCCTGTCGTTCTTGCGACATTACTTACTCTAATTGTTGCACTTGTATTATTTATTCGTAATGTACGTGGAAACTTTTTATGGACGATTGCAATCGGAACTGGTATCGCATGGCTATTTGGTCTTGTTGATACGAGTCAAAAGGGAAATAGTTCGTTTTCATTTGCTAATTACGGCGATGTATTTGGAGCTATGTCATTCGGCAAACTTTCTTCCTTACCATTTTGGATTGCAACATTCTCCTTAAGCATGGTGCTTATTTTTGAGAACATGGGACTTCTACACGGTTTATTAGAAGATGACCGTAAATTCCCACGTGCTTACCAAGCAAATGCAATTTCAGCAATGACATGTGGTCTATTTGGCACAAGTCCTACCGTTTCAACAGTAGAAAGTGCCGCAGGTATTACTGCAGGCGGAAAGACAGGTCTGACGTCTATCGTTACAGGGTTGTTATTTTTCGCATCACTGTTTGCTCTTCCATTTGTCAAACTAATTCCTGATAGTGCCATTGCACCAATCTTAATTATTATTGGTGGCTTAATGATTACAAGCATTCAACAAATTCCTCTGAACGACTTTTCAGAAGGATTTCCAGCGTTTTTAATTATCGTTATGATCCCACTCACATATAGTATCGCTGATGGTATTGCGTTCGGATTTATTGCTTATCCTATCTTAAAGGTTGCTCTTGGAAAGCGTAAAGAAGTCGCACCGCCCATGTATATCATTACATGCTTATTCTTAGCCATGTTTGTATTACATGCTATTGGTTAAGTAAAAAATACCGAGGTAAATGCCTCGGTATTTTTTACTTAAACCATCCTTTTTTATAAAACCAAACCATCATGCCTCCGCCAATTAGCGCCATAATTATTAAACAAATAAAATAACTATACCTTCCGCCAAGCTCTGGCATATGAGCAAAGTTCATTCCATACACTCCGGCAATGAATGTTAATGGCATGAAAATAGTCGAGAATACAGTTAATGTTTTCATAATATTGTTCATATGGTGCGAGTTCAGTGAAAAATAGCTGTCCCGAATATCTGCTGTTAATTCTCGGCTTGCCTCAATCATCTCCGTCAATTTAAGCAAATGATCGTGTATATCTTTAAAATAAATTTCATGATCGCTTATACCATAAAAACGAGTTGAATTTAAAATACGATACAATAAATCGCGCATCGGAATAATGGTACGCCTTAGCTTAGATAAATCCGTACGAATATCAAATACTTCTTCTAGCATACTCCCTGCTGTCTCACCTGTTAAATTATCATCAATTGCATTTAAATGATCTTCAATATAGTAAACAGGTGCAAAATAATCATCTACAATTTGATCAATAATCGTATGTGCTACATGTAAAGGACTCTTCTTAATACGTTTCTTTTCATCGAGCGTTTTCCATACTCTTTCAATCGCATTATTATGAGAGAAATGAAAAGAGACTATATATCGATCACTAATAAATAAATCGATTTCATGCGGATCTAACCCATCTTCTCCAAATGCATGAAGAACTAAAAAGTTATATCCATCATAAAAATCAACTTTTGGCCTCTGTACATATTCTACGCAATCTTCAATTGCAAGGGGATGGAACTTAAAATGATCTTGCAAAATATATGTATACTCTTCTTTCGTTGGCTTATATAAGTCTAGCCAATACCATACGATGTTTTCTTTCTGCATTTCTTCGAGGGAAACATCGTATAACACTTCATCTTCTTTCGTTACTGCACAAATTCTAATCATAATTTCACCCATTATTATTATAAACAAAAACTAGTAAAAAAAGCCAAGGAGAAATACTCCCTGGCTCTTCCTTATTATTCAGTAACAATTCCGTGCACTAATGTCGGTGCATCTACATGATTGTTAGCGATCTTCATGTTCTCATAAATTTTCGCTTTCACATCATCTACGTTTTCACGATTCGTGTAAATTGTAACTAATGATTCACCTTTTTTCACACTGTCGCCTACTTTTTTGCGAAGCATTAGTCCAACTGCTAAATCGATTTCAGATTCTTTCGTTGCACGTCCTGCACCTAAAAGCATTGCTGCTGTTCCGATTTCATCTGCCACGATTTCTGATACATATCCGTCTTCTTTCGCTTCTACCTCAATTTTAAATTGTGCTTGTGGCAATTTAGAAGGATCATCAACAACAGATGCATCGCCGCCTTGCGCTAATAAGAACGTTTTAAATGATTCTAGCGCTTTACCATTGTTCATTACCTCAATTAACTTTTCACGTGCATCTTCTAAAGATGAAGCTTGTCCAGCAAGATACACCATTTGACTTCCAAGTGTTAAACATAACTCTTCTAAATCTTTCGGTCCTTTACCTTGTAATGTATCAATTGCTTCTTGTACTTCTAATGCGTTACCAATAGCTTCACCAAGTGGTTGACTCATATCAGAAATAACGGCCATCGTATTACGACCAACGTTATTACCGATGCGTACCATTGCTTCTGCTAAACGTTTTGCATCTTCATTCGTTTTCATAAATGCTCCTGCTCCAGTTTTTACATCAAGAACAATTGCCTCTGCACCAGCAGCAATTTTTTTACTCATAATAGAGCTTGCAATAAGCGGAATTGAGTTTACCGTTGCTGTTACATCACGAAGCGCATATAACTTTTTATCAGCAGGTGTTAAGTTTCCACTTTGACCGATAACAGCAATTTTGTTTTCATTTACGAGACGCATGAATTCATCATTTTCAATTTCTACATGGAATCCTGGAACGGCTTCTAATTTATCAATTGTACCACCAGTGTGTCCTAAACCACGTCCGGACATTTTCGCAACTGGGACACCTAAAGCAGCTACTAATGGACCTAATACAAGTGTTGTTGTATCACCAACACCACCTGTTGAATGCTTATCTACTTTTATCCCTTCAATGGCTGATAGGTCGATTGTATCACCGCTGTTTACCATTGCCATCGTTAAATCCGCACGTTCTTGATCGTTCATATCTTGGAAGAAAATTGCCATTGCAAGTGCACTTACTTGATAATCAGGAATATCACCATTTGTGTATCCTTCAACAATAAAGTTAATTTCTTCTGTAGTTAATGCATGTCCGTCACGTTTTTTTGCAATTAGGTCCACCATTCTCATTGTGAAGTCACCCCTTTATTTGTTTTACGATTGCTTTTACTAATGCTAAGAAGTTCGCTTTCACACGTTCTGTCGTTTCAATTACTTCATCGTGGTGAAGCGGCTGATCTAAAATACCAGCTGCCATATTTGAAATACAAGAAATACCTAGCACCTTCATACCCGCATGACGAGCTACAATTACTTCTGGTACAGTAGACATTCCTACTGCATCTCCGCCAATTGTACGAAGCATACGAATTTCAGCAGGTGTTTCATATACAGGACCTGTCATTCCAACGTATACACCTTCTTGTACTTTAATATTTAAGTCTGCTGCAACTTGTTTCGCCATTTCGCGAAGTTCTACAGTATATGATGTAGACATATCAGGGAAGCGTACACCCATTTCAGAATTATTTGGTCCAATTAATGGATTCGTACCCATGAAGTTGATGTGATCTGAAATTAACATAAGATCGCCTGGCTCAAATGATGTATTTACACCACCCGCTGCGTTCGTTACAACAACTGTCTCTACACCTAGTTCTTTCATAACACGAACTGGGAATGTTACTTTTTGCATGTCATATCCTTCATAGAAGTGGAAACGTCCTTGCATTGCTACTACTGTTACACCTTGAAGTGTACCGAATACTAGTTGGCCTGCATGACCTTCTACAGTTGATACTGGGAATTCAGGAATTTCACTGTAAGGTACTGTTACTGCGTTTTCAATTTCATCTGCTAATACACCTAGTCCCGATCCAAGAATTAATCCTACTTGTGGTGTTTCTTGAAATTTCTCCTTTAAGTATGAAGCTGATTTTGTAATAAGTTCACGATTCATTTGTTTATCCCCCTATTTCTTTAGCTCGTTTAAAAAGCTTGTTCCGTATTCTGGCATTTTCACACCGAAGTTTTCTGCTACCGTTGCGCCAATATCAGCAAACGTTTGACGAAGTGGTAACTCTTGTCCGCCTTCTTTCATGCTTGGGCTATATGCTAATAACGGTACGTATTCACGTGTATGGTCAGTACCGTGGTGAATTGGATCGTTACCGTGGTCTGCTGTAATAATTAATAAGTCATCTTCTTTTAGTTTTTCAAATACTTCTGGAAGACGTGCATCATATTCTTGCAGAGCTTCTCCATATCCTTGTGGATCACGGCGGTGACCGAATAATGCATCAAAATCAACTAAGTTTAAGAAGCTCAGACCTGTAAAGTCCATATTTAATGTATCTACAAGCTTATCCATTCCATCCATGTTAGATTTCGTACGAAGTGATTCAGTTACGCCTTCTCCATCGTAAATATCAGAAATTTTACCGATAGCAATTACATCATAGTTACTATCTTTTAGTTCATTCATTACTGTACGACCAAATGGTTTTAATGCATAGTCATGACGATTCGGTGTACGTGTGAAGTTTCCAGGTTCACCAACGAATGGACGAGCAATTACACGACCTACCATGTATTTCTCATCTAATGTTAATTCACGTGCAATTTTACAAATTTTATATAACTCTTCAAGTGGTACTACTTCTTCGTGTGCTGCGATTTGTAATACGCTATCAGCAGAAGTGTAAACAATTAAAGAACCTGTTTCCATTTGTTCTTGACCAAGCTCATCAAGAATCTCAGTTCCAGAAGCTGGCTTATTACCGATAATTTTACGGCCTGTTTTTGCCTCTAATTCATCAAGTAGTTCTTTCGGGAAGCCTTCAGGGAACACTTGGAATGGTGTATCAATGTAAAGACCCATGATTTCCCAGTGACCTGTCATCGTATCTTTACCAGTAGATTTCTCTTGCATTTTTGTATAGTATCCAAGCGGCTGCTCTACTTTAGAGATACCTTTCATTTCACGAATGTTACCAAGACCTAATTTCACCATGTTTGGCATTTGTAATCCATTCATATGTTCAGCAATGTGTCCAATTGTATCCGAACCTAAATCACCAAATTGTTCAGCATCTGGTGCTTCACCGATTCCCACTGAGTCCATTACGACTAGGAAAATACGTTTATATTTATTCATAACTGTGCCCTCCTATAAGTTCAGTTCTACTTCTTGTAGTATGTTCAAAACGCTATAAAGTGAAACTGCTATCCATATGAATTATCTTTCGTTCTCTTTGTCAAACGGTACTTCTTTAAATCATTCTCTAACCTATTCCGTTTTGCTTGAAACGACTCAAAAACATTTCTAGTTTTTTCTAAGTCAGATGTCAGACATCTAATACTCATATCATAACATGTTTACGCTTTCTTTTTAAGACACTTTCGTAGAATTTCTTATTTTATTCACACTTCTATTGTAATCCATTCTGCAAAGAAGTGCTAATCATTTTATAATTAATTTCATAATATAAAAATAAAGGGGCTGTCCCAAAAGCCCC
>NUMR01000002.1 GCA_002578045.1 Bacillus cereus
CATACTACCGCAGGTCTTTTATATGTATTTTTCTCCCACCTTCATCATAAAACATTGAAAAAATAAAGTGAAACTTTAATCAGTGGGGGTTTTGTCCATCTCCCACTGATGATTAGCCTACACCAATCGAGCTTTTACGGGAAGTTATCTCCCACCTAACTTCCTCGCATTCGCCGAATTTTGAGGTGGGAGTCTTACTGCCCGCAGCAAATAGCGGGATAAAAACATCTATTAGCAGAAAGATAGTAGATAGTTTTGGTTATTATTGTATATGTACGATATAATAGAACTGTAGAATAGTGACATTTTCAAGCTTTCGTAGTTATATCTTATAACATCGAGAATTGCCTTCATAAGAAAAGTATTTCAACAGAGTGTTTCAAAAATATGTACAGAGACATGTTTTTGAAAACGGATTCATAAGCATGTTGTACAGTTGGTTGTAAGGAGAGGGGAAACTATGGCAGAACAGACAATCCATGTAACCGTTGATGGTAAAGAATTTTCCGCATCAGGTGAAAAGACGATACTACAATTATTTAATGAGAGTAATTTGGAACATCCTCAAATTTGTCATGTACCAGAAGTAGATCCAATTCAAACTTGTGATACATGTATTGTAGAAGTAGATGGGAAATTAATGCGTGCTTGTTCAACAAGACTAGCAGACGGTATGCATATTGAAAGGCAGTCTCAGCGTGCAAAAGAGGCGCAGACTGAAGCAATGGATCGAATATTAGAGAACCATTTATTGTATTGTACCGTATGTGATAACAATAATGGTAACTGTAAAGTTCATAATACAGTACATATGATGGGCATTGAAGAACAGAAATATCCGTATAAACGGAAAGTAAGTACGTGTGAAGTGGATATGTCACATCCGTTTTATCGGTACGATCCAAACCAATGTATTGCTTGTGGGCAGTGCGTAGAAGTATGCCAAAACTTACAAGTTAATGAAACTTTATCGATAGATTGGAGATTAGACCGCCCACGTGTTATTTGGGACAATGGTGTAAGTATAAACGACTCGTCTTGTGTAAGTTGTGGGCAATGTGTAACAGTTTGTCCATGCAACGCATTGATGGAAAAAACAATGTTGGGTGAAGCTGGGTTTATGACAGGAGTAAAACCAGATGTATTAAATCCGATGATTGATTTTGTAAAAGATGTAGAGCCTGGGTATAGCAGTATTTTAGCAGTTTCAGAAATAGAATCTGCAATGCGCAAGACAAAGGTTAATAAAACGAAAACAGTTTGTACATTTTGTGGTGTAGGTTGCTCGTTTGAAGTGTGGACGAAAGATCGCCAAATTTTAAAAGTACAACCTGTTTCAGACGCACCAGTTAATGGTATTTCTACATGTGTAAAAGGTAAATTTGGATGGGACTTTGTAAATAGTCAAGATCGCATTACAAAGCCATTAATTCGCCAAGGAGACATGTTTGTCGAAGCTTCTTGGGAAGAGGCTCTTGAAGTTGTTGCATCTAATATGCAGCATATAAAATCAGAATACGGCAGCGATGCATTTGGGTTTATTTCTTCTTCGAAAGTAACGAATGAAGAGAATTATCTTATGCAAAAACTTGCTCGTCAAATATATGGAACAAATAATGTAGATAACTGTTCCCGCTATTGTCAATCTCCAGCAACAGACGGCTTATTTAAAACTGTCGGTATGGGCGGGGATGCTGGAACAGTGAAAGATATTGCTGAAGCGGGCCTTGTTATTATTGTTGGTGCGAATCCAACAGAAGGACATCCTGTACTTGCTACGAGAGTAAAACGTGCTCATAAATTACATGACCAAAAATTAATTGTAGCAGACCTTCGCAAACATGAAATGGCAGAGCGTGCGGATCTATTTATTCATCCGCGCCAAGGAACAGATTACGTATGGCTTGCTGGTATTACGAAATACATTATTGATCAAGAATGGCACGATAAAAAGTTCTTAGCTGAAAATGTAAAGAACTTTGATGAATATAGCAAAATGTTAGAAAAGTACACGCTTGATTATACAGAAGAGATTACGGGAATTTCTAAAGAAAATCTGAAAGAAATGGCTCATATGGTATATGAAGCAGACGGTACTTGTATACTTTGGGGAATGGGTGTAACTCAAAATACAGGAGGAAGTACAACTTCAGCTGCAATTTCAAATTTATTGCTTGTTACAGGTAACTACCGTCGTCCTGGTGCAGGAGCATATCCATTACGAGGACATAATAACGTACAAGGTGCTTGTGATATGGCGACATTACCGAACTGGCTTCCAGGTTATCAAGCAGTATCGGATGATACGCTCCGTGCAAAATTTGAAAAAGCTTACGGTACGACTATTCCGAAAGCACCAGGATTAAATAATATTGCAATGTTACTTGCGGCGGAAGAAGGCAAACTGCGCGGTATGTATGTCATGGGTGAAGAAATGGCTTTAGTAGATTCAAATGCTAACCATGTGCAACATATTTTAGAGAATTTGGACTTCCTCGTTGTTCAAGATATGTTCTTATCGAAAACAGCTCGTTTTGCTGATGTTATTTTACCGGCGGCACCAAGCTTGGAAAAAGAAGGAACATTTACGAATACAGAGCGCCGTATTCAAAGGTTATACGAAGTAATGAAGCCGCTTGGTGATTCAAAACCAGACTGGTGGATTTTACAAAAAGTAGCTCGTGCACTGGGCGGAGATTGGAATTATGAAAGTCCAAGTGAAGTTATGGATGAAATTGCATCACTTGCACCTTTATATTCTCAAGCAACATACGAGCGTTTAGAAGGATGGAATAGTTTATGCTGGGGTAGCCATGATGGTAGCGATACACCGCTATTATATGTAGATGGATTTAATTTTCCAGATAAACTAGCTCGTCTATCATTAGCAGAATGGGTACCACCGGTTGTAGCGCCAGATGAGTATGATTTACTCTTAAATAATGGCCGTATGCTAGAGCATTTCCATGAAGGGAATATGACGAATAAGTCAGCTGGTATTTTATCTAAAGTATCTGAAGTATTCGTTGAAATTTCACCTGAACTTGCTATAGAGCGCAATGTGAAAGATGGTGGTCTTGTGGAATTATCATCATCATTTGGAAAAATCACAGTACAGGCACTTATTACAGATCGTGTAACGGGGAAAGAGCTATATTTACCGATGCATGCAACGGTAAATGAAGAGGCAATTAATATTTTGACTGGGACAGCAACAGACATTTATACGTGCACACCAGCGTATAAACAAACGATGGTGAAAATGCGTGTATTACGTGAAAAAGGAAATCGTCCGTTACCATCTTCAAACCCGAGAGATAAAAAGCGTAATCCGCAAAACGGTGTTGAAATTCAGCAAAAGTGGCAAAGAAAACAATACGTATCACTTGTGGACTAGGGGGCGGAGATAGTGGCAAAAGAAATTACATTAATTAAAAAGAAAGTTGTAACAGAAGAAGAGAAGAAGCAACAACGAGCAGAGGAACTGTTCGTTGAATTAGCGAATAACCGTGAAGCAGTTGAGGAGACGGTGCAGTTACTAGCCCAATTACAAAAAGCTGGTATTTTAGATGCGGCGATTTGTTTACTTGCTGCGAAGGAAGATGTTTCAAAAATCGCTGTTGAGCAATTAAATCGTGAGCCAGTTAAAAATGCGTTAAACAATATGATGGGGGCAGGAGAAGCGTTATCTTCAGTTGATCCAGAAGTAACAAAGCAAATTACATCAAGCTTAGTTACTGGATTACAATTTGCAACAGACGAATTAAATAGTGGTAAAAAAACAAAAGTGATGGATTTCTTTAAAGTACTAAAAGACCCGGATATTAATAGAGCGATTACATTTGGGTTTAGCTTCTTGAAAGCATTTGGGCAAGGATTAGAGAAAAAATAGCGTAAATGAAAAAAGTGAGGGCTACTTTCCATCACTTTTTTCATTGTATGTATAAGAGTGTTCATGTTAAGCGGAATATATTCATTTTGGTTTCTTACATTGTTACATTATTGTCGAATAATAAATGATTACTGTTTGTTTTGAAGAAGTATAATGAAAATAGAGCGATAGATAATGAAATAGCACAAAGATATTAATAGAATCAATGTTTTGTGTATTTGTATTATTCTAAATATATAAACTTTTAGAAAAAGGTATGTTAGCGTTTTCATAATTTTTAAGTTATGCTAGAATAAGGACATAAGTTATTAATTATTAAAAAAGAAAAAAGAATTTCTTTTTTCTGTTAATTATAAGGGGGCATTTCATTATGCGTATTGGGGTACCAGCAGAAATTAAAAATAACGAAAACCGTGTGGCTATGACACCAGCTGGTGTTGTACATTTAGTTCGTAACAATCACGAAGTATTCATTCAAAAGGGTGCAGGTTTAGGATCTGGTTTCACAGATGCAGAGTATGTTGAAGCGGGAGCAAAAATTGTTGAAACAGCTGAAGAAGCTTGGAACATGGATATGGTTATGAAAGTTAAGGAGCCGATCGAAAGCGAGTACAAACACTTCAGTGAAGGTTTAATCTTATTTACATACTTACACTTAGCTCCAGAACCAGAATTAACAAAAGCTTTAATCGAGAAGAAAGTTGTTGCTATTGCATACGAAACAGTACAATTAGAGAACCGTTCATTGCCATTACTTGCACCTATGAGTGAAGTAGCTGGTCGTATGGCTGCACAAATCGGTGCACAATTCCTTGAGAAAAACAAAGGCGGTAAAGGTATCTTACTTGCAGGTGTTCCAGGGGTTAAACGTGGTAAAGTAACGATCATCGGTGGTGGACAAGCTGGTACAAATGCTGCTAAAATTGCAGTTGGACTAGGTGCGGATGTAACAATCATCGACTTAAGTGCAGAACGTCTTCGTCAATTAGATGATATTTTCGGAAACCAAGTAAAAACGTTAATGTCTAATCCTTACAATATTGCAGAAGCTGTAAAGGAATCTGACCTTGTTATTGGTGCGGTATTAATCCCAGGTGCAAAAGCACCAAAACTTGTAACAGAAGAAATGATTCAATCAATGGAACCAGGTTCTGTTGTTGTAGATATCGCGATTGACCAGGGTGGTATTTTCGAAACAACGGACCGTATTACAACTCATGATACCCCAACTTACGAAAAATACGGCGTTGTTCATTATGCAGTTGCAAACATGCCAGGTGCGGTTCCACGTACATCAACTCTTGCATTAACAAACGTAACAGTGCCATATGCAGTACAAATTGCTAACAAAGGCTACAAAGAAGCTTGCCTAGGCAATGCTGCATTACTAAAAGGTATTAACACATTAGATGGCTATGTAACATTCGAAGCAGTTGCAGAAGCTCATAGTGTAGAGTACAAAGGTGCTAAAGAATTATTAGAGGCAACAACAGTATCTTGCTAATAGAAGCATTATACAAAACAAAATCGAACAATATATAATACAACATGATAGGGCTAAGAGTGAAGATCTCTTAGCTCTTCTTAGCAAAAGGGGGCATATATCGTGGCCAACCTATTTAGAAAGAAATCCGTTACGCAATTGTTAGGGGAAAGTAAAAGTAAAACTTTGACGAAAACACTAGGGGCGTTTGACCTAACAATGCTAGGGATTGGTGCGATAATTGGTACAGGAGTTCTAGTATTAACTGGATTAGTAGCAGCAAGAGATGCTGGTCCGGCGGTTATTTTTTCATTTATGATTGCAGCAATTGTTTGTGGATTTGCAGCCTTATGTTATGCAGAGGTTGCGTCTACACTTCCTGTTTCAGGGAGTGTGTATACATACTCATATGCGACAATTGGTGAGTTTATTGCCCATTTAATGGGATGGACATTATTATCCGTATATGTTGTAACGACTGCCGCGGTAGCTGGTGGATGGACAGGTTATTTCCATAACTTAGTGAGTGGATTTGGATTAGAGATTCCAACAGAGTTGTTAAAGATTCCATCACAAGGTGGTATCGTGAATTTACCAGCAGTAATTATTACATTAGTTTTAACTTGGTTACTATCAAAAGGTACGAAAGAAAGTAAGCGTGTGAATAACATAATGGTATTAATTAAAATTGGTATCGTTGTTTTATTCATTGCAGTCGGTGTGTTTTATGTAAAACCGGAAAATTGGATACCATTTGCACCATACGGTATAAGCGGAGTCTTTGCCGGAGGAGCGGCAGTATTCTTTGCTTTCTTAGGATTTGATGCATTAGCAACTTCTGCTGAAGAAGTAAAAAATCCACAACGTGATTTACCGATTGGTATTATTGCATCGTTAATTATTTGCACAATCATTTATGTGGTAGTGTGCCTTGTTATGACAGGTATGGTTTCTTATAAAGAATTAGATGTACCAGAAGCTATGGCATATGTATTAGAAGTTGTAGGACAAGATAAAGTAGCAGGTATAATCGCAGTTGGAGCTGTAATCGGTATTATGGCTGTAATCTTCGCTTACATTTATGCAACAACACGTATATTCTTCGCGATGAGCCGTGATGGTTTATTACCAAAATCTTTTGCGAAAATTAATAAGAAGACAGAATCACCAGTATTCTCAACTTGGTTAACAGGTATTGGTAGTGCTTTAATTGCTGGATTTATCGATTTAAAAGAATTGTCGAATTTAGCGAATATTGGAGCATTATTAACATTTGCAATGGTTGGTGTTTCAGTTATTATTCTTCGTAAAACACATCCGAATTTAAAACGTGGTTTTATGGTACCACTTGTACCGATACTACCGATTATTTCAATCGCATGTTGTTTATTCTTAATGTTGAACTTACCGTTAACAACATGGATGTATTTCGGTGCTTGGTTAGCAATTGGAGTAGTTGTATACTTTGTTTATTCGAAAAAACATAGTTATTTAAAAGACGATGGAAGTTCGCAGGATAATTTAGAACAAGCTAATTAAAGGGATAAAATAGTAAGCCTTGTGCGTCTAGGGAGCGCGCAAGGCTTTTTCTTTTTTGGAAATAAAGGGGGCCTTATGTTATTTTGTCGAATTTTTATGTCGGAATATGAAAAAGGGGTGGATGCGGAAAATACGTGTACGCCCTATTAGAATGTGAATGGAATGTTCATAAAAAATATTTCAGATTTCATTGACACATATGAATGGGCGCTCATATAATAAAAGTATAAAATATATGAATGATTGTTCATATGTTCAAATAAAGAGGTGAGCTATAATGGCTGGAAATAAAGTAGAAACACCACAAGATACATGTTCTCAAACGATAATTCATGAAGAAGTCGTTAATCAAGTAAAACAAACAATTCCAACTGATGAAAGTTTAAGTAAAGTAGCAGAATTATTTAAAGTATTAGGTGATCGTACACGTACGAGAATATTACATGCGTTATTTGAAGCTGAAATGTGTGTTTGTGATGTAGCGTACTTATTAGGGATGACACAATCATCTATTTCGCATCAGCTTCGCGTGTTAAAGCAAGCGAAACTTGTAAAGAATCGTAAAGAAGGAAAAGTCGTTTATTATTCGTTAGCTGATCAGCACGTAATTCATATCTTCGAGCAGGCGTTTGAACATGTAAACGAGGAAGAATAAAAAAGAACGCGAGGGGGGAGAACGATGGCTGAGGTATTCATGAAAAAGAAACTGATGTTAGAAGGTTTAGATTGTGCGAACTGTGCAACGAAAATTGAAAAAGGTGTTGGGAATATAGAAGGAGTGAATTCTTGCTCTGTAAACTTCGCAACAAAGACAATGGTTTTAGAAACAGCACAAAATAAAGAAAACGAAGTTGTTACGGAAGCAAAACAACTCGTTACAAAATTAGAACCGCATATTAAAGTGCAAGAAGAACAAAAAAACAAAGCTGCAAAAGAAGTATTTATATTAGAAGGTTTAGATTGTGCGAACTGTGCAATAAAGATTGAAAATAAAGTTAAGGAAATGCCGACAGTTTCAGAAGCAACCGTTGATTTCGTATCAAAGAAATTACGAGTAGAAGTTGCGAATAAAAGAGAACTAGAATCGACTGTAGAAGATATAACAAATGTCGTTCAAAAGTTAGAACCAGATGTGAAAGTTGTTCGTGAAGAAAAGAAAGGTCATAATCACGGACATAGTCACGACCATGGTGAAGCGAATGTGAAAAAGATGGTAGGACGATTAGTGGTCGGTGGAATTTTGATGGGAATTGCTACATTAGCTGGATTACCACAAATGATAACAATTCCGTTATTCGTCCTTGCGTATGTATTAATAGGTGGAGATATTGTTTGGAGAGCGGTAAGAAACATAACTCGTGGCCAAGTGTTCGATGAGAACTTCTTAATGGCAATTGCAACACTAGGAGCTTTTGCGATTCAGCAGTATCCAGAAGCGGTTGCAGTAATGTTATTCTATCAAGTAGGGGAACTATTCCAAAGTATTGCGGTAAACCGTTCTCGAAAATCAATTACTTCATTAATGGATATTCGTCCTGATTATGCGAACGTGAAAGTCGGAAATGAAACGAAACAAGTATCACCAGAAGATGTACAAATCAGGGATTATATTATTGTTAAGCCAGGTGAGAAAGTACCGTTAGATGGAAAAGTAGTTGAAGGAACATCCATGGTGGATACTTCAGCATTAACTGGTGAATCTGTACCACGTGAAGTTGAAGTCGGCAATGATGTATTAAGTGGCTTTGTAAACCAAAATGGTGTATTAACAATTGAAGTTACAAAAGAATTTGGTGAATCAACTGTATCGAAAATTTTAGATTTAGTTCAAAATGCAAGCAGTAAAAAAGCGCCAACAGAAAACTTTATTACGAAGTTTGCACGCTATTACACTCCAGTTGTAGTTATTACAGCAGCGATCATGGCATGTATTCCACCACTTATTTTAGAAGGTGCTACATTCGCTGATTGGATTTATAGAGCTTTAGTATTCTTAGTAATCTCTTGTCCATGTGCGTTAGTTGTATCCATTCCTCTCGGATTCTTTGGAGGTATCGGTGGTGCATCTAAAAGTGGTGTGTTAGTAAAAGGAAGTAACTATTTAGAAGCTTTAAATGATGTGAAATATATTGTTTTTGATAAAACAGGAACATTAACAAAAGGTGTCTTTAAAGTTACAAAAATGGAACCAAGTGAAGGTACTACAAGTGAAGAGTTGTTAGAGTATGCGGCATGTGCTGAAGTGTATTCTAACCATCCAATTGCACAATCGATTCGAAGTGCATATGGAAAATCAATTGACGAAAAACGAATTGATGATTATAACGAAATTTCCGGCCACGGTACAGTCGTAAAAGTACAAGGGAAAGAAATTTTTGCAGGTAATGCAAAACTGATGAGAAAAGAAAACATTATATTTAAGCAACCAGAAACAGTAGGTACATTAGTTCACGTTGCTGTAAATGGTAAATATGTAGGTTATATTGTTATTTCTGATGAGGTAAAAGAGGATTCAAAACAAGCGATTCAAAAGTTAAAAGAACTAGGTATTAAGAAGACGGTGATGTTAACTGGTGATGCAAAAGCAGTTGGTGAAGCTGTTGGTAAAGAATTAGGTTTAGATGAAGTTTATGCAGAACTATTACCACAACAAAAAGTAGAAGAGATTGAAAAAATTGATGCAACGAAGCATGGAAAAGAAAAAGTTGCTTTCGTTGGTGACGGTATTAACGATACACCAGTATTAGCACGAGCAGACGTTGGTATTGCAATGGGTGGTTTAGGATCAGATGCAGCAATTGAAGCGGCCGACATCGTTATTATGACTGATGAGCCTTTAAAAATTGCGACAGCAGTAAACATTGCAAAACGTACACGCCGCATTGTATGGCAAAATATCATCTTTGCATTAGGTGTAAAAGGGTTTGTTTTATTACTCGGTGCTTTTGGTATTGCAACAATGTGGGAAGCTGTTTTCTCAGATGTGGGTGTGACATTGCTTGCAGTATTAAATGCAATGCGTGTACTACGAGTGAAGGATTTATAAAAAAGATGACCATTGCGTCCTCTTTTTTATCGATTATTTTGTTGAAATTGACCCAATAAAATAATATTCGTCTTATTATTTTAATGTACTATTTACAAATGGCCATATAATATTGAAAAAACAGAGAAGGGGGAGCTTCTCTGTTTATTTTTGTATGTTTTTTTCAACTTGTTCTCGAACAGTTTGAATGTAATTCATTTTATGATCCCAGCATTCTTGGCTTAAATCGACAGGATACTCTTCGGGATTTAAAGTTCGCATATATTCTTCCCAAAATAGCGCGAGGCTCTGTTCATTATATTGTTGAATATCTAATATGCTTGGCAGTTCATATGTTCTTTTACCGTTAACGAAAATATCTTTATGCAGTTCACGTGCCTCAAAGTTTGTTACGAATTTACTTATATATGTGTGAATAGGATGAAACATTTTTAAGCGTTCTTCTTTTTCTGGTTCTTCGGAATCTAACGCAATATAATCACCTTCTGCATGATTATTAACTCGGTTAATAATACGATAAATTCGTTTAAGCCCTGGAGTTGTAATCTTTTCAGGGTTAGATGAAATTTTAATCGTATCATTTAATTTTCCGTCAGTATCTTCAATCGCAACTAGTTTATAGACAGCCCCTAATGCTGGTTGCTCAAAGGATGTAATTAATTTTGTTCCAACACCCCATACGTCAATTTTTGCTCCTTGAGATTTTAAGTGCATAATTGTGTATTCGTCTAAATCGCTAGAAGCAATAATTTTTGTATGTGTAAACCCAGCGTCATCTAGTAGTTTTCTTGCCTTTTTAGATAAATATGCCATATCTCCGCTATCAAGACGAATGCCATAGAAATCAATACGATTCCCAAATTCTTTTGCAACACGAATCGCGTTTGGCACACCAGATTTCAATGTGTCGTATGTATCAACAAGAAAGACACATTTTTTATGAGTTTCAGCGTATTTCTTAAACGCGACGTATTCATCGCGATATGCTTGAACGAAAGAATGGGCATGTGTGCCGGCTACAGGTATCCCGAAGCGTTTTCCAGCGCGAACGTTGCTTGTAGATGAGAAACCCCCAATAAAGGCAGCGCGTGTTCCCCAAAGGGCAGCATCAAACTCATGAGCACGTCTTGTGCCAAACTCTAAAAGTTCATCGTTATTTGCAGCATGCTTCATACGAGCAGCTTTTGTTGCAATTAATGTTTGGTAATTCACAATGTTTAAGAGGGCAGTTTCAATAATTTGTGCTTCGCCGAGAGGTGCATCAACACGTAATAAAGGTTCGTTATTAAAAATAACTTCCCCTTCTTGCATACTACGAATTGTTCCGGTGAATTTCATATTTTGTAAATAATGAAGGAATTCTTCTTCAAATTGTAATTCTGCTAAATAAGCGATATCGCTTTCGGTAAAACTGAAATTTTCTATGTACTCTACAATTTTTTCAAGACCAGCAAAAACAGCGTAGCCATTCTCGAATGGAAGTTTTCGAAAATATAAATCAAAAACAGAACGGCGATTATGAATACCATCTTTCCAATATGTATAAGCCATGTTGATTTGATATAAATCTGTATGTAAGGCATAACTATCGTCTTTATAATAATTCATTGCGAAAACACCTCCGTAATTTGATTATAGTATACCAATTTTGCAACGTTCGTAGCAAAGAAGGAATATTAAAGTCAAGAGAGAAAAAAATGAAATAACACATAATTTTGGAAAATTAACATTTATCAATTTATATTTCTCTAAATTTTATGTATTATTAGAGTAATGGGGGTAATGAGAATGGAGGAGGACAATGCAACAAACATTAGAAAAAATAGGCAAACAAGTCTTTTACAAACGGCTACAGCAAAAAATGACACAAGAAGAATTATGTCAGGGCATTTGTTCTGTCTCATACTTAAGTAAGATCGAAAATGGAAAAATCGAAGCATCAGAAGAGATTCTACAATTGCTCTGCACTAGGCTAGAAATTGCTGTGGCAGATTTGAGGGATGTAGAAGAAGATGTGAAGGGGAAGCTGGATGAATGGTTGAATGCACTAGTTCATTTGGATAAGCAACAAGTAGAACGTATATATGAAGAGTTACAAGATGAAATGAAGCATGTGTTGGATTTTGAAATTATAAATTATTATAAACTGCTGTATACACGTTATTTAATTATGAAAAGGGATTTTTTTGCTGTTGAAGAAGAATTAGAGAGATTAAAGAAGATGTACAGGAAGTACTCACCTTTTCAGAAAATGTTATATAAGTATAGTAAAGCCTTATTACTTAGTTTGCAATATAAGCATAAAGAAAGTTTGGAGTATTTAATTGAGACAGAAAAAATGGCTAAGGAGCAAGGGTACTATGAAACGGGGATATATTATAACTTGAGTCTAGCGTATAGTCATCTAAATATACCACATTTAGCCATGCATTTTGCTTATATTGCTATGGAAGGATTCCGTAATGAATACAAATTCCGTTATGTAATCAATTGTCAAACAATTATTGCTTTAAGTTATGTGGAAAAGGGGCAATATGAAGAAGCTTTAAAGATTTATGAAAGTATATTACGAGAAGTAGATTCTTTTGCAGAAAAAGACATGATTAAAGCTATGACTTTAAATAATATGGGAGAATTATATCATTATAAAAATGAGCATGATAAATCAAAGAACTATTTTCTTCAAAGCTTTGAATTACAGAAGACCATCAATATGAATTATATTGAAACGATTTATGGGCTTGCTAAACAATGCATCCATCTTCAACGTTATGAAGAGGCACAGGAATGGATAGAAAAAGGAATTGATTGCTCGCGTAGTGATGAAAAGTATAATAAAATGATTTATTCGTTTTTTATATTTAAGTATAAATATTTTGGAGAACCTCAAGAATTTAAGAGGTTTTTAGAAAATGAGGCTATTCCGTTCTTTAAGAGTGTAGGTAGTATGAAAGAATTGAAAAATGCTTATTTAGAACTAGCTATGTATTTGGAGAATGAATTTAAGTATGAGGAAAGTAATAAATATTATAAAGAAGCTATTAATGTTTTAGAAGAAAAGGAGGAATTGAAATGAAAAAGTCTATGTATGGTGCGGTGGGAATGAGTATAGTTGCAATTTTGTCTCTAGGAGTTAACTATTCTAATCCAGATATATATGG
>NUMR01000030.1 GCA_002578045.1 Bacillus cereus
CCCCAAGGTGTGCAAGGTATTCAAGGTGAACCAGGACCAGAAGGACCAACCGGACCTTCTGGAGCAACTGGAATAGGGATTACAGGACCAACTGGACCATCAGGATCGACTGGGATTACCGGGCCTTCTGGTGGACCTCCAGGACCAACCGGGCCTCCAGGACCAACCGGACCTTCCGGTGGACCCCCAGGACCAACCGGGCCTCCAGGACCAACCGGACCTTCTGGTGGACCCACGGGACCAACCGGGCCTCCAGGTGTTTCTGGAGCAACTGGTCCAACTGGACCCCAAGGTATTCAGGGTGAACCAGGACCAGAAGGACCAACCGGACCCCAAGGTGTGCAAGGTATTCAAGGCGAACCAGGACCAGAAGGACCAACCGGACCCCAAGGTGTGCAAGGTATTCAAGGCGAACCAGGGCCAACTGGACCAACGGGGCCAAATATTCCTGTAACTTTTGCAGATTTATCTAATGCAGGTATACAGGATATTTTGAATTTATCGCCTGTTAGATTTTCTGGTAGTGTTAATACTGTTGAAAATTTAACTTTTTCAACATCTAATACAATCACAATAATTGATCCAGGTGTGTATAAAATCGACTTTTATATTTCTTTTGAGCCTACCACATCCCCAATTTGTTTCCTTATAGGTGAAGTTGGTACTACTAACTCAGCAGGTAATATCGTATTACTTCCAAATCCAAATGGCGGAGAAATATCTGCTTCAAGAATTTTAACGTTAGATACAGGGGCAACTCTTCAAATTATTAATGTAAGTGGTGATACTATAAGTTTACCTAATATAGCAACGAGTGGTTTTCAGAGAGTAAATGCTCGATTTGTAGTGTTTAGGATTTTTTAAAGTGCGAATCTATTTTAGATAATTAACCTTTTTCAAGGATCAGCAAAAACCCCCACTGATTATTAGCCCACACCAATCGGGCATTTACGGGCAGTTATCTCTCACCTAACTTCCTCACATTCGCCGAATTTTGAGGTGAGAGTCTTACTGCCCGCAAATAGCGGGATGAAAATTCAACATTATATTAAAATTATAAAAAAATGCTAAAATGAAAGTGTTCTCATTTGACGTATTCGATATAGCGTGATATAGTGAAGGCACTATTGAGCTACATAATGTGGTACGGAAATAAAGCGCGTGGAATTATTAGGCTTTACGCTTGTTATGCATTCATGTCCTTTATATCCACCTTTTCATGTGGATTCATAGTTTCATTTTTATTTAGGAGGTACATGAACATGCAAACTGGTAAAGTTAAATGGTTCAACAGCGAAAAAGGTTTCGGTTTCATCGAAGTTGAAGGTGGAGACGATGTATTCGTTCACTTCTCAGCTATCCAAGGTGACGGATTCAAAACTTTAGAAGAAGGTCAAGAAGTTTCTTTTGAAATCGTTGAAGGTAACCGTGGACCACAAGCTGCTAACGTTACAAAAAACTAATTAGCTAGCGATAAAAAGCATTCCGAATTTCGGAATGCTTTTTTATTCTTTAGAACTGGATTCATTTGAAGATAATTCACCTTTAAAGGTACGTTTTTCAAAGTCGTCGAGCATTTGTTCATATTCTTCATGTTCTTCTGTTGCAAAAACTTGCAGGTTTTTTCCATGCATATCTGTTCCGATAAAGTTTTCAAAATCCTCTACATAACCAACATTTTCCTCACTGTTTACGTACATCCCATTATAGTTTTTTGAATCTTGTCTTTCTAAATCAGACGGTGTTTCGGACGTCCCGTAATTTGCGACATCTTGCCACGCATCTTCCGCGTCGTATTCAACGGAATGGTCTTCATCATGCTTGTGGAAAGAAGGAGCCAATACTTCCTCTTCAACTGGTCGCGTATCCATATTTAACTTATTTGTAGCGTGCTGTATGCATGTTGTAGCAGTCGGGATTGCTTCTAATCTTTCAAATGGAATTTCTTCACCAGACACTTCACAAATGCCGTACGTACCTGCTTCTATTTTTTGCAGGGCGTGCTTTGTATCTTCCAGTTGTTTATGCCAAAACTCAATAAGCCCAAAATCTTTTTCACGTTCATATAATTCTGTAGCCATATCACCTGGATGGTTATCATAGCTAGATAATTCTCCAACGGAATCTCGTTCAGAAGCACGGTCTGCATTTTCGTGAGTTTGTATCGTTTGCTCCAGTTCTTGTTTTTGTTTTTCTAAAACAGATTTAAATTGATTTATTTGTTGTGGAGTTAACATAGTTGTCCACCTTCCTACAATTCAGTTTCTTTACATAGTATGAACGTTAGGAGTGGGAATTATGAGGTGAATTTCGGCTGAAAAGTTGGTGTATGAAAAAAAGAGCTACATAAGCAGCTCCTTTTTATCCCGCTATTTGTGGGTAGTAAGGCCCCTACATCAAAATTCAGCGGAAGCAAAGAAGTTAGGTGGGGGATCAACTGCCCGTAAAAGCCCGATTGGTGCGGGCTACTAATCAGTGGGGGATGGACAAAACTCCTCACTGATTAAAGTTTCACTTTATAGGAAATATCCAAGTAATAATCCGATTCCCATTAGGAGACCGAAAATTGTGTTTGTTTTTGCTGTTGCAATCATCGCAGGTACCATTTCCATTGGAATGCTTTTGCCGATAAAGCCTTTCGTTGCTTGCCATGCTTTCGGTGCACTTAAAAAGACGATAAGCATCCATGGTGATACGATGTTCACGATAAGTAAAGCGATTGTCCAGATGTAGGAAACGATGAACATAGAAGCGAGTATACCTACTGCTTTTTCGCGTCCAACGAGAATCGCCAATGTTTTACGACCGTTTTCTTTATCCCCATCTAAGTCGCGAATATTGTTAGCAAGTAAAATTGCACCAATTAAAATCGCGTTTGGAATGGATAATAAAATGACTTCTGATGTTACTATTCCAGTTTGGATAAAGAATGAAATACCAATAATGATGACACCCATAAATAACCCTGCTGTTAACTCCCCAAATGGTGTATACGCAATTGGAATTGGTCCACCTGTATAAAGGTAAGCAACGGCCATACAAATAAGACCGATTGCAGCAAGCCACCAGCTAGAATTCATACAAATATAAACACCTAATAGTATTGCGGTGGCGAAAAATCCAAATGCTAAGTTCAGTACTGTTTTTGGCTGAATGCCATCGCGAACGATAGCGCCGCCGATACCAACTGAACCTTCGTGATCTAATCCTCTTTTATAATCAAAGTATTCATTAAACATGTTCGCTGCTGCTTGAATGAGAAGGCAAGCAAGAAGCATCATAATGAAAAGAGGAAGATGTATTTGATTTATACCTCCGACTTGCATCGCATACGCTGTTCCGATGAAAACAGGAACGAAAGCTGCTGTTAATGTATGGGGACGTAATAAACTCCACCAAATGCGCCAGCCTGTTTGTTTACTTGGCTTTGGCGCTATAGGAGAGGAATTCGTTTCGACGTTCATTTCCATGTTGAATCCTCCTTTGGTCACATATTGTACACAACTAAGTGTAGAAAAAGCATCATTTAGTGTCAACGTTTATTTTCTAGGAAGAGAAGGTGGATTTCTCAGAAATGCTAAACGTTGACAGGCCTTTCGTTTGGGGTGTATCTTAAAATCAAGCCTAATTATGACTATTTTTCGCCCATAGGGGGGAGACAATTGTGATTCAAACGAAACAAAAAGGCTTGCAAGAAGTTCTTGTTACAGCCATTAAGCGTACTACAACTAACGAAAAAACATTAGTTAGTTTTGTAAAACAAATAGACTGGGTGGATCCGCTTCTGTTTTATGCAGCAGGAAAAAGGATTTCATTCGAAAATAGATGTTATTTTGCAGACCCAGCTCAGCATGTAATATTTGCAGGAATTGGCTCTGTTTTCACTATAGCAAATTCTTCTCATAAACGCTTTCAAACTGCTCGTGATGAGTGGGAGAAAGTAAAAGAGAAATCATTTGTACAGCGAGAAGAATATGAATTTGGTACCGGTCCTCTTTTATTTGGTGGATTTTCATTTGATCCAGGAAAAGAGAAAACGAACTTATGGAAAGAATTTAAAGACACGACACTTTCACTACCAGCATTTTTATTAACTGTAAAAAATGAAAAAGCATGGTTAACGATGAATACATTTGTTTCAGCAACAGATTGTGCGGAAACTCTTTATAATGAAATGATTTCTTTAGAAGAAAAGATTTTACAGGAGAGCAAATGTGCACTAGAAGGATGGAAATGGACCTTTACTGCTAAAGTAGAAGTTGATCCGAAAGGCTGGATGAAGGCAATTGAGAAAGTGCAAGATGAGATGAAGCAAGGGAACGTGCAGAAGGTTGTATTAGCGAGGGAGCTAAAATTAGAGATGAGTCATCGTATTGATTCTGCTCTTGTTTTAGAAGCGCTTCGCATTGGGCAACCGGATTGTTACATATTTTCTTTTGATTATAAAGGAGCATGCTTCTTAGGGGCGACGCCAGAGCGATTGATTCGTAAAGAAGGTAAGAAGTTTACATCGATGTGCCTAGCTGGTTCAATCGGTCACGGTCATTCTATAGAAGAAAGTAAGCAAAATGGTAATGCGCTTCTTCATGATGAAAAGAATTTAGCTGAACACGGTTATGTAGTGAATATGATTCGAGGTGTATTAAATGAGCATTGCGACTCCGTTAATATTCCGGAAAGTCCGGGCTTATTAACAACGAAAAACTTAATTCATTTATATACGCCTGTAGAAGCAAAAGGTGATGCGAGTCTTTTAACGATGGTAGAAGAACTGCATCCAACACCAGCTCTTGGCGGGACACCTCGTTTGGAAGCGATGAAACTAATTCGTGATGTTGAATTGTTAGACCGAGGTTTGTACGGTGCGCCAATCGGCTTTATAGATGATGAAGGAAATGGTGAATTTGCGGTTGCACTTCGCTGCGGATTATTAAGTGGAGAGAAAGCATCCTTATTTGCTGGTTGTGGGATTGTAATGGATTCAGTACCGCAGCTTGAATATGAAGAAACAAGTTTGAAGTTTAGACCGATGCTTGGTGCTTTGGAGGAATTAATGAAATGAACAATCATATAGAAGCATTATCATATTATTTAGGCGCGTTCGTGGATGAACTGACACGTCTAGATGTATGTGATGTTGTCATTAGTCCAGGCTCACGGTCAACACCGCTTGCTTTACTAATGGAACAACATGAAGGAATGAACACATATTTACATGTAGATGAAAGATCAGCAGGATTTTTTGCACTTGGTATCGCGAAAGCAAAAAAACGCCCTGTTGCATTATTATGTACGTCAGGAACGGCAGCAGCAAACTATTATCCAGCTGTATGTGAAGCTTTTCATGCGCGGGTGCCGCTTATCGTATTAACAGCAGATAGACCGCATGAATTAAGAAATGTGGGTGCACCACAAGCGATGAATCAATTGAATTTATACGGTACGTTTGTGAAGCAATTTACAGAGATGGCACTTCCAGAAGCGAGTGAAGCGATGTATCATTACGCTCGTATGACGACGCAGCGTGCGATAGCAAGTGCTTGTTTAGCGCCGCAAGGACCTGTTCATCTTAATTTTCCAGTTCGCGAGCCGCTTATCCCGGACTTCTCATTAGAAAGTTTATGGGATAAAGGGCGTGGTGAATATCCAAGAGTAGTTCAGCAGGGGAACGTGATGATGCCGAGTGAATATGTAGATTCTCTTGTAGGGCGCCTTTCATATATGGAAAAGGGGCTTATTATTTGTGGAGATGATAGCCATTCGGAAATCGCAGCATTTGCAGCTAAACTAGCCGCTAAAAGTGGATATCCACTTTTAGCGGATCCACTTTCTAATATTCGTAGTGGGCGACACGATAAAACGATGGTGATTGACTGTTACGATACATTTTTACGAAACGAACTGTTAAAAGAAACGTGGAAGCCAGACATTATTATTCGCTTTGGTGGGATGCCAGTCTCTAAAGCATTAACGCAGTTTATAAAAAAACAAACGAAAGCTGTTCATATCGTTGTCGATGAATCCGGACAATGGAGAGATCCAGCTCTTGTTGCGACAGAAGTGGTACAAGCTAGTGATATTGAATTTTGCAGAGCATTAATAGAAAAAATGCCAGTTATGAAAAAGAATGATTGGTTCGAAATGTGGCAACATATAAACGCAAAAACGAAGAAAACGCTTCGTGAGATGGAAACATATGAAACTGCATTTGAAGGAAAAGTCATTACGGATATTGTACGTGTCTTACCAGAAGGGGCAACGTTATTTGCGAGTAATAGTATGCCAATTCGCGATACAGATTCATTTTTCTTCACATCGGATAAAAACATTCAAGTGATGGCGAACCGTGGTGTAAATGGCATTGATGGAATTATTTCGACAGCTTTAGGAGCGAGCGTTATTTGCGATCCGCTCGTATTAGTCATTGGTGATTTATCATTTTATCATGATTTAAATGGACTGTTAGCAGCGAAATTGCATGAATTAAACATAACAATTGTCGTTGTAAATAATGATGGGGGCGGTATTTTCTCTTTTTTACCACAATATGAGAAAAAGGAACATTTCGAATCATTATTTGGAACACCACTTGGGCTTGATTATGAGCATATTGTTAAAATGTACGGCGGTTCATTTAGCCGTGTGAATGGTTGGGAGCAATTCCGAGAAGAGGTACAAAAAGGAACGACGACAGAAGGTTTACACGTTGTGGAAATTTGTACGAACCGTGATGAAAACTTAACATTGCACCGTAAATTATGGGGAAAAACGATGAACGTGATTACTACCTCTTTGCAAGGTGAATCAAAATGAAAATAACGCTGCAAGGTGTATCGTATGAATATGAAGTAGTCGGAAGAGGAGAACCACTTCTACTTCTTCATGGTTTTACGGGTAGTATGGAAACGTGGCGCTCTTTTATCCCTTCATGGAGTGAGGAGTTTCAAGTTATTGTAGTGGATCTTGTTGGGCATGGAAGCACCGAGAGCCCTGAAGAGGTTACGCATTATGATATAAAAAATGTGGCGCTGCAAATGAAAGAGCTACTGGATCATCTTCATATTGAAAAAGCGCATATACTTGGCTATTCAATGGGAGGTAGACTGGCGATTACGATGGCATGCTTATATCCAGAGTATGTACATTCTCTTTTATTAGAAAACTGTACGGCTGGGCTTGAAAGTGAAGAGGCTAGAAAAGAACGTCGTGAAAAAGATGAGCGACTTGCCGATAAAATTGAGCGAGAAGGTATAGAAAGTTTTGTATTGATGTGGGAAAATATTCCCCTTTTTGAAACGCAAAAACGTTTAGCAAAAAACGTACAAGAAGCGGTGAGAAAAGAAAGACTTACTAACGATCCAAAAGGGCTTGCAAATAGCTTACGCGGCATGGGAACAGGGGCTCAGCCTTCATGGTGGCATAAGTTAGAAGAGTTTAATATGCCTGTTTTTTTAATGAACGGGGAATGTGATGAAAAGTTCTTCCGAATATTAAAAAACATTGAAAAATGCGTCTCTAACGCGAAATTTGTCAAAATTGATGGTGCTGGCCATGCAATTCATGTGGAACAACCGGAAAAGTTTGATACAATAGTAAAGGGATTTCTAAAAGCTATGCAGTGATGCTTGTTTCATCTAAGAAGGAAGTTGAACTTATAGAGGAGATCAGCAATATACAAGGAGGTAGTAGTAATGGCTATTGAATGGGTAAAAGAAGGCAATTACGAAGATATTATTTATTCAACATACAATGGTATCGCAAAGATTTCGATTAACCGCCCTGAAGTACATAACGCATTCCGTCCGAAAACGGTAATGGAGTTAATCGACGCTTTTGCACACGCTCGTGATGATGCAAATATTGGCGTTATCATTTTAACAGGGGAAGGTGGACGTGCGTTCTGTTCTGGCGGTGACCAAAAAGTTCGCGGTCATGGTGGATATGTAGGTGACGACCAAATCCCACGTCTAAACGTATTAGACTTACAACGTCTCATTCGCGCAATTCCTAAACCAGTTATCGCAATGGTAGCAGGTTATGCAATTGGTGGAGGACACGTGCTTCATATCGTATGTGACTTAACGATTGCTGCAGACAATGCTGTATTCGGACAAACAGGTCCTAAAGTAGGAAGCTTTGACGGCGGATACGGAGCTGGTTACTTAGCTCGTATGGTAGGCCATAAGAAAGCTCGCGAAATTTGGTACCTATGCCGTCAATATAACGTACAAGAAGCGCTTGATATGGGCTTAGTAAATACAGTAGTACCATTAGAGCAACTGGAAGCAGAAACGGTACAATGGGCAGAGGAAATTTTAGCAAACAGCCCAATGGCACTTCGTTTCCTAAAAGCTGCATTTAATGCAGACACAGACGGTCTAGCTGGTATTCAACAATTAGCTGGAGATGCAACGTTATTGTATTACACAACTGACGAAGCAAAAGAAGGTCGCGACGCGTTCAAAGAAAAACGCCGTCCAGACTTCGGTCAATTCCCTCGTTTTCCTTGATGAAAGCGGAGCCGATGGGGCTAGGAGGAGTAGTTGGATGTCTCAAAAGCGAAAGCGGCTCGTTTAGAACAAGAGGGCGTTGGAACTCCTGACGTAGAGGCGCTTTTTGCCTCGGAGGAAGGCGTGAAACGACCAACTGTTCTAGCCGCTGTAGCTGGATGTCTCAAAAGCGAAAGCGAATCGCACGCAATGTGAGACGCATCCAAATGATTGAATTGGAAACAAAACAACTAAGAGACCTGATTGATATCAAGTCTCTTTCTTTCATGAAAGGAGAATGAATGATGGAGACGATGCCAAATTGGTTAATGCAACGTGCATTTTTAACACCAGATCGCACTGCAATTGAAATAGAAGATAAGAAGGTTACTTTTATGAAGCTGCATGAAAAAGTGGTATCTGTTTGTGAACACCTTTCACATATAGGAGTGAAGCGAGCGCAAAAGGTGGCTGTTCTGATGAAAAATGGTATGGAGATGATTACAGTTATTCACGCCTTATCTTACGTAGGTGCAGTAGCTGTGCTTTTAAATACGCGTCTTTCAAGAGAAGAGCTACTTTGGCAAATGGATGATGCTCAGGTTGTTTGTTTAGTGACGGATCAAGATTTTAATGCTAAGGGTGTTCCCGTATATTCATTTGCTGAAGTGATGAATGGACCGAAGGCAGAAGCAGCTATACAAGAAGAATTTTCTTTAGAAGAAGCGATGACAATTATTTATACGTCTGGGACGACAGGAAAACCGAAAGGCGTTATTTTGACGTACGGAAATCATTGGGCAAGCGCAGTCGGTTCTTCGTTTAATTTAGGACTTCGCGATGACGATTGTTGGTTAGTTTGTATGCCGATGTTCCACGTTGGCGGTCTATCTCTTTTAATGAAAAATATTATGTACGGTATGCGTATTTTACTCGTTCCAAAATATGATGTGAATTTCATTCATGAAGCACTTCAAACGAGAGGCGTTACGATTATTTCTGTCGTTTCTAAAATGTTAACAGATCTTTTAGACCGACTTGGAGAAGGAACATATCCATCTTCTTTACGATGCATGTTACTTGGCGGAGGTCCAGCACCGAAACCGTTATTAGAAACGTGTGTGGAAAAAGGAATTGCTGTTTACCAAACATATGGAATGACAGAAACGTCGTCGCAAATTTGTACGTTATCAGCAGATTACATGTTAACGAAAGTAGGATCAGCTGGAAAGCCACTATTTCAATGCCAACTTCGTATTGAAAAGGATGGCGTAGTAGTGCCGCCGTTTGCGGAAGGAGAAATTGTAGTAAAAGGACCGAATGTAACAGGCGGCTATTTTAATCGTGAAGATGCGACGCATGAGACAATTCAAAATGGATGGCTTCATACTGGTGACCTCGGTTATTTAGATGAAGAAGGATTTTTATACGTATTAGATCGCCGCAGTGATTTAATTATTTCTGGCGGGGAAAATATATATCCAGCTCAAATTGAAGAAGTGTTGCTTTCTCATCCGATGGTAGCGGAAGCTGGGGTTATTGGTATGAAGGATGAAAGTTGGGGACAAGTACCGGCCGCTTTTATTGTGAAAAGTGGAGAGGTAACAGAAGAAGAAATTCTTCATTTTTGCGAAGAAAAATTAGCGAAATATAAAGTACCAAAGAAAGCATGTTTCCTAGAGGAATTACCACGAAACGCTTCGAAGAAATTATTAAGACGAGAGTTAAAACAATTAGTGGAGGAAATGTAAGTGGAGATAAAAAAAGTGACATTTTATATAACGGAAATGCCGCTCGTAATCCCGTTTGCTGCAAGTTACGGAACTTACGAAAAGCGTGAGAGTATCGTCATTGAATTAGAAGATACGGATGGATATATTGGTTTTGGGGAAGTCGTCGCGTTTTCTGAACCGTGGTATACGGAAGAAACAGTAAAGACAGCGCTGCATGTGCTTCAGGATTTTTTATTACCTAATGTATTGAAAGCTGAACTTTCTCATCCGAATGAAATACTATCTTTGTTCCAGCATATAAAGAGAAACCGAATGGCAAAGGCCGGAGTTGAAGGAGCTGTTTGGGATCTATATGCAAAACGTCAAAAGAAATCGCTAGCAACGTTACTTGGCGGAACGAAAGCAGAAATTGAAGTCGGCGTTGTAATTGGGATCAATACGATTCCGACTATGTTAAAGCAAATAGAAAAGTACGCGGAAGAAGGCTATAAGCGTTTTAAAGTGAAGATAAAGCCAGAGCATGACTATGAATTATTAAAAGATATTCGTAAAGAGTTTCCGCATATCCCGTTAATGGCTGATGCAAATTCAGCGTACACGTTAGCTGATGTAGAGAAGTTAAAACGGTTAGATGAATTTCAATTGATGATGATTGAACAACCGTTAGCGGATTATGATTTTCTTGATCATGCACAGTTACAAAAGAAAATTGAAACACCGATTTGTTTAGATGAAAGTATTCACAGTCTAGAAGATGCACGTGTTGCGCTTACACTTGGCAGTTGCCAGATTGTGAATATTAAGCCAGGGCGAGTGGGCGGGTTAACAGAGTCGGTTCAAATCCATCATTATTGTATGGAGCAGAACATACCAGTTTGGTGCGGTGGTATGGTAGAGATGGGAATTTCACGTGCACAAAACGTTGCGCTTGCCTCGTTGCCGAACTTTACGATTCCTGGAGATATATCTGCTTCTAGTAGACATTGGGAGAAGGATATTATTTCACCGGAAGTGATGCTGAAAGGCGGGAAAGTAATGGTGCCGCAAAGTATGGATACTGAATATGAAGTAGATCGCGGGAGACTAGAAGAAATCACGAAGCATCGGATTGTGTTTGAGCGATGAATGGGATCTTTAATGAGTAGTGATTGCCCGTTAAATCCCGATTGGTGAGGGCTAATAATCAGTGGGGGATGGACACCCCACTGATTAAAGTTTCACTTTATTTACAATTAAACATTATAACGTTATATTTACTTATCCTTTTTTGTGTGTTACGCTAAATGTGTGAAAGAGATATAAAAAATGAAACTTTAATGTAAGCGTATTCTTACAGCTTCTTATAGAAAAGGGTGGACATACAATGACAGAACGATTCGTGCTACGTAATGTGAAACGTGTGAACGGGGAAGCGATTGACATTGTAATCGAAAATAATAAAATCGCACAGGTGATAAAAGCTGGCGCTGGCGAAGGTGGAAAGGTTTTTGATTACTCAGGTGCTTACGTATCGGGTGGCTGGATTGATTTGCACGTTCACGCTTTTCCAGAGTTTGATCCATATGGCGATGAGGTGGATGAAATTGGCGTTAAGCAAGGGGTAACGACAATTGTTGATGCGGGGAGCTGCGGAGCTGATCGCATTGCAGATTTAGTATTAAGTAGAGAGCAGGCAAAGACGAATTTATTTGCCTTTTTAAATATTTCTCGCATCGGTTTGAAACGAATTGATGAATTATCCAATATGGAATGGATAGATAAAGAGAAGGTAATAGAAGCAGTAGAAAAGTATAAAGATGTAATCGTTGGGTTAAAAGCGAGAATGAGTAAAAGTGTCGTTTGTGATAGCGGAATTGAACCACTTCATGTAGCGCGTTCTTTATCTCGTGAAACATCATTGCCAATTATGGTACATATCGGTTCAGCGCCTCCCCGTATTGAGGAAGTCATACCACTTTTAGAAAAAGATGATGTGATTACACATTACTTAAACGGGAAAGAAAATAATTTATTTGATGAAGAAGAAAAACCGCTACCTGCATTATTAGATGCAGTGAAACGTGGGGTGCATCTAGATGTTGGGCATGGTAATGCTAGCTTTTCTTTTAAAGTAGCAGAGGCAGCGAAGCGTTATGGGATTGCCCTCCATACAATTAGTACAGATATTTACAGAAGGAATCGTATACACGGTCCGGTTTACAGCATGGCTAACGTTCTTTCGAAATTCCTTTACTTAGGGTATTCGCTAGAAGAGGTAATTGATGCGGTTACGAAAAATGCGGCAGAGTGGCTTAAGAAACCAGAGCTTGGTCGTATTCAAGAAGGGGATATTGCAAACTTAACTTTATTTACGGTGAAAGATGAACCGATTACGTTAATTGATTCAGAAGGAGATCAGCGCATTGCTGAAAGAAGAATTGATACGAAAGGGGTTGTAATCAATGGGTCATTCATTGAATGCTAAGTACGGATTAAAAAGAGTTATTAATGCGAGCGGAAGAATGAGTATATTAGGTGTATCCGCTCCTACAGATACAGTTATGGATGCGATGAAACACGGTGGACAAAATTATGTGGAAATTGCAGATTTAGTAGATAAAGCTGGGGACCATATTGCGAGAATTCTAGATTCAGAGGCAGCGGTCGTTGTGAACTCAGCATCAAGTGGAATCGCGCTTTCTATCGCAGCACTTGTGACAGAAGGAAATCGCCGTAAAAGTGAAAGACTTCATCAAGAAGTCATCGCGAAAAACGAAGTAATTATGCTAAAAGGTCATAACGTTCAATATGGTGCTCCTGTTGAAACGATGATCTACTTAGGCGGAGGTAAGCTCGTTGAAGTTGGCTATGCAAATGAGGGGAAAGCGGAACATATTGAAGATGCGATAGGTGAAAATACAGCTGCAATTCTTTATGTGAAATCACATCATGCCGTGCAAAAAAATATGATTTCTGTTGAAGAAGCGTGGGAAGTAGCGCAGCGAAATAATGTGCCACTTATCGTTGATGCGGCAGCTGAAGAAGACATTCAAAAATATGTGAAGTATTCAGACCTAGCCATTTATAGCGGATCAAAGGCAATTGAAGGACCTACTTCTGGTATTGTCGGCGGTAAAAGAAAGTATATTGAATGGCTGAAAGTACAATTACATTGTATCGGAAGAAGTATGAAAGTTGGGAAAGAGACGACTTTTGGGTTACTTCAAGCGCTTGATGAGTACGGAGTAAAAGAAGGTAAGGGTGAACAAGAAAAAGAATTGTTACAAGTACTTATGCCGTTGAAAGAGTTAAACGGTGTAAATGTAACAATCGTTCAAGATGAAGCAGGAAGAGCAATTTTTAGAGCACGTATTCATATTAACGAGAAAAAATTAAATAAATCAGCAAAAGATGTCGTGACGGCATTACGCGAAGGGGAAATCGCAATTTACACACGTGATTACGGAGTAAGACAAGGATTCTTTGATATCGATCCACGTCCACTTCAAGGCGATGATATATATGTGATTGAAGAAAAAATGAGAGAAATTGTAGGGGGAAACTAAAATGACAAACATTCAAAACCGTTTTTATAAAGGCCGCGTAGCATTAAATGTATTAGCAAACAATATCGAGAATGCGAAAGACATTTTTGAAGTAGCAGAAGGTTATGTAGTAGTCGGCGTTTTATCAAAAGATTATCCAACAGTAGAGGAAGCAGTGACAGCGATGAAAGCATATGGAAAAGAAATTGATGATGCTGTATCAATCGGATTAGGAGCAGGAGATAATCGCCAAGCGGCAGTTGTAGCTGAAATTGCGAAGCATTATCCTGGTAGTCATATTAACCAAGTGTTCCCCTCAGTTGGTGCTACTCGTGCAAATCTTGGTGAGAAAGGTAGCTGGATTAATAGTTTAGTATCACCTACAGGAAAAGTAGGGTACGTAAATATTTCTACTGGTCCAATTAGTGCAGCTGGGGAAGAAAAAGCAATTGTTCCAATTAAAACAGCAATCGCCCTTGTACGTGATATGGGCGGAAATGCATTGAAATATTTCCCAATGAAAGGCTTAGCTCACGAAGAAGAATTCCGCGCGGTTGCAAAAGCTTGTGCTGAAGAAGGATTTGCATTAGAACCAACAGGCGGAATTGATAAAGAAAACTTTGAAACAATTGTACGTATTGCTTTAGAGGCAAATGTAGAGCAAGTTATCCCGCATGTGTACTCTTCTATTATTGATAAAGAAACTGGTAATACGAAAGTAGAAGATGTTCGTGAACTATTAGCAGTCGTGAAGAAGTTAGTTGATCCATATGCGTAAGAGAATTGCAGCATTCGGCGAAGTAATGATGCGCCTGCAAGTGCCAGGGTATGAATTGTTATCACAAGCTAACACATTACATTACTCATTTTCAGGTACAGGCGTGAACGTTGCAGCAGCGCTTTCTCATCTAGGGCATGAAGGGCTTCTTATTTCAACTTTACCGGAAAACTCTGTTGGAGATGCGGCATTATCTTACATTCAAAAGTTAGGTGTCCAAACTTCGCTTGTTGCAAGGGGCGGTAAATATGTCGGCATGTACTTTTTAGAAAATGGGTTTGGAGCACGTGCAAGCCGCGTTACATATTCGAATCGACTAGAAAGTAGTTTCAATACGGTATCTGAAGAGATGTATCAATTTGAAGAAATCGCAAAGAAAATTGATATTGTTCATTTTTGCGGTATTACACTTGCGATGAATGATACTGTGCGTCATCAGATGAAATCTTTAGCAAAAGCAGTTAAGGAAAACGGAGGCATCGTCGTTTTTGATTGTAATTATCGTCCATCGCTTTGGGGGGAAGATGGATATAAACAGGCAAAGGTGCATTATGAAAAAATGCTGGAACTTGCTAATATCGTTATGATGAATGAAAAAGATGCGATGTTTGTTCTTGGAATGAAAACAGAAGAGACGGAGCGAGAAGCACAACTTGTTGATCTTATTCCAAAAGTGGCTGAAACATATCATATCGCTACAATTGCTGGTACACATCGTTCTATTAATAGCGATAATACACATTCAATTCGCGGATTCATATGTAAAGATGGAACGTTCACTTTTGCAAAAACACTTACGTTTTCTGTATATGATAGAATAGGTGCTGGAGATGCCTATACGAGCGGAATTATTCATGGCGAGATAGAAGAGTTTGCACCAGAGAAAGCTGTTTCATTTGCATCAGTAGCTGGAATGCTTGCACATACAATCGTCGGTGATACGCCAATGTTATCAGAGAATGATATACTTCGGGCAATGATGGCATCAGTAGGTGATGTAGAAAGGTAGTGGGTGTAACGGTGAACGTAACGAGAAAAAAAGGACCATTATATTTACAAATAAAAAATATTATTCGTGATCGAATATTGCATGGTGTATATGCCATTCATACGAATATCCCTTCCGAACCGCAGTTAGAAGAAGAGTTCAAAGTGAGTAAAATTACAGTGCGAAATGCGATTAAAGAACTCGTTCAAGAAGGGTATTTGGAAAAGAAAAGCGGTAAAGGAACGAAAGTTATCCGCAATACTTCTGCGACAAAACTGTCAAAGGGTAAGAAGTTCACAGAATTGTTAGTGGAAGAAGGATATAAAGTACAAAAGAAATTACTAAAGGCAGAAATAGTTCATAATGAAGAAGGAACAGTGCCCTTTCGATTATTCGGTAAAGAGAGTTTTCGTATTGAGCGTTTATACATGCTAAATGATGTACCGTACATTCATTATACGCACTATTTCTCAGCGCAAATGGCAAGTACAGATTTATCGGACTTTGATTTACAATCACTTTACGATTTGGTCGAGGACCGAGGTATACATTTAGAAAATTTTAGAGACGAATTCGCAGTTGGAGCTGCACCTAGCTTCGTTGCAGAAGCGTTAGGTGAAAAAGGGGGGACAGCGCTATTAAAACGTATGCGCTATTCTTACGATGAAGTTGGCGAAGTAATTGAATATAGTGAGGGCTACTATAATACAGAAATGCAGCATTATGTAGTTAATTATGACGTATAAAAAAGAGGGGGTTTTCCCTCCTTTTTTATAAAAGTAAGGGGAATGAGAGATGGATATATACGTATTAATCGTCACGTTAATTGCGATTGCAATTGTTATTTTAGGGGTATCATGGTGGAAATGGCATGCATTTATTAGTTTAACAGTTGCCGGTTTGTTTTTAGCTATTATGTCTGGACTGAATTTAACGAAAAAAAGATACCTTAACAGGTATCTTTTTTTCATGAAGCCCATTTTGCGAAATAAGCCCGTTTTTAGGAAAGCCAAGCTTCCTATTCGCCCTGAAAACATAATATAAATAGAATCCCCTCATTTAGAACAAGAGGAATTTGTTATGAACGATACTAAAGGAGGAATAGAATAATGGGCGAAAAGAGTGAACACAGACATGATGATTGCGACCGTAGACATGGCTACGGAGGCGGTTTTGCGCTTCTAATCGTATTGTTTATTTTATTGATTATCATCGGTGCTAGCTGCTTCGGTTGCTACGGAGGCGGTTATGGCTATGGCGGCTACGGCTATGGTGGTTATGGTGGATATTGCTGCTAAAAAAACTATTGAAAATAGCCTTGTGTGTATTGCACAAGGCTATTTTATTCCGCTATTTCCGGGCATAAGACTCTCACCTTAAAAATTGGTTGCAAAGCACAGAAATTAGGTGAGAGATCCAATTGCCCGTTAAAGCCTAATTGGTGTGGGCTAATAATTAGTGGGGAGGACAAATCCCCACTAATTAAAGTTTCACCTATTTATATCTTTATATGCTGTGATAATTTATTGATGTACAGAGAACGGATTAAGAAGAAGAAAATAATCTCGATAATCCCGAATAAAGTGAGAACGATTAATAACTCTTTTAGTAAAGAGAAAGCAAACATGCTTTGTAAAAACTGGACCGCAAATAATGTGTGAACACCAGCAACGATATAAGGAACGAAAAATAAAATTCCTAATTGAATCGTTGCAGAACGAAACATTTCTGATTCTGTTAAGCCAAGCTTTGTAATCGTAATATACTTTTGTTTTTCGGTCGTTAAGTCGCTATACATACGGAAGTATAAAACACTAGCTGCACCAATAAAGAAAATAAAGCCGAGAAATGCCCAAATAAAGAATTGAGCGATCGCATTTTCTTTACTGTGAATGAGTTCATCAGTAGCTGTATGAATATAAAACGGTTTGATAAAATCTTTTTCATCCTTGTGTGCTTCATACAAGTTGTTTGCATCATGGTCTAAGCTTTTTAATATATTTTTTGTTGGAACAATTGCATTTTCCCAATTCTCTACGAAGTAGTTATAGACGGTAATTGTTTCAATATGAGGAATCATATTGTCAATGGCATTATCTTGCATAACAATTAAAAGGGGCAATGCATAGATTGGTTCAATTCCTTTATTAATAAAACCTTTAATATGAAATTCCTTTTTGTTAGAGCCAAGTGTAATAGTGTCCTGCTTCGCAAATGGGTTTGATACGAGATTTAATAGCTCTGGCGAATAGCGAGAAATAATATAAACGTGTGTAGAATCCAGCGAGAATTCTGGTCTATTTAATTGTTTAGCTATTGCGTTATAATCACTCATTTTCATAATGGCAATTGACTCTTTTAAAGCTGTATCTTTTAAAACGGTAAACTTATATTTGGTATATTGAAAATTAGCATTAGTAAGCTCAGTTTCAATAGTAGTAATGTGCTTTTGTTCAAATGAATTATCCCCTTCAGATGTATAGGTGAATGGGATTGGATAGTGTTCTAATATCGATGCTTTCGTATGATTATTAGCAGCAAACAACCCAATAATAATTGTAAATGCAAGGGCGGATAGCATAGAAACGATAAAGAGTACATTAATATTACTACGGGTACGAGCAACTAAATCTGAAATCCATAACATATTTATTTGTTTCAGATAAAACTTTCTTCGCTGTTTTAAAATGTAGATAAAGAGAAGAAATGTTTGTGAAAAGAATAAATATGTCCCGACTACTACGAGCGGTAAAATAGATAGCATAATAAAGATTACAGAGCCATTTTGCACATTTTTTTCTGTTACGTAGCCTTGCGGATAACCGGCGATATAATAACATAATCCTAAACAAGTTAAAGCAAATATCGAGATGAGTATAGATGGTTTTTTTTCTTTCTTTTCTTTTTTTATCCCTTTAATGAGCAGCGTTGTTTTACGAGTATGAATGAACATCGGTGTAAACGTAGAAACGATTAAAAATAAAATGATAAAGGTGACGGTTGTGACGATAATCGCTTCTGTTGGCCAATATAAGTAAAGGCCTTTCGCACTTGTTAATTTTGAAGTGACTAATAAGAAAAAGTTAGAAAATACAAGCCCACCTTGAATACCGATAAAGATAGATAATAGCCCGATTATCATGTTTTCAGTAAATAAAAGTTTTTTTAACTGTTTCTGTGAGATACCAAGAATAGTGAGTACCCCGAATTGCTGCTTCCGTACATTTAAAAATGTTCCGATTGAATATAAGAGAAAGAAGAACGAGAACATGACGATAACAAACTGCGCTGTACTAGCTAAATTCATTAAAGGATCCCGTTCTTGAAAATTTTGCACACTTTGTAAGCGTGGGTGATATGCGTATACAGTAAATGAAAAGAAAACCATAATAGAAAAAGCACTACTTACAAAATAGGCGAAATATGCTTTAGAATTACGAGAGACATTTTTAAATGCGAATTGCCAAAATGTCATCCACGTCTTCCTCCTAATAATGCTAAAACATCTAATATTTCTTGATAAAACTTCTCGCGATACAATCCGCGGTGCAGTTCATTGTAAAGCTCTCCATCTTTAATGAAAATAACACGGTTACAATAACTTGCTGCAAAAGGATCATGCGTAACCATTAAAATCGTTGCGTCTTCTTCTTTGTTCAATTTTGTAAATAATTCCATTACATCAATAGCTGCTTTCGAGTCTAGGTTCCCTGTCGGTTCATCAGCTAGTAAGAGAGAAGGGTGATGAATAACGGCGCGTGCTACAGCAGTCCGCTGTGCTTGTCCTCCTGAAACTTCAAAGATACGTTTATTTAAAATATGATCGATTCCGAGCTTTTTTGAGATGCTATCGAGCTTTTTGTCCATTTCTTTTAAAGGAACATTATCTAACGTTAAAGGTAATACGATATTTTCTCCAATCGTTAACGTATCTAATAGGTTAAAGTTTTGGAAAACAAATCCTAATTCTTGGCGACGGAAAATAGCTAATTTTTCTCTACGAAATGTGTGCGGTTGTTTCCCGTTAATTACGACTTCGCCGGAAGTAGGGGAGTCAATTGTCGAAATAACGTTTAAAAACGTGGATTTACCACTTCCAGACGGGCCCATAATCGCAACGAATTCACCTTTATCTACGTGTAAATTTATATTTTTTAAAGCGGTATGGGGGACTTTTCCCTCATACACTTTTGAGACGTTTTTTATGTGTAATACTTCTTCCATAATAATCACCTTTCTATTAATTAAACCTGAATATGTTGCGATAACTTCTGCATATAAAGTGAACGAATGAGTAGGAAAAAGATAATCTCAACTGTTCCGAAAATGATAAGGACAACCGTAATTTCAGCGAATAAGGATAAATTAATAACATCCTGTAACATCTTCGTTGCAAACATCGTATGAATGGAAGCTATAATGTATGGAACGAAAAATAAGATTCCAAGCTGAATGGTCGCTGATCGCTTCATTTCTGATTCTGTTAAGCCAATCTTTGTAATCGTTACGTACTTTTCTTGTTCGTTTGTTAAATCTGTATACATACGGAAGTAAAGTACACTGCCAGCACCAATAAAGAAAATGATTCCGAGGAACGTTCCGATTAGGAAGTAGGAAGCATTTCCTGATTTAATTTTGTATAAGGAATTGCCCGATTCGTAAACACGAACGAGCGGTCCATCGTGTTGAACACTCGCACGGTCTTTCTCAATTCGTTTTACAAATTCATCAGCAATGGCGTACGTATTCTCCCAATTTTGTATGTTGTAATTATAGGTTGTTACATGTTTCGTACTATTGGGTAAATTGTGAATGATAGAATCGGGTAATACTAATATTTGGTGTGCGAAATAGGCTGGAATGGCATTAACTGCTTCATACCCTTTTACTTGTAACTTATAATTCGTATTAGAAAGTGTAATGTGCTTTCTAGTGTAACTGTCATCCATCGCATTAAACAGTGGAAAATCGGATAATCCAGCTAAAACATATGCTTCGTTATCGTTCATAAATAGTTGTTTTAGTTGTAAGGAATCGGCAAGCTTATTATAATCACTTTGTTTAATGGCATATATGCTATCGTAATTTACCATGCCTTCGTCTTCTTTTAAAGGTGTAGCATATAAATCCACTTTAATTTTGTCATAAGAGAATTTCCCATCTTGTAATTGTTTCTCTAGCCAATTTAAGTGCTGGGAAGTAAATGGATTCGCCTCGTACGATACATATGAAAACGCGAATGGAGAATTTCTTTCGACATTTAGCTTCATAAACTTTCCAAATCCGTATAAAAAGGTAATCATCGTAAAAGCAATAGTAGATAACATCGCTACGATGAAGAGCATATTAATATTTGTCCGAATACGACTTGCTAAATCAGAAACCCAAAGCATATTAATCCGTCTCATATAGAAAATTCGTCTCTTTTTCAAAATATGTATCAGTAAGAAACTGATTTGTGAAAAGAAGAAATACGTTCCAATTGAAACGAGCATCGGAATAAGTAAAATACTAGAAACTATATATATCATTCCAATTTGCGGGTCTAATGAAACGAAATATTTTGGGTTTCCAGCTAAAGCGTAGCTACCTAATAAACATATAGTACCAAATAGAGAAATAAGTATAGATGGCTTCCTTTCTTTTTGTTTACTGGCATTTGCTTTTAAAAGATAGACTGTTTTTCTTGTCCGAATGAGCATCGGTGTGAATGTAGATACAACGATAAAGAGACTGAGAAAAACAATTGTCGTTAAAACGATAGCATTAGTAGGCCAGTATAAATAGATTCCTGGAACATGCGTTATTTTAGCTGTTACTAATAAGAAAAATTGTGAAAAAACAAGTCCAAACTGCACGCCGAAAAAGATAGATAAAATACCGATTAATATATTTTCTATGAAGACGAGACGGTGTAATTGTTTTCTAGATATCCCTAAAACGGTTAAAATGCCGAATTGTTTTTTACGAACTTTTAAGAAAGTACCGATGGAATATAGTAAAAAGAAGAAAGAGAAGAAAACAATTACTACTTCTGAAAATATCATTAATCCTGAAACTTCAGAGGTTATGCTGAAGTTTTGTAATTTCGGATGGAATAAATAAACAGCAAACGAAAAGAAAACGGCAATGGAAAAGGTACTGCTTACAAAGTAGGCGAAATAAGCTCTTGAGTTACGTGTTACATTTTTAAATGCAAATTGCCAAAATGTCATAGATTATACCTCCGGCTAGAAGGTGTGGAAGTCGTTTTATTGCAAAAAATGTATGAGAGTGAGTTCTCATACATTTTGCTAGCGTATGCTATGATCATGCCTTAGTCACCTTCTCTACATTCTCTGCTTGATTGCTTGCAACATTGTGGAAGATAATTTTAATCGTCGTTCCTTTACCAACTTCAGAATCTAGTTTGACAGAGTGCCCTAAATAATCACAAATTTTACTTACAATATAAAGCCCCATACCAGTAGATTCCCCAAATGTACGACCGTTTTTCCCAGTGTAAAATGGTTCAAATACTCTTCGGATATCTTCTTGCGGAATACCAACGCCTTCATCACGAACTTCTAAAATAATGTCTTTTCCGTTTCGATAAGCAGATAAGAAAACTTTCTTTCCACGCTCACCAGAGTAACGAACAGCATTTGTCATTAACTGATAGATGATAAATTTTAGCCATTTCGCATCAGAGGCAACCTTTAAATTAGAATGAACTTCTAAAACAGGGAAGACGCCATTACGAATGAACAGTTCTTTTAATCCGTTAATATTTTTTGTTACAGTATCTTTTAATGAAATCGTCTCAACATGGAAGTCTTCATGGAAGTTATTTAGTCTTGCCATGTATAAAGCCATATCAAGTCCTTGGTTTAGACGCTCTAACTCTTTTTTAAATTTCGGAATTAAATGTTCGTCTTCCATTTCCAGCACCATAAGTTGCATAACAGAAACAGGTGTCTTCATTTGATGTACCCAATGGTTAATGAACAATTGATGTTCTTGTTGTTTCACTTCATACGATTGTAGTTCTTTTTGGAAGAGACGGTATTGGGTACGCACGAGTTCATTTACAGCGTGAGGCATCGGAGCGGTCGCTCTTTCAATAAACGCATCTTCCATTTTCTCTGGTTGCTCACTTAATCTATGGTACATTCTACGATTACGAACGTAACGATAAGCGAGAAAGCAAATGAATAAATATAAACTTAAAACGATGAAGTAAAATTTATTATTTTGAAATCCATCTACTGCATCATAAAGAACGAAAATGATACCGAAGTTTAATACGTACAGTAGAAAAAATGCAAAATGATCACGTAGAAATAATTTCATGCTTATTCACTCCAAGTTGTGTTAAAACGATATCCAAGTCCACGTACTGTTTCAATAGCGTTCTCAATACCAAGTTCATTAAACTTCTTACGAAGGCGCGTAATGTTTACGTTTAATGTATTTTCTTCGACAAAGCTCTCATCATCCCAAAGGGCAGCTAATAAATCTTCACGGCTCGCTGTACGAGGGGATTTAGATAATAACATTTCTGCTAAAATTGCTTCTTTCTTCGTTAAAAGAACTTGCTCAGATCCAAAATGAATTTCTGGGCGTTCAGGGAATAGTTTTAAACCTTCTACTTCAACGATTCGTTCAGAAATATTTGGTGCATAATCACCGTAAATACGACGCAATTGTCCTTTAATTTTTGCCATTACGACGTCGTAGTGGAATGGTTTTGTAATATAATCATCCGCACCGCTTTCAATCGCCATAATTTGTTCCATCTCACCAGCACGCGCTGAAATGAAAATAATTGGACAAGTAGACTCATGACGAATTTGACGGCACCAGTAGAATCCATCGAATTTCGGTAAGTTTACATCAAGTAAAACAAGGTGTGGTCTCACTGTATTAAACGATTCCATAATATCATCGAAGTTCTCCGCAACAACAGCTTCATAACCATACTTTTGAATGTGAGATTGTAGTAATGATGAAATATTTGGATCGTCTTCAACGATTAAAATTTTATACATCTGTATATTCCTCCTCAAAAAAAACAACTGTAGCTATAGTGTACCATGTGTTTCACGTCTTTTCATTATGTTGAAATATAAGATAGTAAACAGTATAGGTCAAAAGTGGAAAAAGTAAAAAGGGTCTTATATATAATTGACAATAAGCTAAAATTATTTTAATGTTTAGATAAACATCTAAATTTATAAGTAGTGAAAGGGAGAAAGACATTGAATCAAGCATTCAAAGCGTTAGCAGATCCAACAAGACGAAAAATTTTAGATTTATTAAAAGAAGGCGATTTAACTGCTGGTGAAATTGCTGAACATTTCAATATGACAAAGCCAAGTATTTCACATCATTTAAATGCACTTAAAAATGCTGAAATTATTCAAGATGAAAAAAGAGGGCAATTTGTCGTGTACTCTTTAAACACAACGGTATTTCAAGATGTATTAAAATGGGTGTTTACGTTTACGAATAAAGGAGGAGAGGAGAAATGAGAAAGCATCTTTTTGCAATTATATTAATTGTTACAACTTGTGTAGCGTGGGCGTTTGCTTGGCCACATTTGCCGGATACAATTGCAACGCATTGGAGCGGTGGTAAGGTAGATGGCTATTCGTCTAAATTTTATGGAATGATTTCTATGGTTGGAATTATGATTGCATTGTATGTATTTTTAAATGTGATACCAAAGATTGATCCAAAGAAAGCAAATTACGAGAAGTTTTCCAAAGCTTTTATGATGATGAATAACGGGATACTTTTGCTATTATTTGTCGGAAATATAGATATTATTACAAGTGGACTAGGATATAACATATTTATTAATCGGGTGCCAGAATTATTAGTAGGTCTTTTATTTATAGTCATCGGAAACTATTTACCACAGTGCAAACCAAATTACTTTGTGGGCATAAGGACACCGTGGACATTAAGTAACGAAGAAGTATGGAGAAAGACGCACCGTTTTAGCGGAAAAGTGTTTGTTGTATTGGGACTTATTATGATTATAAGCGTCTTTGCACCAGTAGCATGGAAATCGTTCGTAATGGTTGGAATTATTATTGGTGCGGTAGGACTAACAATGGGATATTCTTATGTTGCTTATAAGAAAGAGGTAGGGGCTTAATAGAAAAATATAAAATTTATGGTGGTATGATTATAAGTATTTTGCACAGGCTGATTGGAGATTCTATATGATGCCTGGGATTATAGTAGTTGCTCTCATTATAACGAATTTATATTTTTATGTTTTGTATAAAAAAGAACTGAAGCGTTTCTTTTCTTCTACAGTGTATTTACTTTTGTAGTTGTTATAGTGCTTACGATTATTACTATTTTTTTGTATAAGAACGAGTCGAGAAGAAGTATAAAATAAAGAAGCTGCTTTTCCTTTAAAAAGAGGAAGAGCAGCTTCTTTATTTTGAGAAATTTTAGACCCTTATATTACTTTTTCAAAACAGGTACCTATATCTCGCTTTTGAAATTCGGCGAGGATACCTCTTTATTTTCATTCCATACAATCTCTGGTCCTTCTGCTAGTTCATAGTTTGAAGAAGTGAACCATTTGGAATAAATACGTCCTCACACGTTTTGCAAAACATCAGGAAATGGCTCTATTCGACATTTCATGCACAACTTTGTAGGGTACATTTGTAACCTTACAAAAATGTAATGTTCCTGTAAGCAGAATGAATGGATGGTATGATATCTCAATGTTATAGTAACAAAGTACTTTAATTCATTAGGTTAAATTTTTGATGTCTTTACTTATGTACCTTACATAATTGTCACGCTTGTGTAAGAAACATCGATAGTGGCAAGAGTGGAGAATGTATATAGTGAAAATAGAGAATAGATGAAATGAGGGATGACGAGATGAAAACAGTGTTAGAAGCAAAAAATATTACAAAAGTATATGATACAGGTGGTAATAAATTTGAAGCGTTAAAAGGCATTAACTTACAAGTAAAAGAAGGTGAGTTCGTTGGAATTATGGGACCTTCTGGTTCTGGTAAGACGACGCTACTAAACGTTCTTTCTACAATTGATAATGCGACGAATGGTGAGATTTTAATTGATGGAAAAGATATCGTGAAGATGAATGATGATAGGCTAGCGTTATTCCGCCGTGACCATTTAGGTTTCATTTTCCAAGATTATAACTTATTAGACACGTTAACGGTGAAAGAAAATATTGCGTTACCTCTTGCGTTATCGAAAGTAAAGGCAAGTGAAATTGACCGACGTGTTCTTGAAATTGCGAAAAAGTTTGGTATTGATCATATTTTAAATCAGTTCCCATATCAAGTATCTGGTGGACAGAAGCAGCGCTGCGCAGCATCACGTGCAATCGTTACGAATCCAAGTATGATTTTTGGAGACGAGCCGACAGGAGCGCTTGATTCAAAATCAGCAACAGATTTATTAGAAAGTATGAAGTCATTAAATGAATATGATAACTCAACAATTTTAATGGTAACACACGATGCATTTGCGGCAAGTTATTGTAAACGAGTAATTTTCATTAAAGATGGTGAGTTATATAAAGAATTACAGCGCGGGGAATTAACACGTAAGCAATTTTTCCAACAAGTCGTTGACGTAATGTCTTCTATTTCTGGAGGTATGGCTGATGACCTTATCTAGCATTGCCCTCCGTAACATACAACGAAACTTTAAAGACTACTTTGTATATTTTGCATCTATGATTTTTAGTATCGTCATTTATTTTACATTTAAAGCACTGCAATATAATTCACAAATGGAAAAAGCAGCAGAAGCTTCTAAAAAAATTAGTGGAGCATTCCAAGTTTCAAGTGTAATGCTTATCATTTTCGTAGCAGTGTTCATTATATATTCAAACGGATTCTTTACACGTAAACGTAAAAAAGAAGTTGGATTATATTCTTTACTAGGTATTCGTAAAAGACAAATTGGTAAAATGCTCTTTTATGAAAATATGTTAATGGGATTCATATCATTAGTAATCGGAATTGCAATCGGTAGTGTTCTTTCAAAACTATTCCTTGAGTTATTAGTAAATATGATGGGATTAGACTTAAATGTTCATTTTGAAGTACCGATGGCTGCAGTTATTGATACAGCAATTATTTTCTTTGTGATTATTTTGTATACATCACTTCAAGGATATCGTTTAATTTATCGATTCAAGCTAATTGAACTCTTCCGTGCTGAGCGTGAAGGAGAAACAATGCCAAAAGAATCTGTAGTTATGGCATTAGTTTCAGTTTTCTTAATCGGTTCAGGTTATTTCTTAGCATTAATGTACGTGAAGGCACTGAAGTATGCAAACTTTATGACAGTCGCACTTTACATTTTACTAGCGACGGTATTAGGTACGTACTTACTATTTATGTTCTTTACCGTATTCGTATTAAAGCGTGCAAGAAATAATAAGTCAGCGTTTTATAACGGTATGAATATGGTAACAACGTCACAGTTACTATATCGTATTAAAGGAAATGCAAAGTCACTTGCGACAATTTCTATTTTAAGTGCGGTGACATTAACAGCGGTTGGTACGTCAGTTACGATGTATTACAACACATTTACACAATCAAAAGCAGTTGCGCCGTATAGTTATTCTTATGAGAAAAAGGATGCAGAACTAGATAAGAAAGTAAATGCAATTCTTGCGGAAGAAAAGGCGAATCATCCTGTAAAAGATCAATTTGAAATTGAGACGGTTCCTGTGAATGGGAAGTTTGAAGGGGATAAAGTTGATTTCATTCTGAATATGAACTACACAATCTCAGGGAAATATCACCTTATGTCTCAATCTGAATTTAACAAACTTGCTAAAAGGATTGATGCGGAAACAGTGAATGTAGCTACTGGTGAAGCAATTATATATGATAGTTCTTATATTGAAGGGTATGAGTTTAGTCCGCAATATAAAGGAAATAAAGCGGTATTCCAAATTGGAAATGAAACGAAGAAATTAACGATCCAAGGTGCAAATAATAATGCAATTACGAATTTAGGTGAATTAGTTGTTGTCGTTCCAGATGAAATGTATGAACAAGCGAAGCAAGCATTTGGAGCACGTGTTGTAAAAAATATTGATGTAAAAGATGAAAGAAACAGTAAAGTGTTAACGGAAAAATTAGCAAAAGTGATGCCAACTGGTGAATCAGAAATGGTATCGCCATTTAGGGACTTCTATACTAGTTTCCATATGGGACTTGAAGCAACTGGACTAATGATGTTTATCGGAATGTTCTTAGGATTAGTCTTCCTATTAGCAACAGGCTCAATCATTTACTTTAAGCAGCTTACAGAAGCAAGTGCTGACCGTGATCGTTACGTTGTCCTTCATAAAGTTGGTGTAACGAAACAAGAGATGAAGAAAGCTATCGCAAAACAAGTGAGCTTCATCTTCGTTATTCCGTTAATTATTGGTATTTTACACAGCTTATTTGCATTAAAAGGTTTAGCAAATATATTACCATTTGAAATTATGATCCCGCTCTTAATTAGTACTGGAGTGTACGTTGTCATTTATATTGGATATTACTTCTTAACAGTTCGTTCCTATTTCCAGATTGTTAGTAAATAAAAATAGTGATTGAAATTGAAAAACGAAAGAGAACATAGTGAATATTATGTTCTCTTTCGTTTTTTATTATTCCGTTACAACTGAAGCGATAAATGGTAAGTTACGATATTTTTCTGCGCAGTCAATACCGTAGCCAACGATAAATTCGTCTGGAATTTGGAAGCCAACATATTCGGCTGTTAAGTCTACTTTACGGCGCTCAGGCTTATCAAGTAATGTACAGAACTTGAGTGATTTTGGTTTATGCATAAAGAAGTGATCTTTTAAGAAGTGAAGTGTTAAACCAGAATCGATAATGTCTTCTACGACAATTACGTTTTTTCCAGTAATATTTACATCGATATCTTTCAATAGTTTTACTTTACCAGTTGTTTCTGTTTGATTTCCGTAGCTAGATGCAGAGATGAAGTCAATTATTACATCGTTTTTAATGTGACGAATTAAATCTGCAGCAAATACGAATGAACCTTTTAATACTGCGATTACAACGATTTCCTCTCCTTCAAAGTCACGTTCGATTTGAAGCGCTAGTTCTTTCACTTTTGCTTGTAATTGTTTTTCGGAAATTAAAGTGTCTTTTATTTCAATATTCATTGGAGTCCTCCTACAGTGTAAAACTTGTGAACATTTCGACTGTAAAGGATAGAAAGAAAAAAGTCAAAGAAGATATAGGATGAGAAACCTTCATGTATATAGAATGAAAGTTTTTTCTTTTCTTACAAAAATGTAAGGTAATTTGTAAGAAAAATCGATAGTTGCATAGTAGTGTTTTGGATAAACTATAAGTGTAAGGTAAAAGGCAAGCATATTTTAGGTAAATTAAGTTTTAGGCACTCTATATGTGAAGAAGGAGTAGGAGGGCATGGAGAAACATTGGACAACCTTTTCTTTTTTAGCAACTAGTAACACCGTAATGCTAGCTGGAGAAATGGATTTTTTGCGCATGTTTGATCGAGAAGACGATCATTCTTCTTCTAAATTTACAATGAAATGGCGTAAATGGAGCGATAGTTGTAAAGTGGAAGAAGAGACCCCTAACGAAGAGCAAAAAGTTATTTTAACAAATCCTATTAAAGCATGGGTCGTTCAATATCGTAAGTGTAACGTCAAAAATCACTTCAAGAAAACTGAGCCGAGACAATTAGTTATCACTCCGGCCCTTTCTACTTCTCAATCACGCGAAAGTAACATGTAAATATTGAGACACACACACGAAAAACATCGTATAGATTACGATGTTTTTTTATCCCGCTATTTGTGGGCAGTCAGACTCCCACCTCAAAATTCGGGGAATNNCCGATTGGTGTGGGCTCATAATCAGTGGGGATGGACAAAACCCCCACTGATTAAAGTTTCACTTTATTTAAAATGGTCTCATGCACACCTTCGAAAAAGGTTATTTTTATACATTCTTTTTTTGCATGTTAAAAGGAGATAGACGAAGTTCAGTCGCTTCCTTCTTAATGGTAAATACATAAGCTCCTACACCTAAAATAGCTGCAAAAATCAACATAGCAATTGATGTACTGAAGTCCCCGCCTGATAAATCACGAAGCCAGCCCATAATATAGCTTGAAAATCCGCCCATAATATTTGTGAATCCAATTAAGCCTGCTGCTCGTCCGGCTGTTTCTGGTGTTGAATATTTTACCATGAGCATATTACTCAAATGGAATACACCGCCCTGACATCCCATGGCAAGACCCATACAAATCCCTGCCAAAATTGGATTTAGGATAAAAGCTGCGACTGTTAAAAAGATTGCTGTCATTGCAAATAATATCATTGCCATCAAATTTGGACGTCTTGTTTTATCGGCCAGAAATCCGCAAATCACAACAAATCCAAGCGCAAATAACCAAGAGAGGGAAGTGATGCTCGTCATCCCTTCACGTTCAAATCCTTTTGCTTCAATGAGATATGTTGGAAGCCATATACTGACCCCGAAGAAAAGGAAAGAACTTACAATCATACCTAACCAGACCAGCCAGAAACGGTAATCCTGAGCAAAACTCTTATTCTCAGAATGGCTCACTTCTTTTTCATCACCAACCGAAGAACGGATAAAAGCCAATTCTTCTTTACTTATCCCACGATGGTCTTCTGGTTTATTTCTTGTTAGGAAGATAAACATTGGAATATTAATAAATAAGTTGAACGCAGCGAGCATAAAGAAGGCTGCTTGCCAGTGAAGTATTGAAATAACGAGTACCAATACAATGGCACCAAGTGCTGGCCCTAAATAGTTCCCTGCTAGCCACGATGACTGAGCACGTCCCAATTCACGCTTGTTAAACCAGGTAGAAATAAATTTACCGGTGACAGGAATCATCATTCCTTCGCCAAAGCCGAGAACAATTCGGCTTACTAAAAACATTTCATATGAATTGGCGAGTCCCGATGAAATCATGGTAAGTGTCCAGACGCATAATCCGGCAATTGCTGTTTTTCGAGCACCTAATTTGTCAATAATGAAGCCCCAAAAAAGATTCGAAACGCCATAAGCAATAGTAAATACAAATGAAAGAAGACCGATTTTGGCATTTTTGTCTGCACCCGTTATACCGAGTGCATTCAAGAACTCTGGATCTGTTTGAATGACGGAAATGCCAACCTTATCGATTTGTCCAAAGAACCAAAAGAAAAAAATAGGAACTGCGATATATAACCACCTTTTTTGTCCGTTTAACATAATATTCTCTCCTCTTTAAGTGCCTGATAAAGCGCTTGCAAGTAAATTAAAAAGTGTAAGATATGATTTACCTATTCAAACTGATCTCCAACAATAAATTTTGAGCTTCTTCTCTTCAAATAAAATAGGTTAGTCCCCCCAATCCTCGACGAACTATCAGAATAGTAGTAATCAATGTTTTGTATATGAAACATAGTTTTATTCTGACGATAAAAAGTACTTTTACGATAAATTAATCAGAATTATTTGTCAATTATATTTTTTAAATATTAAAGGATTTTATGGATATAAAAACTAAAATAGCTCTACAAAATAAAGAAATGCTAGCTATATAAAATAGTTAATATTGACCTCAAATTCTGGGAAAATCATAATACACATTAAACAGTGTTTTATATATGAAACATTTAATCCAATTTAGTGTTTAAAATTTAAGTGATAGAATTGGTTAAATCTAGTTGGAGAAAATGATCAGGAGGAAACAACAGTAAGTAAAAACTCGGACAAATGTGGTAAAATATAAAAATGAAACAAGTGGAATAAATTGCTTGATGAATGTATGGAGATAAAGCTTTTAAGAAGTTTTTTAATGGTTTGTCTAAGTTTCCACGCTACAAGAAAAATGAATATGTAAAATGTTATTTCCCTAAGAACAATAAAACATTACATGTAAGAAAAATAGAAAGAAGATTGAAACGTGAGCAACGCTCTTTATCACGTAAATTTGAAAATCTAAAAAAGAGAGGTGGAAAATCTGTTACTAACAAAAGAGCAAATATAGATAAAAACATTCTTAGCGTACAAAAGTTACATACTCGATTAGCAAAAATCAGATTAGAATATGTAAAGTCTATTGTAGATGATGTGGCAAAAACCAAGCCAACATTTATTGTGGTAGAAGACTTGAATGTGAGAGGTATGATGAAGAATAGACATCTATCTAAAACAATTGCACAACAGTGTTTTTATACATTTAAAATATGGCTATTGGCTAAATGCAAGGAATATGGAATTGAATTGCGTCAAGTAGACAGATTCTATCCATCGTCAAAAATATGCTCATGTTGTGGTCAAAAGAAAGTAGACTTAAAGTTATCCGACCGGGTATATGAATGTGACTGTGACTGTGGAAATGTAATGGATAGAGATTTAAATGCTTCTATCAATCTTTTACAAGAAAAAGAATATACACTATTAACTTAAATAGGGTGTATATATGTACGGTGGGCTACATCGAAATTTACGTCTGTGGAGTGTTATAGCAAACTGTAGTAGCAAGTTATTAGCGAGACAGGGCACATAGAAGCAGGAATACTCTAAGAATATATATTTGTCTATATTTTTAGTAGCAGGAATACTTTAATGACGAGTGAAGAAAAAGAAAAGTATAGTGCCAATTCATTAGTAAGAGGGTTGGAAATTATTAAGCTTTTTAATGAAGAACAACCGAGTTTGTCGCTGTCAGAAATAGCGAAACAACTAGGCGTTAGCAGAACGGTACCATATCGTTTATTATTTACTCTGCAAAACATGGGGTACTTGTCACAGGATGAACATACAAAGCATTATAAATTAACTCCAAAGGTTCTTGAATTAGGTTTCAGTTATTTAAACAGCTTGAGGTTTCCGGAAATTGCCCAGCCTTATATGGAAGCTCTACGTGATGAAATCGGTGCTTCTTGTCATTTATCTATTTTAGATGGACAGGAAGTGGTATATGTAGGAAGTGCACCTGTAAGGGGTGTCTCCGCCATTAATGTGAACATTGGTTTGAGGCTCCCAGCTCACGCACTAGCTAATGGAAAATTATTGCTTGCTTTTCAGTCTAAAGATAGGCTGAAGGAAATGTTTCAAATGTCAAACTTGACTCCTTATACAGATAAGACGTTAACAGTACCGAGTGAGTTTCAACAGCAACTAGAAACAATACGGCAAAAAGGATACGCAATGACAAAAGGGGAATTCCATCCTGGTATTCTTTCTGTTGCAACACCGATTTTTGACAGAACTGGGGAAGTTTTAGCGGCTTTAAATGTAGTAGCAACAGAATCGGCTTACCAAGACGATTTTATAGATAAAATTGCATTGCCTAAAGTATTAGAAGTTTCCCGTATGCTATCAAATTATATGGGATACAGTCAAAAGGATGTCTGAAAAAGCAATAGACCGTATCTCTATGAAATAAAACAATCAGACTTATTCAAAGTGTGGAACCCCCATTTTTATAAAGGGTTCCACACTTTTTTGCGTTAATTGCAAATTTCTAAATCGAGGCTAAGCGGTTTGATATTCACTCAAAGTGTTTTAATTACAAAACGATTTTTAAATTTTCTGAAAACTACCTTGACAATCGTTGTTATTGTATTTTAAAATTGATTCATAAGTGAAACATTGTTTTGTATATAAAACAAAATGTTACAGAGCAAATAAAAGGAGGAATTATAAAATGACAAAGGAAACTTTTTCCATTAAAGAATTTGAAAAAAAATATGTGGCTCGCCTGGAAAACCGTACACTTGATTGGAATGTTTTGAAGTTCCAAGAGGAAATTGATCCAGCATATAGACGTGCGCAAATGCGATATATTGGACGCGGTGCTACTGCGAATAATGATTCAAATGTCATTGCAGCGGAACATTTTACATTAAGTACAATGGTGCTTCCTCCAGGATGTATCGGACCATTGCACCTTCATGATGACGTAGAAGAGGTATTTTTTATTCTTGAAGGAGAAGTTACAGCCTTAATCCAGGAAGACAGCTATAGTGAAGTTCATGAAATTAAACTGAAAGCTAGAGATTGCATCAGCAGCCCTCCGGGAGTGTATCGCGGGATTAGAAATGATGGGAAAGAAGAGGCGCGCATGCTTGTTATGCTTGGAGCAGTGAAGCCTAACTTACCAACATATCCAGAAGGTAGCGAACTTGAGGAACTACGTAAAGAACGTGCAAAAGAAAGAGAAGCAATCATTAAAGGTTAAATAGAGGTGAGCAGCTGCATAATCGAGAATTATGCAGCACTCCTTTTGAATAATCGAAATGAAAGCGTTTCTATTTTGAGGGGAATCTATTTAATAGGAGGTATAAAAAATGCTTGGAATTACTCATTTACGACATATTAGTCTCATTACCCCTAACCTTGACAAACAAGCAAAGTTTTATGAGCAGGTTTGGGGTTTAGATAAAGTGGATGTGCCAGAAGAAGAAAATAACGTTTATTTTCGCGGAGCTAGTCCGGAACATCATATTTTAAGCCTTCATAAAGGTGAAACACGTGGGTTGCATCACATCTCATTTGGGATGGTCGATAAAAATGCAGTCGATCGTGCAGCGGAAATCTTACAAGAAAAAAATGTACGTATTATCGAGAAACCAGGTTATTTGGATGAGGCAGGGGCTGGGTATGGACTTCGGTTTGTGGATCCAGAAAATCGCGTAATAGAGCTTTCCGCTTGGGTAGAAATCCATACGTCCATTTGGAAGAAGAAAAACGTTGATCCTGTGAAATTAAATCATGTAGTTATGAATACAAAAGATTTAGACATGATCGTAGATTTCTATACAAATGTACTTGGTTTTAAAGTTACTGATTGGAGCGAGCACCAAATGTCTTTCTTGCGCTGCAATCGAAAACATCACTCAATTGCATTTAACCAAGATGAGCATGCTTCAGTTAATCATATTGCTTACGAGGTCAATTCAGTCGATGAACTGATGCGCGGCATCAGCAATGTTCGAAAAGCAGGGCTTAGTGAATTATGGGGACCAGGACGTCATGGACCAGGAGATAATATTTTCTGTTATTTTCAAGACCCAGGCGGTTTCGTTATGGAGTACACATGTTATCTTGAAACGATTGAAGATGAGTCTGAGTGGAGAGCGCGTGTTTGGAAACGTGTACCACATTTAATAGATCAATGGGGGATTGCAGGTCCACCGAAACCTGAAGTACGTAAAGCGATGGGTGGAGATCCAGACCCAGGTTGGGTTGAGAAAGAAGTTGACGTTCATTAATGCAGTGAAAATAAGTGTAAAACGAAAGAACAACGTCGATAAAGAAATCATTGAAAAAAGATAAGTTCTTTATCGACGTTGCTATCTTGCAAGACAATGAAGGGATTAGTAAAAATTCGTGTCTCGTTATGATTCTAATAATCTAGTGTTTAAAGGATTTGTTATAAAAAAGAGGTGACATAGATGGATTTAGGTTTGAAGGGGAAAGTTGCTGTTATTATGGGCGGCACATCAGGTGTTGGGTTAAAAACAGCAGAAATGTTTTTAGCTGAAGGAGCAAAAGTAGCTGTTTGTGGAAGAAGCGAGGATCGGATGAAAACAGCCCAAAGTAGGTTGCTTTCATTTGGGAACAGAGATGATATTTTTGCATCAACTTGTGACGTTACCTCGAAATCAGATGTGGATTCGTTTATTAACGGTACAGCTGAAAAGTTTGGCGGAATCGATATAGTAGTAAATGCAGCTGGACAAAGTGTGATGGGTTATTTTTTTGATATAACAGATGAACAGTGGCAAGAACAAATTCAATTAAAATATTTTGCAATCATTTATGCGGTTCGTGCTGCACATCCACACCTTGTAAAAAGAGGCGGGGGTCGGATTATCAATATTAATGCCACACTTGCAAAAGAACCTGAGCGTCATATGGTAGCGACAGCAGCTACACGTGCGGGTCTATTAAATTTAAGCAAAACATTGTCTCAAGAACTGGCCTTAGACAATATACTAGTGAATTCAGTTAGCCTTGGGTTGATTCGGACGGATCAATGGGAGCGGAGAAGATTGAAAAACGCACCTGATATGGATCCAGAAGAATATTACAGAGACCTTGCGAAAAAACGGAATATCCCCCTCGGCCGTGTAGGTGAAGCAGAAGAAGTTGCTAGTGTCATCGTATTTCTTGCTTCAGACAAAGCGAGTTATGTAGCTGGCTCGACGATTGAAACCGCAGGAGCGATTGGTAAAGCACTTTAATTATATTACTAAACAAAGGTAGGATATCACAATGAAAAAACAAGAAGTAATAGAGTTTACAACCGCCGATGCCGTTGTAAAAGAGCTAGTACGTGCAGGCGTAGAAACTGCTTTTGGTATTGTCAGTATTCATAATATGCCTATCTATGATGCAATTCTTAGAGAGGGAAACATTAAACTTATTTGTTCACGTGGAGAAAGCGGTGCAGTCAATATGGCTGATGGCTATGCGCGTGCGACTGGAAAACTAGGTGTTGTGATTACTAGTACAGGAACAGGTGCAGGCAATGCAGCCGGTTCATTAGTAGAAGCGTGGGCTGCTGGAGTTCCGCTGCTTCATCTGACAGGCGAAGTTGCTTCCCCATATCTTGGAACTGGAAGAGGATATATACATGAATGCAAAGACCAGCTCTCGATGATGAGCGGTGCATGTAAAAATGCTGTGCGGCTTAGAAAGCCTGAACAAACAGCTTCCGTCGTAAGAAAGGCGATCCAAGAGGCGTTAACGGCACCGACAGGACCGGTAACACTGGAAATTCCGATTGATTTTCAATCAGCGATTATTGAAGATCTTTCACTTGATGGTATGCAAGTTGTAGCATTAGAACGACAAGCAACTCCATTTATTCCTGAGCAAGCAGTAACAAAAATGGTTGAAGCGCGACGTCCAGTTATTTGGGCAGGAGGCGGCGTTATCACTTCAAATGCTTCACAAGAGTTGCAAAAACTAGCGGAAATCCTTGGTGCAGCCGTTATTACAAGTCAATCTGGAAAAGGTTCGATTCCAGAAGACCATAATCAGTGCATCGGTCACTTTGCCGCTTATGAATCTACAAAAGCATTTTTGAGAGATGCGGATTTATTGATCAGTGCAGGCGTTCGTTTTAGAGGGAATGAGACGTCCAACTGGAAAGTCCCAGTGCCGAAGGAGCATATTGCGATTGATGCGGACTTTCAGGCGATCAACCGTAACTATAAAGCAACATTCGGTTTAGTTGGCGACGCAAAGGACACGTTAGCTGCCATTGTTCAAAAGCTTGAAGAAAAATCAGTTTCTCCATTGTCTTCTTATATAGAAGAAGTCCGTTCACTTCGAAATGAAGTACGTGCTCAGCTTCGTGAAACACTTGGACCATATGAACAATTTGTCGATGGTATGAGAGAAATATTGCCGCGTGATACCATTTTAGTCCGTGATGTAACTGTACAGGCAAATGTTTGGGGAAGCCGTTTATTTGAAATTTATGAACCGAGAACGTCTATTCATGCATCTGGAGGAGGAATTGGTCAAGGTCTTCCAACAGCAATTGGTGCACAAATGGGTTGTCAAGACAAAACTGTTGTATTAATGGCAGGAGACGGCGGTTTTATGGTCAATGTTGGAGAAATGGTTACAGCAGCAGAAGAAAATTTACCAGTCATAATTGTTTTATTTGATGACTCAGGATACGGTGTTCTTCGTAATATTCAAGATGCTGCCTATGGTCGTCAAGTAGCTGTCGATTTATTGAGTCCTGATTTTGTAAAGCTTGCTGAGTCCATGCACTTTGATGCGGTACGAATTGGTTCTGGAGATGAATTTGTTAGCGAACTCAAAAAAGCAAAAGAAAGATGTAGACCTTCAATGATCGTTGTTGATATGGAAGCTGTTGGACCAATGGCAAAACCATTCGGCGGACCTCCTGGAGCTGCGGAAGCATTTAAACCAAAAAAACTATAAAAGGGAGGACTTAAGAATGATTTCGACATTTCCAGTTGTTTCAGGAAAATACCTTGTTAATGGAGAATGGAAAGAAATAAAAGAAACGGCTGATGTGATCAATCCTGCAAACACTTCAGAAGTAGTCGGCCAAGTGGCGATTTGTTCTGAGGAAATCGTAAAAGAAACGATAGCAGTAGCAGAGGAGGCTTATAAAAGTTGGTCTCGTTCTGATATAAGTGACAGAGCTTCTCGAATGAATAAAGCAGCAGAAGAGCTTGCAAAAATCATTGAGGAAAATGTCACATTGTTTGTACGGGAAAATGGTAAAACTCTTGTGGAGGCGAAAAAAGATTTACTACGCTGTGTGGATGTCATGAAGGGCGGTGCAGCAGAGTTACTCAATTGGTGGAAACCAGAAGAGATTCCAGGCAAGCAAAAGGTCCAAGTTAGAAGAAGAGCAAGGGGCGTCACAGCAGTAATTACACCATGGAATTCGCCGATGATTTTAACATTTAAACGAGTGATACCCGCTATTTTAACAGGAAATGCTGTTGTGGTGAAACCTGCGACAAATTGCCCGTTAACGATAATGACCTGTTTAAAAGTAGTCGCAGAGCATTTTCCGCCAGGTGTCCTTAATATTGTGACAGGTTCAGGAAAAGCTATCGGTGACACGATTTGTTCAGATTCTCGCGTTCGTACGGTTGCTTTTGTCGGCAGTACAGATACAGGAAAAGACATAATGAAAAAGTCTGCGGGAAACCTTCAAAAAGTATATATGGAACTGGGCGGAAATGATCCGGCCATTATTTTTGATGATGCCAATCTGGATGACGCAGCGATTAAACGTCTAAAAACGGGGGTTTTACGAGCAGCAGGACAAGTATGCTCAGCAATTAAACGGGTATATGTCCATGAGTCACGTTATGATGAAGTAGTGAAGAAATTAACGAAAGAGTTTGAGAGAGTTGTTGTTGGGGATGGCATCCAGCCTGATGTCACGATGGGCCCTTTAAATAATAAAGCACAGTTTGATTACGTGAAAGGGTTAATTGAACGAACAACAAGGGCAGGAGCAAACGTAGTTAATGCCGGCATCCAACTGAATCCGGAAACATGGGAACAAGGATATTATATGTTGCCTTCGATTGTTACAGATGTCGATCAGCAAAGTGAAGTAGTTCGGACTGAACAATTTGGACCTGTCATTCCTATTTTGTCTTTCGCTGATACGGATGAAGCGGTAACGTTAGCGAATGATAGTGAATTTGGGTTACGGGCGTCTGTCTGGACTGAGAACGAAGCATTAGCAATTGAGATGGCTGATCGCCTTGAAGCAGGAGCTGTTTTCCATAATAACCATACCGTTTTTGGTGATTTGGCTCTTGACTTTCCTGGATTAAAGGAAAGTGGTGTTTCTCGGGAAACGAGACATTGCGGACTTGAATTCTTTGCAGATTCATACGGATTTGCTGATTAAGGAAGGATGAAGCAACATGAAACTAGGATTAATTGGGTGCGGTAATATTGGTCAATTTCTCCTTAAGGCAATTAATCGGGACGGATTTCTTCCAGGGGGGGAGATCGTTTCCATTTATGCACGCCGCGAAGAAATTGCATCTCAACTAGCTGAGGAATTTGAAGCACAGTCTTATCGTGATGTGGACTCACTGCTTCATTCTGACGTTGATTTAGTCATTGAGGCAGCAACGATTGAAGCTGCCGAAGAATACGCATTAAAAGTACTTGAAGGTGGAAAAGATTTATTGCTAAGCAGCATAGGAGTCATGGCCGATGCTGCTTTTGAAGAAAGAGCTCGCGAAATTTGTCAAAGAAATAATGTGAGTGTGTTTCTTCCATCTGGTGCAATCGGAGGACTCGATGTCCTAAAATCGGCAAAAGCCATTAATGGTCTTAAATCTGTGTCGATTACAACGAGAAAGTCGCCAAATGCATTGCCACCAGGCGCTTCTTTAGAAAAAGAAACGGTTTTATTTGAAGGCACAGCAGATGAAGCAATCAAGCAGTTTCCGAGAAATATTAATGTGGCAATTGTGTTATCTTTAGCTGGACTTGGGTCTAAAAAAACACAGGTGAAAATTATTGCAGATCCTAACGTGGTGAAAAATAGCCACTTGATTGAAGCGTCAGGTTCGTTTGGAAAGCTTAAGCTTGAGGTTGAAAATAATCCGATGCCAAACAATCCGAAAACAAGTTATTTAGCTGCATTAAGTGTACTGGCAACGCTGCAAAATAAAGATAATTCTGTACAAGTCGGGTAAAGAATGGAGCCCATAAGGGGGAGGAGTAGAAGAATGCTGAAAACTTTAGAAGAAATGTCAAAAGGGCAGGTCGTTGACTATTTGTGCGAAACAGTTAAACCAGAAGAAGGGGTCATCCCAGCTTATCTTCTAGGTAATCAAAAGGTTTACGATATCGAGCATGAAAAAGTCTTTTTACAAACATGGGTGTTTGTTGGTCATGAATCTGAAGTACCAAATAAAGGGGACTTTATAACTCGTGAACTTTCCGGATATTCAATCATTATTACACGTGATAGTGATGGAGAAATTAATGCTTTTTATAATATGTGTACTCATCGTGGTATGAAGTTATGTCGGGCTGACAAAGGGAACAAGACTTTATTTACATGCCCTTATCACGGATTTAACTTTAAAAATACTGGTGAGCTTGTAGGAGTTCCACTTCAAAAAGACATTTATGGAGGAAATTTTGATTGTTCAGAAATGGGTCTTCACCGTGTGAAGCTTGAATCTTATAAAGGTCTTTTATTTGGAACATGGAATGAAGATGCGGAGCCGCTTGAAGAGTTTCTCGGTGATTTTAAATGGTATTTAGATATTGTTGTAGGTCGGGCAGAGATGGAAGTGATTGGGGTACCGCAACGATTTGTTGTAAATGCTAATTGGAAAATCGGTTCGGATAACTTTGTTGGTGATTCCTATCATACGATGGTCACACATGGTTCGATTGCAAAATTAGGCATGGTACCAAATGCGACCTATTCAAAGCGTGGATATCAAATTTATACGGAAAACGGGCATGGGTTAAACCTCGGAACACCTAACCCTGATTTTGCTTTTCCTGAAGAATTGAAAGATGAATATAAACAGAATTTGTCTGAAGAACAATATGAAGTATTATCCAACTTAAAAAACATGATTGGGAATGTTTTCCCAAATTTATCATTTTTAATTTCCCATACAAAAATTAAAAACCAGTTAATCTCTAACACCTCAATAAGAATGTGGCGTCCAATTGGCGTCAATAAGATGGAAGTTATTGCTTGGATGCTAGTTGAAAAAAATGCCTCTCAAGATTGGAAAGATCGCTCAAGAGATTCTTTTATCTTGACATTCAGCCCATCAGGTATTTTTGAACAAGATGACACGGAAGTATTTACGGACATTACAGAAGTAGCTCAAGGACCAATGCCGTTTCAAAAGAAGTTAACTTATCATTACACAATGGGCCTTCACCGTGAGCCTGTTGAGTTTATCGGACCAGGTGTTGCTTACGATGATAAATTTACAGAAGCAAGTCAACGTAATTTCTACAAATACTGGCTGGATTTAATGACGAAGTGATGACTGGGAGGAGGAAGAAAAATGGACATGGAAAAAATGCTGATAACATGTGAGTTTGAACAGTGGTTATTTGATGAAGCACAATTACTTGATGACATTGAATTTGATGATTGGTTTGCTTTAATGCACGTGAGCTTACGTTATCAAATGCCTGTACGTGTTAATAAAGAGGGAGTAGAACGTCCAGACTATTCAACTGATATGTTTGCGTTTAACGATGATATTGAATTATTAAAGCTTCGCGTTGATCGATTAAAAACGGATTATGCTTGGGCGGAAATTCCTCCTTCAAGAACGCGGCGCTTTGTTAGCAATGTTCGTGTAAAAGACTATATCAAAGGTGAAAAGGCAGTTGTAAAAAGTTATTTGCTTATTTACCGAAGCCGTAGTACAGATATCCACCATGATTTAATTTCCGGTGAACGAAATGATGAATTTGTATTTGAAGATGGGAAATGGAAGCTTTCTAAGCGGGTATTTATTGTTGACCAAACAACAATAAATACAAGAAATCTTGCCATCTTTGTATAACAGTTTATAGATAACAAGGGAGGTTGGGGACAGTGGCAGGGGGCTTAAAAGATAAAGTTGTGTTGATTACGGGTGGAGCTTCAGGCATAGGAGAAGCGGTCACACGCCGTTTTATAGAAGAAGGAGCAAAGGTTGGTATTATCGGCCGATCACAGGAAAAGTTAATAAGAATGAAAGAAGAATTTGGGAGGAATATTCTTACATATCAAGGAGATGTAAGCAAATACGAAGATAATGAGCAAGCTGTTAAAGCGACTGCGGAGCAATTTGGAAAGTTAGATGTTTTTATCGCTAATGCCGGTGTGTTCGATGGTTTTGCTAAATTTGCTGATGTAACTCCAGACGCGCTCTCCGAAGCGTATGATTACCTTCTCAATATTAATGTAAAAGGTTCATTTTTCGGGGCGAAAGCAGCTCTTGAAGAACTGCAAAAAACAAATGGAAATATTATTTTCTCGGTTTCAGGTGCAAGTTTCTATCCTGATGGTGGTGGTGTTTGGTACACAGCAAGCAAACATGCTCAAATTGGACTAATGCGTCAGCTTGCGTTCGAACTAGCACCAAATATTCGGGTAAATGCAGTAGCACCGGGGGGCACACTGACAGAACTCACGGTTATCCCACCGCTTCATCCGTTTGTAAAAGTTGTCGATAATGAAACGAAAGCAAGCAACATTAAAAAGCGAAACCCTCTTCAACTCGCCCAGGTGCCAGAAGATCACGTTGCCGCATACGTCCTGTTAGCATCTGACCAAGCACGTGCGATTACAGGTGAAGTCATTTCCAGTGATGGCGGATTGTCAGTACGGGGACTTGGTTAATTCCTAATATTTACATAAAAGGAATTTTAATAGCTTCAGCAATGACACTTGTTTATCAAACAATAGAAAAAAAGACAGGCCGTTGGTTTAAGTTGCTGGGGTTTATCCCGCTATTTGTGGGCAGTAAGATTCCCGCCTCTAAATTCGGCGAATGAAAAGAATTTAGGTGGGAGATAACAGCCCGATTGGTGTGGGCTAATAATCAGTGGGGGATGGATAAAACCCCCACTGATTAAAGTTTCACTTTATTTTACACTTAAAGGTTTTAGCAAAGAAGTCGATTGACTTGATGAAAAAAGTAAGATTGCGAAGGGATAACCAAGCGAAATGAAGCAAGAGTTGTTAAAACAAACAAAAGGAGACTAATTATGCCTTATGTACAAGTAGAAGGCTTACAAATTAATTATGAAATAGAAGGTAATGGGGAGCCTTTGGTGTTGCTGCATGGTATGAGTAATAATGCACAATCATGGAAGAACCAAATGCATGTTTTAAAAGAGCATTATACAGTTATTGCTTGGGATGCTCCTGGGTATGGGAAAAGCTCAGACCCCACTAAAGAATTTAATTATTTCGAAGAATTTGCTCATGTTTTAAAAGGGGTGATTGATCAGCTAGGGTTAGAAAAAATCAATCTTCTCGGTCATTCAATGGGGGCAGCAATTGCCATTGATTTTTGTCATCTTTACTCACATGCGATTAGCAAGCTTATACTAGCTGACCCAACAAGAGGGGCTGCTGCTCTTGATTCAGAAGAGAACGAGAGGAAATTAAAAAGCCGCTTATTTTCAATTGAAAACCTTTCTCCAGAACTGATAGCGGAAAAAAGGATTGAAGCATTGCTATCCTCCTACGCCTCTAAAGAAGTATATCAGCAGGTAAAAGAGATTATGTCACAGGTACGACCAGCAGGGTATCGTTCAGTGGCAAATTCGCTGTATCATCTTAATCAAATGAACTTGTTACCTACTATAGATGTTCCGGTTCTTGTAATATGTGGTGAGTTGGATACAGTTACTCCTGTAAAAGAAGCAAAAGCGATTCATGACGAATTAATAAATTCCCAGCTCGTAATTATTCCTAAAGGTGGTCATTTGTGTTATCAAGAAAATCCCGAAACATTTAATACAAGTATTATAGAATTTCTAAACAAAAAATAGATTGAAATACCATAAGGTAATCTAGGGTAGAAGGAGGAGAGCAATGTTAAAATATGCGATTGTTGATAAAGAAACTTGCATTGCATGTGGTTCTACAGCACCTGATATTTTTGATTATGATGAGGAAGGTATTTCATTTGTTATTTTAGATAATAATGGGGGAACGTCTAGTGTTCTGGATGATTTTATGGAAGATGCTCTTGATGCTTCGGAAGGTTGTCCGAATGAATCAATCAAAATTACAGAAGAGGCTTTTAATGGGGACCTATATAAATTTGACTAAAAATTTCTAGATATTTTAGATTAAGGACATATGCTTTTCTAATGTCATGTTTGTGTTTATAACCGTTAAAAAACGCTAGTCATATAGCAAGTCTGTCCCTCAAAATTTATGAAACTATATTGTGCTAAATAAATGAGAAAAGAATATCAGGAGTGATTGCATTGATAGAAGAAAAGAGTGTATATGACATTACGATTATTGGAGGAGGACCGGTTGGCTTGTTTACGGCATTCTATGGGGGGATGAGGCAAGCAAAAGTAAAAATCCTTGAAAGTCTTCCGCAATTAGGCGGTCAGCTTTCAGCCCTTTATCCTGAAAAATTCATTTATGATATTGCTGGTTTTCCAAAAGTAAAGGCGCAAGATCTGGTAGAGAATTTAAAAGAGCAAATGAAGGTATTTGACCCTGCAATTTGCCTTGAAGAGTCTGTTGAAATGATTGAAAAACAGGAGGATGGAACCTTTCAGCTCATCACAAACAAGACGGAACATTTCTCTAAAGCGATTATTATAACTGCGGGAAATGGGGCTTTTACGCCTCGCAAAATTGAACTGGAAAATACCAGAACATTTGAACGAGCAAATTTACATTATTTTGTGAATGACATGAACCAGTTCAAAGATAGAAAAGTTGCGATTCTCGGCGGTGGAGATTCAGCTGTTGATTGGTCCCTTATGCTGGAGCCTATTGCTGAAAAAGTGACATTGATTCATCGAAGAGATAAATTTCGTGCCCATGAGCATAGTGTGGAACAATTAATGAATTCGCCTGTTGGGGTCAAAGTACCATATGTTCCTATCGAGCTGGTTGGGGACGAGCAGATTTCGCAAATGGTTTTAGAGCATACGAAAACGCAACAAAAAGAACTTATTGACATTGATGATTTACTAGTTAATTACGGCTTTGTTTCATCACTTGGTCCTATGAAGGAATGGGGTCTCGACATCGAGAAAAATTCCATTAAAGTTAATTCAAAACAGGAAACAAATATTCCAGGTATATACGCTGCAGGGGATATTTGTACATATGAAGGTAAGGTCAAACTTATTGCATCGGGATTTGGTGAGGGCCCTACAGCCGTCAACAATGCGAAAGCCTATATTGATCCAAAAGCAAAAGTTCAACCACTGCATAGTACATCAGTCTTTTTAGAACGATAGAGAACATGTAAGGATGTATTATTATTTTTTATCCCGCTATTTGTGGGAAGTAAGACTCCCATCTCAAAATTCGGGGAATGCGNNTAATCAGTGGGGATGGACAACCCCCCCACTGATTAAAGTTTCACTTTATTGTCCTTCGCCATTGTCATTGGATGTTAAAAGTGCTTTCTGAATTGTAGCAAAATGTTCATAAATATGAAGCAAAAAGGTATAGTACAAGAGAAATAGAGTGTGGTATAATTTTTATGAAAATAATTATCATTCTCTTCTGAGGGGGGAAGTTTATGAGCTTAGTGGATATTAAAATTGGTGAGAAAGTATTCGTAAAAAGTATTCAGTCGTTAGATCATTTATTAAAGAGAAGACTGGCTGCTTTCGGTCTCGCGGAAGGAATCGAACTTCGCCTAAAACAGAAAGCAATGTTTAAAGGTCCTTGTACATTGGAGTGTCGTGGACAGTTAATTAGTATTCGTCATTGTGACGCGAAAATGATAAAGGTGGAATTAGCGTGAATAAGGTTGCTTTGCTAGGGAATCCGAATACAGGGAAAACATCATTATTTAATGCGCTCACTGGTTCTTATGAGTATGTAGGGAACTGGAGTGGTGTAACAGTAGAAAAAAAGGTTGGTAAATTAAAAGATAAGCAAGGAACATTAATTGATTTACCGGGTGTTTATGATTTAAATCCAGTGTCGCGTGATGAAGGTGTCGTTACAAATTTTCTATTAACAGACGAATTTCATCATATGTTAAATATAGTGGATTCCTCGCAATTTGAGCGAAATATGCATTTAACATTGCAATTGCTTGAATTTGGAAAGCCGGTTTCAATTGGTTTAAATATGGTTGATGTGGCGAAGCAAAGGGGAATTGTAATTGATGTAAAACGGTTATCAGAAATATTAGGTGTAACAGTCGTTCCTGTCGTTGCAAGAAGTGGAAAAGGCTGTGAAGAACTACTTGCTACGCTTAAAGAAAATGACACAAAAAAGAAACCCCCATTCGTTATTTCATATGGTGTACAAATGGATGAAGGGATTGGAGAGGTAATTTCTCTTTTAGAGAAAGCAAATTACGAGCATCCGAGATGGTTAGCTCTTCAATTTTTAAGCAATAACGAAGTAGTAGAAAAAGAAATGGAAGCATTACCAATTTATAAGGAACTCATAGCCATTCGATTTCGCTTAGAGGGAAAAATTGATTGTACGTTGGAGGAACATATTTATAAAACTCGTGAAGCGTATATTGAAAAGTTAAAAACAAATGTTATGCAGCATGAGAAAGAAGGGAAAATTCCTTTTTCGGAAAAAATTGATAGGTTAATTACACATAAAATTTTAGGACTTCCAATCTTTTTAGTAGTTATGTTTTTTATTTTTCAGGTTACGTTTACGTGGATTGGGACACCTCTATCCGATATGTTAGATGAGTTTTTTGGTGGACAGCTTACGGATTGGGTGACAGCTGGGCTCACAAGTGTTGGAGCTTCTGACTTTATTCAAGCGCTCGTTATGGAAGGTATTATCGCTGGCGTTGGTGCTGTATTAGTATTCGTTCCACAAATCTTTGCACTATTTTTTTTCATTTCATTATTAGAAGACTCAGGATATATGGCGCGAATTGCAGTTGTTATGGATAGAATTATGGAATTCTTCGGCTTAAACGGAAAAGCATTTATCCCAATGATTATTGGATTTGGATGTAACGTTCCAGGTATTATGGCTGCGAGAACGATCGAACAGGAGAAAGAGCGTTTACTTACAATTTTAGTAACACCATTTATGTCCTGTTCAGCACGTTTACCTGTATATGCATTATTTGCAGGGGTTTTCTTCCCACATAGTCAGGCGACTGTTGTATTTTCTTTATATGTGGCAGGTATAGTTCTTGCGTTACTTATTACAAAAATTATGTCCATTACGATTTTAAAAGCGGAAAAATCTATTTTCGTAATTGAATTACCTCCTTACCGCGTGCCACAAGCGAAAACGTTATGGTTGAGCACATGGGAGAAAGGGAAAGGGTTTGTTCGTAAAGCAGGTACATTTATCTTCGGTGGCTCTGTTGTCATTTGGTTATTAAATTATGCGGGCCCATCAGGATTTGGTGTTGATATGGGTGACAGTTTCTTAGCAATGATTGGTGGATTTATCGCACCACTTTTTGCACCGCTCGGTTTTGGAACGTGGCAAGCGGCAGCATCCCTTTTAACAGGCTTTTTAGCGAAAGAAGTTGTCGTTTCTACAATGGCAATTATTTATGCAGTGAAAGAAGATGTGCTAGGAAATGTAATGGGAGCACATTATACGACGCTATCAGCGTATGCATTTATGTTCTTTATTTTATTATATGTTCCGTGCTTAGCGACAGTAGCTGTTATAAAACGCGAAACGGGATCAATGAAATGGACAGTCTTCTCAGTCGTTTACCCGCTCGTTGTTGCTTATGTATTAACGCTCATTATATACCAAGTTGGATCTTTACTCGGATTCTAAAAGGAGATGTATTGCAATGATGGTCAATATTATAATTGGAGCTATCATTTTTGGTTATGCAGCATATACGTTAGTTAATTTTGTAAAGAGAAGTAAAAAAGGAAAATGCGCAGCATGCTCCTTAAATAAGTCATGTCAGTCACAAACTTGTAGTCCAGATATAGAGTAAATGGCTCAAAAAGTGAAACTTTAATCAGCGGGGGATTTGTTCATCCCCACTGATTATTAGCTCACACCAATCGGGATAAATAGAAAAAAGCTTTGCGAATTTTGCAAAGCTTTTTTATTATTTCTTAATTTTTACAAGTTGTGATGATTCTACACCATTTTTTCTAGGGAATTCTTTGCTAGGGTCTTTATCAAATTTTAAAACACCTACAGATTTTTCCTCGCCTTTTATATTTTCGTAAGTTACATCATCAACAATGGCGAACATATCTGCATATGCACGACCGCTTCCGATAATTGTGTTGCCTTCATATTTTACTTTTGCGCCATCAATTGTAGCATTTTCTACTTTATTTTTTGCGAATAATACACCTTGCTCTGCTGTTACAGTTGGTAATTTATCAAGTGGTTTCGTGTCGTCTTTTTCATCAACTTTGCTAAGTAATTCTTTCTTCACCAGTTCTTCACCAGTTTTCTTATTCATTACAAGCACTTTTTTATCGTCTAACGTTGTAAGCTTCATTTTGTATACATCTTTTTCTTTTACTTCTTTTTTATTTTTGTCTGCAATTTTTGCTACTTGCTCTTCTGTTCCGTACAGTACAAAACCGTTTGCTTTCTCTCCTAATAATGAACAACCTGATAATGCTCCAAGTGAGATTGCTGCAGCTAATCCGATTTCTACTAATTTTTTCATGATGATTTCCCCTTTTTATTTTAAAGTAAACACAGTTTTGTATTAGTCCTTACATTCTGAGAAGCTCTTTTGTTTTTCCGTTGCTTCTGGTAGTAGTGTATAAAAAATATTGAAATGTAACTATCGATTTATCTTACAGTAACATTACACCTCTGTAATTTAGTGAAAGTATGTAAAAATAAGTTAATTTCAAGAAGAACCGTAATAAGAATATACAAGTAATACAATATTACAACTGGAATGTCATATTATATTGACTATATTTTGGAAATAGCATGTAAGGACATCTTAGTTTTGTTATAATAAACACATAGGCTGTATAAATGAATATTCTTTACTGTAAAGGAGAATTTTTCAGTTTTCCAAGTAGTGAATTTGAAATATGTGATATATAAGTAGGAGGAGTTCAAATGTCTGTATTTAAACGATTAAGAGATTTAACAATGTCAAATGTGTATTCATTAATTGAAAAAGCGGAAGATCCAGTTAAGATGACGGATCAATATTTACGCGATATGCAAGTGGATGTACAAGAAGCTGAGAAAAGTGTAGCGGCTCAAATCGCGCTTGAGAAGAAGTTCAAATTATTATTTGAAGAGCAAGAAGCACTTGTGAAGAAGCGTGAAGAACAAGCTCATATGGCTGTTCAAGCTAATAACTTAGACCTTGCGCGCCGTGCACTAGAAGAAAAACAAAGCGCAGAGCAAAAGATGAATGAGTATAAAGCAAGCTATGAGCAAAATAAAGCTGCTGCTGATAACCTTCGCGCGAAGTTAGAAGAAATGCGCAAGCAATTAACAGAACTGAAAAATAAACGTGAAACACTTGTAGCACGTGTAAATGCAGCGAAAGCACAAAAGAATATTAATCAGGCGATGTCTGGATTCGATTCAAATTCAGCAAAAGCTGGTTTAAGCCGTATGGAAGAGAAAGCTCTTCAATTAGAGGCTGAAGCAGAAGCAAGCGGTGAAGTTTACAAGAAAGAAAAATCATTAGATGATGAATTCGCAAGCTTAAGCAAAGATTCTGCTGTTGACGATGAATTAGCTCGTATTATGAAGCAGTATGAGAAATAATATAGAATAGAGACAAATGAACCGACATGTCTAAAGATATTCATGTCGGTTTTCTATTATATTTAGAGGAGGTTTTGCAATGACATGGATGAATGTAGCAGCCATGCTTGTATGGACTGGAGCGAGTGCAATACTTTTATTTGCAATTATGTGGGTTGATTCAATTTTTACAAAATACAATGATTTAAAAGAAATAAAAAATGGGAATACAGCTGTAACAACTCGTTTCGTTATGAAATTATTTGCACAAGGGTACATTTTATCCCAATCGATTACAAAAGCAAATGATTTATGGCAGGCGCTTCTTGCATCAGCAGTTTCTTTCATTATTTTATTAGTTGTAGAAATGTTTATCGAATTCGTATTAAAGAAAGTGTCTGGTCTTGATTTAGAAGAAGGTACGAAAGAAGGCAGTGTTGCGCATGCGATGTTAGCCGGATCATTACATATTGTTGGTGCACTTATTTTAGGTTCTTGTTTATAAAGAGAAAAGGGGGGTAAATCATGAGTTTATTTAAACGAATTAAAAATATAATGAAAAGTCCCGAGCCACTGAAGACAGAAAAGAGTCTTTTAACGTTAGCACCTGGCGATATGATTGAAGTTTCATTAGTCATGTATGAACTAATTGGAAAAACGAGCATGCATTCTCGTAAGGAAATGGTTTTAACGCTCCAAGACGGGAAAGATATTCGCTATTTAAAAATTGAAGATCGTGAAAATACGTATTACAAGTTATATACACCAATTGATGGTCGTTTAGATTCAATTGATGAAATCCCAACGACGATTGAAATGGATGATATCGAGTACCATATGGGAGAACAATATAATGGACGTGTTGTTGTTATGGGGAAAACGCCATTCTCTGCTTCAGAGGAACAGTATGTATGGGAATTCCAGTCTGATAACCGTAAATTATTGCGTATTGAATGGCAAAATGGTCGCACAATGATGTATGAGGGAGAAGCAATTATTCCTGCTGATGTACAAATCATAAGAGCAACGTAAGGGGGCGTAATCATGTCAAACCGATTGTTTACCATGATTAAATCGTTCGTGATTCCTATACTTGCTATCGTTATATTACTTGTTATTGCTGGTTATGCCTTATCAAGTTGTCAAGGTGGGCAGACAAAGTCGATTCAAGGCCGTTATCCACTTGAGTCTGTTGCTAAGGAAGGTAAACAAGAATCTTACGTGTATAGGGCCGCCAATCGGTCTGTTCCGGGCGTAGCGAAGGAACTCATTAATGAACGAGAACCGAAGCAAGCATCTAAAGAAGATGAAAATCAAATGTTCCTCGTTTATTCTGATAAAATCTATAATTTACAAAAGGATAAAGAGAAACCATCTGATACGTTAATTGAAATAAGTAATAAAGAATTTGTCCGCCAAAATTACCAACCGTCATTCCTACAAGGATATATTATGGGGAGTATATTAAACGATATATTCGGTTCACGAAAATCATCATACGGTGATTATCGCGGATATAATGACAGACAAAATCATAAACCAGTTATTCCGGAAAGACCATCTACAAAAGAAGAAAAGAAAACCCCGCCTCCAATTACGAAGGAAGGGAAAGGATCTATCATTAAGCGAGGAGATCATGTAGATTCGAAATCATCAGTAGGTGATAAGGGAAGTATTACTGAAAAAGGAAGTAAAACGACGCCCCCACCTTCTACTGGAAGCAAAGGAACAATCACGAAAAATCCAGGTGGTTCAAGCGGATCAGATGTGAAGCCGAAATCATCTATTAAAACGCCACCAAAGAATACATCTCCCCCAAAAACGAGGGTTGGTGGTTCCGGAAAGATTACGAAGAGAAGATAGTATAGAGACCGAAAAGTGGAATTTTCTTTTCGGTCTTTTTATCCCGCTATTTGTGGACAGTAAGACTCCCACCTCAAAACTCGGCGAATGCGAGGAAGTGAGGTGGGAGATAACTGCCTGCAAAAGCCCGATTGGTGTGGGCTCATAATCAGCGGGGGATGGACAAAACCCCCACTGATT
>NUMR01000031.1 GCA_002578045.1 Bacillus cereus
ATTATAAAAATATTACTGTTGCCGGTAGCGGTGTTCTAGGAAGTCAGATTGCGTTTCAAACAGCTTTCAAAGGATTTAATGTCTCTGTATATGACATTAATGATGAAGCGTTAGAACGTGCAAAAGAGCAATTTAAACATTTAATGGATAACTACAAAAAAGACTTAAATGCGACGGAAGAAGAATTACGCGCAGCTTATGAACGAATTACTTATAATTCTAATTTAGCAGCAGCAGTTGCGGACGCTGATCTTGTGATTGAAGCGATACCAGAGGTTGTTCAAATCAAAACTGATTTTTACACGAAATTAGGACAAGTAGCCCCTGAGAAAACCATCTTCGCAACAAACACTTCTACTTTGTTACCTAGCATGTTTGCAGAAGCGACAGGACGACCAGAAAGGTTCCTAGCCCTACATTTTGCAAATGGTGTTTGGAAAAACAATACAGCAGAAATTATGAAACATGCAGGAACGGATACAAAAGTATTCGAAGATGTGGTTGAGTTTGCAAAAGCTATTGGCATGGTTGCATTGCCTTTACATAAAGAGCAACCAGGTTACATTTTGAACACTTTATTAGTTCCATTATTGGATGCAGCTCAGACGCTATTAATTAATGAGGTTGCTGATCCAGAAACAATTGATAAAACATGGAGAGTTGCAACTGGTGCGCCTCTAGGACCTTTTGCTATTTTAGATGTAATAGGCATTACAACTGCTTATAATATCGCCAGTTCAAAAGCAAAAGAAGGGGATAAACTTTCCGAAAAAGTAGCTTACTTCTTAAAAACTGAGTACATCGATAAAGGAAAGCTAGGGGTTGCAACTGGAGAAGGTTTCTTTAAATACCCAGAAGTAACTACCACTAAATAATCTTGTTTATGATTACTATATGGGGTATCGCCAACCAAATGATATAAAACCCATGATAAGACATTTTTTGGAAGATAAAAAGCCGATTTTCCTACGTTAAGGAATTTCGGCTTTTATGCTTTATTTTCGGATTGGTCGTAATGATTCTAATGTAGTTGATTGCTTAAATTTATATTTATATTCACCAAGGATTACTAGCTAGGCTTTTTAGTTTCCTATCTTATCATCAAATAAGTATTCCATTTAAAACACCTAAAATAATAAATATGAGATATCTTAGATATTTTTTGTTTAATATCCTATTAGGAAAAAGATATTGAATACTTTTTATGCCCCCTACGATAATAAAGCCAGGCAATATTATATCTACTAAAAAATTAACCTTTGAATTAGTAATCCAAGTTGGCATAAGTATAAAAATACAGATAAAAACAATATCTACTACAATAGAAAAATTAGACTCTTTAATACTATTTTTAGTTTCAATATCCTCTTTATAAGTCGCAACTGTATTTTTAAAGTATATTAATCCTGATATCAAAATAAATAAGCCAAATAAAACATTAATCCCTGTAAGTATATATTCCATTCCAAAACCTATTTACATGCAGCCCAAACACCTGTAGCACCAGTTAATTCTGCAGCTAACCCTACAAGGGCTTGTCCACCCACACGCATTCTTTCTTCCCAAGTAGATGCTTGTACAAGAAGTTTTGCAGCTTCTCCAAAACCACCTAATGCATTAATATATTTTTTAATTTTAAGCAATTTAGAAACAGCAATTAAATTCCCACCAACAAAAGCAGCTAAAGCAGCGGAACATTTTCCTATTTTTATCCAATCTGGATCAGCAATGACTGGAAATGCAGTATTTTCATCAAAATCAACAACTTGAATCAATTTGTTTCCATCAACTTTATAATGTGTAGAAACTGGAGTTCCATTTGCATCTTTCGCCCAAGCTGGCATAAAGACACTTTGAATAATATTTTCCGAATCAACTATAAATACTTCGCCTGTATCAAATTCCTCACCTAGATATTCCGCAGATGTAACTAGTTTACCACCATTTGGAATATTAATAGCAAACTCATATTCTTTTGGAGCAGATTGATTTTTGATTTTAATTAACGATCGAACTCCATCCTTAGTAGTTTGCACCGCTAAATCAGCTGGTTGATTTTCATCTTGATAAATAAGAGTTCCATTATTTGTTTGAATAACTTCACTTGAATTCAGCTCTGGGAGAGAAATATGTAAAGATTCCGTTCTATCCTTAATAGTAATAGGTTCTGAGTTTAATGTAGTTGGAATGTTCACTGTACCCGATGCATTTTCAATAACTTTTGTTTCTTTTGATTCCATTTTAAAATTATTCAATACATCATCGATTCCTGTGTTTTTTTCAATCATTAGAGCTGTAGAGTTTGCCTCTTTTTGCGAATCGTTAATTTCAGCATTAATTGAAGGAGTTAATACGGATATACTCATAGCTCCCACAATTAGCCCTGTTAAAAATTTTTTCGATAAAAATCTCATGTAATATTCTCCTTTTTAGTTATTATTTTCCTTAATTATAAATAATAACTAAATCTATTAATAGTCTATAATAAACTTATTTATTATGATATGTTTAGTATAGTAAACGCAAATAAAACTAACGACCAAAATGGACAGTCAGTCATTTTTTAAGTAGTAATATATTCCCATAATTCATCTCACTTTATTTCCAAATCAATAGTATCCTCTCTAACTTATAATATAATAGATGCAAAATAGATATATTTACGTAAAAAAATATTTTTCCCTTTTATATAGGGAAAAATATAAATAGAAATAAATTGAGATTTATGAAATGCTTTTAAGTAGAAATAAATATTAGGAATTAGGAGGATTTTAATTATGAAAAAAAAATTTTTTAGTCTAGCGTTAGCTGGAATCATTGCAGGGACAGGGGTAGTAGGTGTAACTGGGACAACATATGCTGCACAAAATGATAAGATAATTTCTTCAAATATATCCGTTAATAATAAAGTTAATAAAGTGCTTTTATTTGAAGACTTCGAAAATGGTAATATCTTTACCTCTGATGTGTTAAGTGAAGAAAATGGCAATCATTTTTTAAGAACAAATGCCATTAACTATGGAACCAGAACAAGAGAGCGACTTCAAATTCCTATTGTTAAAGGAGATACCTATGTTTTAAAATATGATGATCGTAATCATTCCGGTAGTTATCCTATGTATGTGCCGGATGTAACAATAGATGGGGTAGCATCAGTTATTAACTTGATGGATAATCCTTGGCGTATTCCAGGGGACAATTGGAGACATGTTGAATTAACATTTGTAGCTACAAGAGATGCTGAATCTATATTTGTTAATTTTAAGCATCTATACCAAGGTGTGCAAAATGATTACGATAATGTTTCATTAGAAAAAGTAGAATAATATTTACTTCTAGGATACTAATAATTTTTGAATGTTATAGTTCTTAAGAAAGAGAAGACAGCTAATTTATTGCTGTCTTTTCGCTTTTTGGGGATAAGTATGGTTATTTCCAGGGAGAATACTATTTATTTTCAAATCGAGTAATTCGGGATTATTCTAATGATATTTTTTTTAATAGAATTGTGTGATAGACTGTATATAACTGTATATTGTGAGGGTGATTGGTTATCCCTTCTTTCCATTTGGAAGGAAAGGGGGTGATATACCTATGGAATTTTTGTTTGAGCTTCTAAAAGAATTTGTGAAAGCCATTGTACGTGAAGTTTCTGCGTATGTTTTTAGGAAGCAAATTTTAGAAAAAGAGAACAAAAAACCCACTCCTCGTCGCCGTCCAAAGCAAAAGGGTGGGTTTCGTAAAAAATAAATGATATAACCACCACCCTGACGGTAGCAGTTACTGGAAGAGATGTTAGCGCATCTCTTCTTTTATTATATACACAAGGTATTACTGTAATACTAATACAATAATTATATCAAACGTATATAAAAAATCAATATACGAAATTCGCGTTTTGTTGGTGGGATCACAGATACAAAAAAGGAATGCTTAATACTTTGTCTTTTTATTTATTATAAAATCACTTGCAAAAAATATAACTAAACCCAATACAAGTATTAGAAAGGAGCTAGATATAAGTTCTCTATCAAACAATAATTCAAATACAGAATTCAAAAATAATACAAGCCCCCAAAAACAAAAAGTAATCCAACATGCATTGTTAGATGCTTTTTTCTTTTTAGTATTATCATTTTCAAATAACATAAATACCTCCATTTTAATAATATTTATTGGACTCCCATCTAAAAAATAATCTAATGTATTCCAATAAGAGAAAGATAATGATAAAATAAAAGTGCAACAAGATGTTGTTTAGTTTTTAAATTTCATGGGAATAACACAAAAGCTAGGTTTGGTCGCCGAGTTTTTTCATTCCTATCGGTCATGAGATACCTCGGTTGGTCGCCGGGGTATTTCTTATGTATTGGAGTATATATAGGTCTATTATGGACAAAATAAAATATAATCTTAGTAGAAGATAGAACACTGACACCTTTGCCACTTCTAAATCACTTTGGTCTTGTGCGAAGAAAGTATGGTCAGTACTTTCAGCTCAGTGTTCCATCTACTTTAGTTTTTGAGTTGAGTGTTGCTAATTATAGCAGCACTTTTTTATTTTCCAATTTGTTCTTTGATGAATTGAACTATATGTTTTACAAACTGACTTTGCGTGAAGAAGTAATGAATATTTCTCAGTACTGTCGTCCACGATGCTAGATTACTTACAAAAGACTGGGATTCTGTCTTTTTGGTCGCCTTTTTTTTACGCTTTTTCATTCCTGTCCCTCCCTTCATAAGGGAAGGGCAAAGATGGCACATTTTATATTTTAAAGAGTTATATAGATGAGGACAAGCTATTCATTAGCAAAATAAAGAAAAGACACCCTAAGGTGCCTTCCTCCGACTTGATAACCACTTTAATTTTAATAACGAGAGAGTTAATAGAATACTACCCAATTCCTATTTTACCATATTTATCTATATTATGGGTGTTTTTGCCCATCCCCCGAAAAGGGGGATTAAGAAAACGTCATTGTACCCACTTTTTATAAGAGATAGCACCAGACATTTTACGAAATTCATACAATTAGATAACAATAAAACTTTAATCAGCCCTCCCCAATTGTGCTCTTAAAGACAGTTAATCTACGATCTAACATTATATCTGTATCCGTAATTAAATTGATAAATAAAATACAGAATATTAAAATTATTAAACTGTAAATATCTTGAAACAGCGGTTTTAAAGGTAATAATCGTTGGATTTCATTATTTTTCCGCTTTCTGAAGGGTATATATTTTTATAGCTTTATGTATTAAGATAGAGCTGTGCTAGAAAATACAGGTAAAAAAGCATAAATAAGGAAAAAGGGATGGGGTTAAAAATGAAGACTATATTAAGAAATATTGTATCGATGGCTCTTGTACTTGCTTTGTTTACAACTTCTTTCGCTGGAATCTCCAAAGCTCAAGAGATTAATAGTGAAGAAGAAAAATTAGTGCAAGAAGTAGCTGCACAATTGAAATTTGTTGTTGAAGAAGCTGCAATTAAAGATAAACATGGAAGAGTAGTAGATATTGATATTGATATGATAGAAAACAAATATGGTAAAACTGAAGAATTAGAACAATTGAGACAAGAAATCCAACGTGTAAATACACCACCTGGCTATGAAGATCCATTCAAACAAGAAACGGAAGCTGTAGATAACTGTATAGAAAGAAAACTTATAGCAAATTATAAAGAATTTCTATCAGTAGGCTTTATAGGTTCTATTATTGCTAATATTACTAACAAAGAATATGAATTAGCAGCTAGAAAAATGATTAGATTAGGCGTCAAAGGTAATTTAATTGGTTTAGCTGGGCAGCTTGCTTGGTATCTAGGTACATGTATATATGAAGAAGAAGGATGGACTGGGAAAACTTGGTGATTGATAAAAAACAACCTCTTATTTTCTAGAGGTTGTTTTTTTTGAAGAAAATAACCACATCATAATTTCAAAAAAACCTACTATAAATAGTGTTTTTATAAGGTTTTCAAACCAATTAAATTGATTATGATTTGCATAGTTAAAAGCTATTAATACAATATACAGTAGGACAATAAAAATTAACGGTCTCTTATATGTCAAACTCAAATTATTCACCTCTTAAATACTTACTTAGGAAAGTTACCTTAATACTATGTTAACCCAAAGCGCAATCACTTTCGATATTTTTCTATATTTCTCCACATTTGTAACACCCCCCCTTTTTTAATAACACGTCCTCATAATAAATTTTCTTTGCTTGTTTATGCCCATTCACCGAAAAAGGGGGATAAGCTTAATCCATAAGAAATTTAAACTTGATGTCAAAAAATGTAACTTTGTGAAACAGCTTAAAATGTAGAGTTTTTCATTTCAAAAATACAACTTATTTATATTTGATACATGTCGATACAGTTATAGAAGATGTGAAACATATATTTTTAAGGGTAATCCAAATGATATTTGGGATATTCTGTATTAATACCCCTTTTCGGGGGATGGGCAAAGATACCCATTATCCATTGAGAAAAAATAAAAGCACTCTTTCGAGTGCCCCCCATAATTAATTCTTAGATAAATCCACATCGTCAGTTTTGTTTTCTTGTGTTGCAGCTGCCGGTTCAGTTTGCATTGCCTTCAACATGTTTGGATCTATATTAACTTGAACTGTATTAACGTTATTTACATTGTTAGTTCCGCCAGCACGAGCAGCGAATAATGCATTTTTATAGTCAACACGTCCGCTTAATAAAAACAAGTCAATAAACCATAGAATCCCTAATCCACCGCAAGTAAGAAGATTCAAGATACCCATGCCAATATCTCCAACATAAAATCTTCCTGCGCCTAAGAATCCAAGGAAAATATGTAATAAATACGCTATACCTTTAGATTTCATTCTTTTCACTCCGTCCTCAAAAATATAAAATGTAAGATTTCTAGAACATCATAACAGAAACAGTTATAACTATTTGTCATATTTTGTCGAATATAAATAAAAAAATCCCTTAACGAAAATAGTTAAGGGATGCGGTATATTACCGCAATCTAGGGGGCATGCCCTAGTTGTGGATGATAAACTGCTTGTTAGCGATGACACTCGCTAGAGTAACAGTTAGTCAAAGCGGAGTATAGCACGATTTTTCGTGGATTTATACGAGTAAAACATGGCTAGTATTACAATTAATGGATATGCAATATTGCATATTTCTAAAAAACTGCATAAAATCAACAAAAATATTTATATTTTAACTATTTTCTGTATATTGAAGAATATTTTACCTTTGTAAGCTGGAATTGATTGAATATACAATATAGTCAAACGGACAAGAAGTAAGCGTTTTAATTACAGATATGGCCAGAAAAAAAGAGAGCCGATTTGGCTCCCTCTGTAGAGTTTTGGTAAAGTTCCGTTTTGACACTCCCCCCCTAAAGGGGCAAACTGACTAACGTCAGTGGGATTCTTGCTACCAAAGGCGAAGTCCATTTCTGGTATCGCTGACGTGCAAGATTGCGGTGTGCCATCACCACTCTCACGACAGACCGTATAGGTTCGTGAGCTACGGTACTATAACCATACCGTACAGATCGTTGCGTGTTCATATGTTTTAGCGTCTTGTTCTTGACGACACATATCATTTTACCGATAGCGTGAATTCGGCTATCGAACTCCATATGATATCTTGTTTTCAAGGAACACATAGGCGTTTTAAAGACTTGTGCTTGTCTATCGTTCAAGTATAACTAAAACACAACTGTTTTTCTATGTTTTCATCCCATGCCTAAAGGCGGACTAAAGTCCGATATGGGCTTTCCCACATCGCGAAATCTGTAAAATACAATGACATTAGAACGTTTCAGGGTTATCTCTAATCATTTTGATGATTAATAGCAACTGATTACAAAATCTCTCTTTCTGAGTCTTGTCTAACGCTCCATACGTTGACCTAGCTTCGGAGATGACTTGTTGTATTGGTTCATCCTGAAAATTGTTAGAAAAGCCTACAAGGACGTCTAAAGAGACATTAAAAAAGGAGGCGATACTTGCTAAAGTTTCAATGTCGGGTTGAAATCTACCAGTTTCCCAATTTTTAATCTGACTCTGACTTAAATTTAGAGTTTCGGCTAACTCAGCTTGTGTTAAATCGCGTGAATTTCTTAAATATTTTAAAGTTTGTCCAAAGATTATCATAATAATTACAGTATAAATATTGCGCTATCATACTACTACAATAAGGTATTTTATTAACTACAAAAAATAATAAGTCGTTTAACAACTAAAACAGGAACAAAAGTTCTGTTTTGTGGTAAAATATGCATGTGGGGTCTTCATACATCGAATGCAAAATTATTGCATATTTTATCTTTATGTTATTTGAGAAACGTTGATACAAATTGATTTCTAAACTTTCTCAAGAATTTTCAGATAATTTAATGACCGAATTTTGGGAGATTTGTGGTATTATGATTAAAAAATAAACGGACGTAAAAAAGACCCACGGTGTAAGTAGTGTTGGAAGCACTCTTACACTGCCCCCTAAGTGCCTAGGGAACATTGTCGCGGATCTTTTGCATAACTATTATAACACACCTTAGATTGAGAGTGGCACGTTTTCCTTTATATGTAATAAAATGGGGTTTACGTGTCTTTTTTGTCCATGAGGGGGACAAAGATTGTGCGAGTTTTATTAGATTTGAACGACATGAAAGAAAATTTAAAATCCAATGGTTATACAAACAGAAAATTAGCAACACGTTTTAAAGTAACGCATACGACAGTAAATAGTTACTTTAGTAAGCAAGATAAATTTGATTTTATGCACTTAGTTGACGCCCTTAGGCTATATATACCTAAAGATGTAGAATTTAGAAGGAATTGTATTAAAGAATATATTCCTAAATTATCGCATAAAAATTTAAAATTAGCATTAGAAGTTTTGGATATGTTTGGGGAATATGAACTTCAAGAGATAGTAATACAACAAATAATGAGTTTCAATACTAATAAGGATGAAAAAGATAAGGAAAATGAGAATACAAAAAATAAAAAGAAAAAAAGGAATTCAAAAACTGTACGGATAAACTTAAACTTGATTCCTTTATACAGAACATTGCGGGCAAGAAGCGAAAACACAATTACTCCTAAGATGTTTTTTGAGAAAATCGATAAAATGAGAAAAAATCAAAAGTATACAGATAATGAATTAGTAATATTATCAGTTTTAAATACAATATACTCCTTTTTTGATTTAGGTAATTATAAGATGGTCAATGAACATATTCAGCAATTATTACCTGACATTCTAAACATTAAATGCCATACCTTAAGAGATTCATTTTTATTAAGAATAAAAGAAATGAATATTTTCGTGGAATTACATGAAAATAATTTAGAAAAATCTCGTGAATTATGCTTTGAGATAATAAATGACGAAACGAATTGTTATATTAGCACTAAAGCAGTAGCATATTGTAAAGTCGGGGAGAGTTTTGTTTTCTCTGATTATCAGAGAGCGAGAGAGTACATGGAAAAATCATTAGACATTATTGGGAATCCAGTGAATAGGAAGTTAGAAATAAGACGAGAAAAAATATTAAATACGCTTTTATTTTTGAGAATACATCACGAGAAAGATTTACATACTATAAATACTGAAGAACTTGATGAAGCTGAAAAGGCGTTTTTATATGTAAAGTTAGGTGAGAATGAAAAAGCGATTAAAATTTTACAAACTCTACAAAATGAAAATGGGTATCTTAGCAGTTTTCAATTATACTATATGGGTCTTGCGGTTAGAGGGGAAGAAGGAAAAAAATATTTAGAAATGTCCGTAGAAAGTTTTTCTAAATCAGGAGATTTTTTCTATATTTCTCTACCAAAAGCAGCCCTGAAATGTTATAATTGATGCATACATAAAAGGTGGTGAAACACTTGAAAACAAAGCTTATAAAAGCGATTTTATCTATCGCCGCTGTAGCATGTCTTTCTGTGACAGCTTTCCAGTTTACAGCTCGAGAAACTAATCAAGCACAAATAGAAAAGTATATGGTTGATCCTGGCCCAGGTGGCGGGTAATTAATATAAATATTTGAAATGAGACTATCTATTTGATAGTCTCATTTCTGCTTTATAGGGAATGGAAACATTTTGACTAAAACAACAAAAACTTTCCACTTTAAAGGTTCACATAAAACAAAAAAGGGATGCAAGGGGAGAATTAGAAATGACGAAAGAGCAATTAGTAAGAATGGCTGCGAAATTAGGATTAAAACAGGGGAATCTAAAAGCGGAGGATATTTTAAAGATTGTCCTTGATGAATCGTATAAAGAAAAACCTAATACATAAAAAAGAAGACTGCCGTATGAGGTAGTCTTCTTTGATTAATTATTATTTTTATTTTGCATGTAAGTAACGTACATTTCTAATTGCTCCCAAGCTTTCTTTCGTTCATCCTCAGGAAGACTCTCTATTATTGCCAATATGTTCTTTCCTTCTTCAGAAACAACCTTATCTTCTTCTTCATTTAGTTCAGGGTCTTCCGATCTCCCTAGTAAATAGTCTGTAGTTACTCCGAAATAATCGGCTATCTTTTCTAATGATTCTCGCCCAGGTGATTTTTTACCCTTTTCAAAATAAGAAATAGCCATCTTAGATACACCAATAGCATTACCTAATTGCTCTTGCGTAATCTTACTATTCTTCCTGAGTTCTTTAATCTTTTCCCCGATCAACATTAACGTCCCCTTTATATAAGTGTTTATGATACATAAAGTATAAAGTAAACATAGTGTTTACCACAAGATAAAATTTATTCAATTTATTTTTAAAAAAGTACTTGAAATAAACCTGAAGTTTACTTATAATGAAATCACAGGCAACGAAGGGAGGAAATAACTTGAAGCAGTTGAAACAAAAACGACTAGAAAAAGGGATGTCTTGCCAAGACGTTGCCAATAAAGTCGGAATCACTAAAATGCATTACTGGTACATTGAAAATGAAAAAAGAACACTAAAAATAGACTTAGCAGAAAAAATAGCAATCGCTCTTGAGGAAGATCCGAAAGAACTTTTTTTTAACAATTAAAGTAAACCTATGATTTACAGAATGAGAGGAGTAAACCAAATGAATGAACTAAAAAAATTCTCGCATAACATGTTCGGCAACTTAGAAATTCTTATTAAAGAAGGAAAGGAATACTTTCCAGCAACCGATGTTGCAAAGGCTCTTGGGTATTCAAATCCGCACAAAGCAATAAAGGATCATTGTAAACCTGAAGGAGTGAACGAATCGTTAGTCCCTACTAATAGTGGTACACAAACAAAGAAATTCATAAACGAACCTAACTTATACCGCTTAATTGTTAAATCAAAACTCCCGCAAGCGGAACAGTTCGAAAAATGGGTGTTTGAGGAAGTGCTACCTTCTATCAGAAAACACGGAGCATATATGACAGAACAAGCACTCGAACAAGCGGTAACTAATCCAGATTTCATGATTGGTCTTCTTACTAACTTAAAGGAAGAAAAAGAAAAGCTTGCAGCAGCACAACAGCAAATCATACAGCAACAACCGCTCGTGACATTCGCAGAAGCGTGCATGCAATCGAATAAATCATTAAAAGTTAGTGAGGTTGCTAAGTTGGCAGCTAAACACAATGTCAAAATTGGGCAACGTCAGTTATTTGCAAAACTTAGAGAATGGAACTTAATGTTCAAGCGTTCAACTGAGCCTATACAGTCAGCAGTTGAAAAGGGATACTTCGAAATCGCACAAGGTGTTAAACAGAAACCAAGCGGAGAGCCATTCACATGGACAACAACATACGTAACACCAAAAGGACAAGCTTATATCATAGACCGACTGAAGAAAGAACAGGAACAGGAGGTGATTTAAATGATGGAAGAAAGCACATTCTCACATGTAATGATTCTAGTTATATTCATTGTGATTGCGGGATTCATTCGTTTAATGGACTGGATAGATAAACGGTTTATGAAGGAGGAACAAAAATGAACTCAAAGGTGTTTATTACAAACTATGATACAAAGACGGTGGATTTAATAGGAGAAGTTAAAACGAGTCAATTTAATTTAGAGCTAACTGTTTGGAGTAAAGAAGAATGCATGTCGGCACAAGCATCCTTCCTAAGAGATTTTAATGATTTTCTTAAAAGCAGAAATGGTAAGGCTGATTTCTAAGATTTCAATCCTAACATATCGGATATATATGCCTTTGCTAGTTCAGACAATATGGGGAGAGAAACACTTCCGAGAATAGAAGCCTTTTCTTTAGTCTTCTTCCAAACAGTCTTATCACGGATATTATCAAGGAATTGGTGCCCGTTCCAGGTGATTGAATTGATAATTGCACTGTATCCATCAGATGTTGCGATATCTATAACATTTAGATAACCAGCCTCTTTTAAACGTTGGATAGTATAGGTTATATCATCAACTTGGTAATTCTCCAAACGTTGTTTTTGGGGTAAAAAATAGAGTGATAATATTTCATCGGTAGTTGATTCTTCCACAGTTAATAACAAATCTCGTACACAATCATGATTTAGTTTCATAAGTACACCTCCTGTCACAGTTGATAGGAACATTATACCAAATTACAAATTGAAGGGATGGTAGTTATGAAGAATATGAATTTAGCAACAAAAGTTGAGATTAAAGGATTAGAAAGGCTCAAAGAATTAGTAGAGGAGTTGAATAATCTTGAATTAGAAGTCATTGTACATGAATTAAAACAAGAAGAGGATACTGATGAATAAACAGCAGCGTGATGAATACGAACGAAAGAAACTCCTGTGGATCATAAAGGATTTAAGAGCTAGAGGGATACATAACAGCGCAGATAGGGTTGAGGAAGCACATAAGGAGTTTATCACTCTAGCTAAATAAGACAAGCTATCAACTTATTGGAGGATAAAAAATAATGAAAATCACATTTAAAGAACTACGTATTACTAACTTTAAAAATCATGAAAACCTTAATGTGGAATTTGGCGAAATAACAACAATCAGCGGGCCAAATGGCGCAGGTAAATCATCAATTGGCGAAGCGATCACATGGGTTTTATACGGCATTGATCCATACGGAACTAAAAATGAGCCGAAACCGATCGGTAATGAAGATGCAGAAACGAAAGTAGAACTTCTTATTCAGATAGACGATAAAGACATCTTAATTGGTAAAGCTCAAAAGAAAGCGGCTAAGTACTTTATTAATGAAGTTCCTAAAAAAGCTAAAGAATTCGAATCATTTGTAGATGAGTTGTTCGATAAACAAGCTTTCCTATCATTATTCAATCCTGGATACTTCAGCTCGCAGCATTGGCAGACGCAACGTGAACAACTTCTATCTTATGTAGGTGAACCACTGAAAAAAGAAGTATTCGCTGAATTACCTAAAATACAAGTTGGTTTATTAGAAGAAAACTTAAAGAAACTTTCTATAGAAGACTTACAGAAAGTTCATGTAGAGCGTAAGAAAACACATGAGAAATCATACGAACGTGCTAGTGAACGAGTTATTACATTAAAAGAACAGTACGAGAAGCAGAAAGCAGAAAGTACTGATGTAAATAAAGAAGAAATTGAATCACAACTATCGGAATTACAAGCGAAACGTTCAGAAATAGATAAAACGATTAAGGACTCACAGAAGAAACAGCAACAGCACAACCAAGCGCAGTATCAAATTGAAAATATGAAACAGCAAGTTTTAAAGCAAAAAGAAGTAGTTCTCGGTATACGTGACGAGGAAGTACAAGACACTTGCCATACATGTGGACAAGCCTTACAAAATGAAGCAGTTGAACAGGTTAAGCAAAACAAAATTAACCGTTTTGAAGAAGCGAAACAGATTGGTTCGAAAATGGTTAAGAAGCTAAAAGAACTAGAAGCCTCTATAAAAGAAATGTCAGTTGAAGAGGTAGATCCGACCCGAACAAGAGAAATCGATGAAAAGATTTACGAGTTAAATGGATTGCTTAGACAGTCCCAACGGTTAGAGCTACTACAAAAAGAAATTGATGAAGCAGTAGAAACACAAGCGAAGATTCGCAAAGAAAAGAATGAATCAATAGCAATCATCGATGCTATTAAAGACTTCCGCACGAAACGTTCTGAATTGATGGTTAGCAAGATTCAAAGCTTATTTACAAACATTGATGTACAGCTCTATGAAACTCTTAAAAACGGTGAAGAGAGAGCTACATTTGAAATACTAATGGATGGTAAGCAATACAGCAGATTGTCTACAGCTGAAAAGATTAAAGCAGGATTAGAACTTATCGAGGTATTAAGCAAACAATCGCAATTAGTTGTTCCTACATTCGTTGATAACGCTGAAAGTATCCTACATTTTACTAAACCAACAGGACAGTTAATCATTGCGAAGGTTGAAGATGCAGAATTCACAATTAAAGCAGAAGGTATCAAAAAGGAGGAAATGAACAATGACAATTAATCTAATCGGATCGGCTACAAGTCGCAATACAGACGTAGGTTCATTAGTAGAGGATTTTATCGATTATCACAAGGAAGATTTAAGCATCAATATGATCGAAGCCTTAGAAAAACTTGCGGCGGAAATAGATGACCAAGTTGAAGATGAATTGAGCGAAAAACAAGATCAAATCGACTCTTTAACAAGCGAAATAGAACGAATGGGAGAAGAAATGGAGGAATTAATCAATGACTAATCAAGTAACAGCAGCACCTAATACAGAGAAGGTAATCGGTAACTTTACAAAATTGGAGTTAGACACAATTAAAAATACAATTGCAACTGGAACAACAAATGAACAATTTTCTTTATTCGTACAAACTTGTGTTAATTCAGAACTTAATCCTTTCCTAAATCACATTTATTGCATCGTATACGGTGGGAAAATGAGCATTCAAGTCTCAGTAGAAGGCGTACTTCACCTAGCAAGACAAAAGAACGGATATAAAGGTATCGATGTTCAAACGGTTCATGAAAACGATGAATTCGAAGCTGATCGTTCTCAAGAAGGTGAATGGATTATCAGAAAGCACCAGGTTAAATTCCCTCGCGGAAAAGTAATTGGTTGCTATGCAGTAGCTCAACGTGATGGTTTTAAAGATGTCGTAGTCATGATGGAAACAGACGAAGTAATTCACATGAAGAATGGTACAAACAAGCATATGTGGAATAACTGGTTCAACGATATGTTCAAGAAGCATGCAATGAAACGTGCGGCTAAATTACAGTACGGAATTGAAATTAACGAAGATGAAGCAGTCTCATCTAGTCCAATAGATAGTGTTCCATCTTATGAACCTGAAAAACGAGTAGATATCACACCAAATAAACCGAATCAGATTCAAGTTGAAGATGGTGAAACGGTTGATCAAGAAGCTGAGTTAAAGAAAAAACAGAGCGAAGTAATGACGAAGCTAAGCGAGTACAACATGACAAATGATGATTTGCAAGAAATCGCAGTTAAGCACTTTAAAGTACCAGCAGCAGAATTAAACCTTCAGCAACTTACAGGCCTTGTTAAGTCCTTAGGTTTAGAACACAAGAAACGTGTGAAAGAGCAAGAAAAGGAAGAACAACCAGCCCAAGAAGAAATTGACTTTGAAAATATGGAAATGGAAATCGCATGATCAACACTCAAAGAAAGGTACTCCTTCCGGCCTGGTGTTGGAAGGATGCCAAATCAACAGACGAAGTAAAACAAAATGTACTGAAATATATAAATCCAAGACGCTACCCAGGTTATAGGGTCCTGAAGGTATCGAAAGGATTTGCTATATGCGAACGGGAGTGAAAATTGATGGAATTACGTTCAACTCATTTAAAGCCAATCAGAATTAGAAGTACAAATTTAATCAAAGCATTACGAAGAGTTAGAGAATTAGAAGGCAAAGGTTACGAGTGTGTGAAACCATACGAAAAGATATTCCAAACAAGAAAAGATTATCTATATTCGGAACATAAAGGCATCAAAGGTGGATATCGATACGCCGGTGTAGAGGAAAGATTAATTTACGAGTTTTGGTTGAAGAAGGTGAATTAAATGAGTGGCAACATATTTCAACTAGAGATATTTGCAAGAAGTGGTTACATGGTACGACTTGCTTATGTTGATATAACTGAAGATTTAATTGCTGGAATTTTGTTAGGTCAAATTGTCTATTGGTATATGCCTAATGAACAAGGAAAAAGTAAGTTGCGAGTTAAGAAGAACGGCGAGTTTTGGTTAGCTAAAAGTCGTGAGGATTGGAAGGAAGAGATTAGAATAACACCTAAGCAATATGACAGGGCAATTAAGATTCTTATAAGCAAAGGACTTGTGGAGGTTCAGAAATTTAAATTCAATGGCGCCCCTACTAATCATATCAAGTTGAATATTTCCGAAGTTACCCAAAGGGTAAAATCCATTTTGACCTTTGGGGAAATTCCAAATTCCCCTTTGGGTGAAATGGAATTTGACGAAACAGTAAATTCTTTAACAGAGATTACTACAGAGACTACAACAGAGAAAGTAAGTAGTAGTAATAATATCTTCGTATTCTATGAAAATAACTTTGGGATTCTAAATTCATTCATTGCACAAAATATCGAGCAATGGGCTAACGATACAAGCGAAGAACTTGTACAAGCAGCTATGGAACAGGCATTAAAGCAACAGAAGAAATGGAATTACGCTGAAGGCATTTTAAAACAGTGGTCCAATAATAACGTAAAAACTTTAAGTGAAGCGAAAGCCTTTGAAATAGAGTTTAAAAACAAAGGAGCAAATGATAATGCAAAAGTTGGGGGACGTAATGAAATGTTTAATGGAACGGGCGGAAGCTATGCACAAAAAAGCACTAGAAGAGGAATCCAACCAACCAACAACCGTGGATTCGCTCAAACCATCGATTGATTGTGAAATATGTGGTGATAAAGGTTACACATTTGTAAAGGAACCATCTGAGTTTTTGAAAGGTAAATTTGTTGATGTTGCCATTGAGTGCGAATGCTTAGAACGTAAAAGTTTAATGGCCCGTTTCAAAAACGCTATGATTCCAACAGAATTCGAAAATGCTCGTTTTGATAATTATATAAGGGAGTCGACAGTGCAAACCACTTTGTATAATGCCATGATTGAATATTTAAAAGCATTCAATGAAATAAGAGATTCAAAGATGAATAGCATTGGATTTATCGCATCGTTAGGTGAAACCATAATAAAGAATTTACCTCCGGGGGAACGAAATAAAGTGCGGCAGGAAAATAATTCATACGGATTAGGTAAGACACATTTGCAAATAGCAGCAGCAAAATATGCGTTGAATAAATTTAAGGTCATAGATGAACGCACAGGGCGTTTAAGAGGGATACGAGTGTTATGTGTTCAGGATGTAAATATTATGGCCGAAATACAAAGTGCAGCGTTTCTAAATGACAACAGGAAGCGCTTGAATGAATTACTTCATGATTTATGCACTTGTGACATTCTCGTATGGGATGACATAGCGAAATCTAAGTACAGCGAGTTCAAAGAGGAAATGTATTACAAGATTATCAATGAACGATATTTACGGAATCTGCCGATTTGGTACACAAGTAACGAAGACTTAGACACATTGGAAGACAAAATAGGATTCGCAGCAGCCGACCGTTTGTACGGAATGAGCAAGAAGTACTTGTATCAAGTTAAGGGAGTTAGTTATAGAACGGCATAAATAAGGGAGGGAATTAAGATGTGTGCATGTAACGGGACGGGGGTAATTCAGAACGGCATTGGAACGGGTATGTATCGGTTTGGGTCATGTGTTTGCGAGGCGGCAAACATTACATCTGAAGAGGTGGATAGAAAACGTCATGCTGTTATGGCGGAACTAAGAGAAATTCATCAATTGCAAATGGAGGGGAAATGGGATGCCAAGACTTGGAACGGATTTGGAAAAAGAGAATTACACAATGGCGTTGCAGCAAGGGAAGTACATGAAGAAATCGCGTCGTAATTTATATATTGCTCTAGAAGAGTTAGACCTATTATTTGATGAAAGCGAAGTTACCAGATTACAAGAAATGTGGAAGGAAGATAAAGGAATTCTTGAAATTGCAAAAGAGTTAGGAAGACATCAATTAGAAATTGCTGCTTTGATTATGGATCAGGCAGATAAAAACATGATTAAATCCCGTCCAATGGGGTTAGGGGCATGAAACAATTAACACTGGAGGATGTTGTAGGAAGTTTCGATTATACAGCAACAAGCACAGCGGGGCAATTTTTAGCAAATCATAGCGTCATAACGACATACGCCGTGGATTTTTTCGATAAAAATTTAAGGCGAAAATTACGGTGGTTCGAAGCGAAGACAAGGAGCGAAGCCGAGGGAATGGCTAGGAAGAAATACGGGCGGATACAGATTGTTGACATATACATTTCGGATCGGACGCTTAAAGAGATTATGGCATTGGATTAGGAGGGAGCGAATGGAGAAGCCAACTTTAAGAGATTATGAAAAGGCTGCTGAAATTGGTATTAGCAAGAAATATGTAGATCAACGAGTAGAAGAGTTAGGTTGGAGTTTGGAACGAGCTATAACGTCTCCAGTCGGTACGAGTTGGGAAGGCAAGGAGAAGAATACGAAGTTATTAAAATTAGCTAAGAAAACAGGGATTAGCGAATCTACCTTTTATAGACGTAAGCGTAACGGTATGACGCCATATCAGGCAGCTACTGCATCAAAAGGATTCGAGGGGTACATCCCTTTAGCAGAGGCAAATGGGATTAAAAATAAGACATTTTACCAAAGAGTAAAAAGAGGGATGGATCCGTCAGAAGCGGCGACCAAACCGTTAAAGAAGCAAGTCAAAAACGTGTGAAATAAAAAAGGCTAGGAGAAATCCTAGCAAAGAGTTATGTCGTATGGAATAGTTGTTTGCAAATCTGGTATTTGCACTTTGATTATATAACGGTTGCGGGGCGAAAGGTTAGAATGACAGTAATCTTTACAAGTGTTTTACTTAACATTCATATATTTTAAGATTTTGATAAATAATCAAATTTGAATTTTATTAAGAAGGGTAGAGGTTGAGATGAAAA
>NUMR01000032.1 GCA_002578045.1 Bacillus cereus
TGATGCATTCAGATCAAGGATGGCATTATCAAATGAAACAATATGTCCATACACTTGAATCAAGAGGTATTGTGCAGAGTATGTCTCGAAAAGGAAACTGTTATGACAACGCAGTAATGGAGAACTTCTTTGGGATCATGAAGTCAGAATTCCTCTACATAAAAGAGTTTGAAAGTGTAGAGGATTTTAAAATAGAATTAGAAAAATATATAGATTATTATAATACAAAACGAATAAAGGCAAAATTGAAAATGAGCCCAGTACAATACCGGACTCACTTTTATCAAGCTGCCTAATGAAATAACCGTGTCTAATTTTTAG
>NUMR01000033.1 GCA_002578045.1 Bacillus cereus
TGAAGTGACCCCTAAAAGTTAGACACGGTTATTTCATTAGGCAGCTTGATAAAAGTGAGTCCGGTATTGCACCGGGCTCATTTTTAATTTTGCCTTTATCCGTTTCGTATTATAATAATCTATATATTTTTCTAATTCTCTTTTAAAATGCTCTACACTTTCAAACTCTTTTATGTAGAGAAATTCAGACTTCATGATTCCAAAGAAATTCTCCATTACTGCGTTGTCATAACAGTTACCTTT
>NUMR01000034.1 GCA_002578045.1 Bacillus cereus
GTATAGTAATCTAAATGATATTTTTTCACCTGTTCTTCAAATAATGAAGTGGAAATCGGTGAAAGCCATTGTTCAAATGATGTTTTTTGTGTGCGAATATAATGGCGGAAAATTCAGATTTATCATTTGTGTTAAATTATTTTAATGCGACACTAGTGATATTTACTATTAAACAAATTTCAAAAATGACAGGACTTACTGTACACACTTTGCTAAACTACGAAAAAATTGAATTGCTTAATGAGGTTAGCCGAGATATCAATGGTTATCATCAATATTCGGAATCTGATATTTCTTGGATTAATTCCTTAATTCCTTAATTCGTTTAAGAGTAACGGGGATGTCAGTCATAGGCATGAAACTGTTTTCTGATTTGCGAAGTCAAGGTGGATCTACAATAAGCGCTAGACGAGAATTATTAGAAATACATCAAAATAAAGTCTTTAAAGAAATTAAAGAGTTGAAGGACAATCTTGTGAAAATTGAAGAAAAGATTGATTACTATAAGGGATGGAGGAACATAGGAAATAACCATTTTACATTATCATTTATGTCGAAGGTTTAGGGAAGTATCCATTGGAAAAAACGCTACCTTTTTGTCCAGAAATCTTTCGGACGAAAAGGTAGCGTTTTTGTTTTAGGGGTATTAATTTTTTCTTAGTGTGATGACTATGGGGTGCTACCTCTATTAGTCATATACAATGCATATCATTTTTTTGAACAAACCTGATCATCAAGCTACATAAAAATTAAATAATAACATTATGATTTAATTTATGGGTGTTAATGGACATTTTATGATTTGAAAACTAAGTTTGGGCCAAGTTATGATTTATTTCTTTTGGCTACTTACTTAATTTAATGCTAATACTAGGACATTTTATGATTTAATAGGTGGTCAATATATAATTTAATTTACATTGTGATTTGAACCATAACTTTGCCATTTTGTTAAACATATATAAGGTCAATTAGTTACCTATATATAAAGCCTGTATCTTAGATTACCAAGTAATCTAAGATACAGGCTATTTTTTTATTAGGGGTACCATATCATTGCCATCAACTTAAAAATTGATTGTTCTCCAAAACGAAAAAATAAACTTAATTTCATAAACGAATCAATTTCATATTTCCCCATGATAAATAGATTTAACGATTTTCTTTTTTTCGCAAGGTCTATTGATGATATATTAGTTTCACACAATTACGAAGGTGTTGAAGCAATTTCGTAATCGTAAGGTAGATTTTGCTTTTCCATACGGCTTATACACCTTTTTAGGGTAATACTATCAGAAACTACTTATTAAAATGTTTAACTAGGCGCATTAGACAATTCCCATGTAATTACGGTGCTGTAATTTGTCAGAGTATCAGCTGAATCTCCCAAAACTTTTAATTGTGCATTACTATTATCGCCATCAGTTCCTGAAAATACGTTTATCCATGTCCCACGACCAGTATCTACTTCAGTAAACATCACCAATTTGGCATCATTGTTATCAAACACAACATCATTAGTAATAGGTGGAGTAGACACATTACTTGACCTTGATTTTACTTGTCCATTTCTTAACGATAAAATTGCACCTGTTAAGACTTTTCCGTCCTCACTTTTCAATTCAGAAGCACGTGCTTTCAAAGTCCATCCTTCCTCAGTACCACGTTTATCTGACACTTGTAAAAATGGGTTTTTATTTTTTGCATGATAAATAGTGTTCCCATTTACAATTTTTTTTGTGCCAAATTGAATATTTGAGACATAGTCGAGCGTCAATCCGCCACTATTTCCAGTGCCCTTATTGTCTGAATCTTCAGAGTCTATAGGTTTCGGTGGATTTGAATTATCTGGATTAATAGGATCTATAGGGTCTGTTGGCCCATTATCTGCAATAAAATTAATATAACTCTTGGAAATTGCTTTATTAACTTCATCTGCTTTGACTGAATTTGTTGATAATGTTGTCCCAGTAAGAATGATTATTCCTAATGTTAATAATCGATACCCTTTCATCTCCCCATCTCCCTCTAATTGTTTTATTATTGTGGTGTTTTTTTTCGTTAATTATCGATCGTTGTGGATTAAGTCTTTGGTCATAATTATCGGTAACATTGCAACACTATTTTTGTTTATCAATAATAAATTGTGAAATTAATATTTCTAATTCTTCAACCTTCTTTTTCATTTGAATTGACTGATTAGCTATTTCTGTAATGGCCACCGTTTGTGTTTGAATCGCTTGAACAGTTTGAAGTGTATCTCCAGCTACACGCGTAGAAGTTTCTGAAACTACTGATAGTGAGGCATTAATTTCCTCTGCCTCAGCAGACATTTCTTCTGTTGTAGCTGATACTTCTTGAATTTGATGTGTTATTGTATTAATATCTTGCATAATTGTAGAAAATGCCTGTTCCGCCTCATAAGCAGTTATTTTTCCTTGTTCTGCTTCATGCTGCCCCTTTTTCATTACCAGAACTGTGTCTTGTGTATCTTGTTGAATGGACTTAATTAAATCGTTAATTTCACTAGCTGATTGTTTCGATTGTTCAGCTAAGTCTCTCACTTCGGCTGCAACTACTGCAAACCCCTTCCCATTTTCACCCGCACGTGCAGCTTCAATTGCCGCATTTAAAGCGAGTAGATTCGTTTGTTCAGCGACATTAGTAATAGCATCAAGTGCTTTATCTATATGCTGTGTGCGCATAACAAGACGCTCTATTACTTTGGATGTTTCTTCAACAGCTTCATGCACATTATTCATTTGAGCAATTGATTGTTTTACTATGATACTTCCAGTATTTGCGCGTTCTGTTGTAGCGACAGATACTTCAGCAACAGTTGATGCTGATTCAGCTACTGTCTGAACCCCATTCGCTATTTCATCCATTGCCATTGAACTTTCTTGAATACTATTAACTTGTTCTTCTACTTGTTTATTCACTTCATTAATTGTCTGAACTGCCCCATTAGATATTTTAGATGCATGGTTTGTACCTTGTAACACACTATCGGCTGAAGAAATAACGCCTTGTGTCGTTATTTTTACATTCTTAATGAGTTCCTGTAAGCTATCTAGCATACTATTAAAGGATGCAACAATACTTCCTAATTCATCATTTGCTCGATAAGAAGTACGAAATGTTAAATTGCCACCTGCTACTAGCTCCATATCACGTTGCAACAAAGCAATTGGACGTTTAATAGCCCGATTAATGATATATCCCATAAATATAACAATTACAACCACCATGATTGAAACTATGACAAAAATCAACATTGTATTTTTTGCACTACTAGCATTATCTTTCTGGTATTGTTCCGCATTGTTATTATTATAATTAATGAGTTCATGAATAGACTGAGCTGCTCTTTTCATATCAGGTTCAACTTCTTTTAAGTAATAAGAATATGCTTCCTCATTTTTATTACTACGACCTAAAGCCAGTGCTTCTTCCATTTGTCCCCTTAATTCATCAAATGTATTTTTGAATTCTCCATACAATTCCTTTTCCTTCTGTGAACTTATTATGGACTCAAATTTCTTCAATAACTGATCATTTTCTTTACATGCTTCCTCTATTTTAACTTCAAGTTCTTTATCTTTTTTTTCATCTGTTGATATCATGAGTTCCATTAGATTCTTATTAACATCGTAAAGGTTGGATTCCACAGTCCCTATCCATTGAATTGGAAGTAAGCTATCTTTATATATTTGAGAAGAAGCTTCTTTTCCCTTATTCAATCCACTCAATCCTATTAGGGATAAAATAATACATGCAATACTTGATATGACTACTAATACATTTAACTTTGTACCAATTTTACTATTTTTTAAAATTGACATTATTTTATACTTCCCCCCATATATTATTAATTTCATATCCATATACTACAATAAAATGGGACATAAATCGACATTATTTTCTGATTAAATATATATTTTTGTATATTTGAATCAATTTCTTAATGGTTTCTTTTCCACAATTGGATGGGCAGGATTTTAAAGGTATGTTTTTTGAAAATGCTAAGCGGCTTGCTTTATTCCTTTTATCCCGCTATTTGCGGGCAGTAAGACTCCCACCTCANNTGGACAAAACCCCCACTGATTAAAGTTTCACTTTATTTTTGATTGATACAATCTACCGTTAACTTCGAGGCATTATAAACAAGCGTTACAAGATTGAAATGTACTTTTGCTCGCTTTCCTGTTCGATATCGGATATTTTTCAACTGAAAGAATTTTTTAAAGTATGTGTTCACTCCCTCTATGTGCATGCTCACTGTGGTACATCTTGTTTTCTTGGGCATTTCTTTTTGTTTGTCGTTGAAGGTGAACTGCAAGGTGAGTTTTTCGTTGATGGTTTTTACCATAATGCGATAAGAATGTGTATGTTCCAAAAGACATACTTCGGAGCAAAATTGCTGAGTCAAAAGGCTATAGACAAAAAAATTCTATAGTTTTTAATAAAAACAACAATTATTTATTGAAAAACAATAAATAATTGTTGACTTATAATGTGTCCAAACGTATTATGATGGTAACAAGATTAGTGGAAACTAATAATGGAATGAAAGGAGAATATATGATGAAAAACAAATATGTAATAACTATTTCTTTCATGCTTTTAGCGATTATTTCTTTAACTATACATGCTTCAAACAGTAAAGTAGGAGCGAATGGATCTCTTGAAGAACCTTTCTTTTTACTAGTACCAATAAGTTATGTATTGTTCTTTAGTGGTACTGGTGTATTACTATTTGGATTTGTTACTTCTAAGTTAAAAAAGCAGAAATAGCATTAGTTTAGGGGATGGGCAAAAAACATGTTTTATGAAATTTCACTGCATCGGTACTGTATATAGACATAATATATATGGAATTCATTATGTATAAAAAGTGAGCTGAATAATGATGAATCATTATTTTTATAATGGAAGGCAAGTAGGATCGGCTATTACTTTGGCAGGAGCACAAGGGACAATTCATGCTGTGAATCAAGCTGTTCACATGCAGCAGCAAGCACAATTTGTATAAATGATGCAAAGTCAGTATATGCCGTATTCACAGCTTCCGATGCAAATTGTACATTATGATGTGTATCCAACTGATTTATTTTCAATTCCATATGGTGAGGTGTACTTCTTATAAAAAAGCGACTCATGTGCAGTCGCTTTTTTATATTCCACCGAGTTTCATTCCGAGGAATGCGAAGAGGATGCCAATTATGTAAGTAGTAATTATATATATAAGAAATATACTAAAGTTTTTACGATTGAGAAGTTGAACGGCTTCTAATTTAAACGTCGAAAATGTCGTAAATGCCCCCATAAATCCGGTGCCTAATAATAATTGCCAGCCTGTAGTGATTCCTTTGCCAATTATATATCCGAGTAAAAACGCTCCTGTTATATTAATGCCGAATGTAGCGATCGGAAATGAAGTTTTATTTCTTTTTTTTAACCAATTACTAATTGCAAATCGTGTGATCGCACCGAAGAATCCTCCAGTTGCCACTAAGAAGGCTTCTATCATGAGTAATCACCTTCCGTAAGCTTTTTTTTAATTAAGAAATCTCCAAGTGTATAGCCAAGGATAGACATAATGAGACCACCAAGTATGCTACATAATACATATAAGAAGGCTATGCTCCATTCGGAATGATTGATTAATTGCACAGTTTCTACACTGAATGTTGAAAACGTCGTAAATGAACCGATGAATCCAGTTCCGATACCCGTGATAAGCTCTGAAGATAAGATATTTAGCCGAGCGACATACGTAGTCAGCCATACTAATAAGAAGCAGCCGATTAAGTTAATGAGTAATGTAGCTAATGGAAACGAATGATGCCAAAATGGATGAATAGTAAGACCTAAATAATAACGGGAAAGGGCTCCTAATATACCGGCTATACCAACGATAATATAAATCAATTTCCTCACCTCTTTAAATAGTTTGTTCAAAAAATAGACTCCTACCAGTAATTAAACTGGTAGGAGTCATTAGCTAAGAAGCGGTTATGGCGAACTCCATCGTCTATGATTATTACATATAGTGTACTAAATATTGATGTTAAATTCCAATGTAGTTTTATTACTTATAAATTAAATATAATGATGTAATGTTTTAGTTGTGATAAAATATTTCTTAGTTTATCATTTTGTTTTAATTAACTGAAAATAAAGAAAAATAGGTTATGTTTCTAGAAAAGGAGTCGTTTGTTTGAAGAAAATTTTAAAGATAATACTTATATTTATCCCGTTATTTGCGGGCAGTAAGACTCCCACCTTAAAGTTCGGCGAATGCGAGGAAGTTAGGTGGGAGATAACTGCCCGTAAANNGGATGGACAAAACCCCCACTAATTAAAGTTTCACTTTATTTTAATAGGAGTGGGCATTTTATGTGGATTTTTAGGGGATATGACACTTACAAAAGAACAGCCAGCAGATGTTATAGAAGTAAAGGTGGAAAGCAATAAAGAGCGTGTATTAGCACAAGGAAAAGATTTAAAATTTGAAAATAGTGATTATAACCTAGTGAGTACGGTATTTAAGTTGAAGTAATTAAGAGCAGAAAGTGGGGCTGTATATATGGAATGGTTAAAGAAAACTTGTTTTTCTAGCCTTGAGAAAGAATCACAGAAAAATCATTTGTTGCTGTTTATTACAATTTGTAGTTTCTTTCTTGGAGTAATCGCGATTGGGTATTATGGATATATTTTCACAGAAAGAGCAATTGCATTTTGGATTTGTGGTATTTCTGTCATTGTATTTGGAACGCTTCTTACTTTAATAAAAAGTATGGAGTCAATGTATAAGTACATTATGACATTTATGCTACTTATTATGTCGTACATTATGGTACAAGCTTTTAATGAAAGTCCGGCTGTATTTCAAATGGTTTATTTTACATTAGCAGTTTCACTTATTTACTTAAGTGAGCGTCTTGTTTTAATGCTTGGTGGGATAGCTGTTGTTCTTACATTTATACTTTGTAGTTATTGGCCAGAGCAATTTTTTGCTTATACAATCGCATCGGAAGCCGCTAACTTTGCAAGTTTATTAGCGATTGTAACGATTGCGATGTGGGGTGTAACAAAGATTGGATCCAATCTTCTTGTTCGTTTAAGTGATGAGAAGCAAGAGGTAATGAGGAAAGCTCAGGAGCTAGAAGAGACGCAAAGGCTTATCGAGGAAACAGTTGTGAAACTAGATAGTAATTTCAATCATTTAAGACAGAATATGAATATGTCGATAGATTCGATGAGTGAAATTAATTTTGCTTTTGAAGAAGTGGCAGTTGGTACTCAATCGCAATCAGAGATGATGTCACGTTCGGTAGAAGTGTTGAATGATATGGAGGGGAATATTGAACAAATTATTTCTCAAGTAAGAAATGCATCGATTCGTGTTGATGAAAGTTTAGAAATTTCAAAGGGTAGTGTGAATACTTTAAGGGATTTTGAAGCTAATATGAGAAGTTTAAATGATGTTGTTTCACAATCGGGAGTTATATTTAGGAAATTGATGACACAATCGAAACAAATTAATGAAATTGTAGATGTGATAACGAATATTTCAAGTCAGACGAGTTTATTAGCTTTAAATGCAAATATTGAGGCGGCAAGGGCAGGAGAGCATGGGAAAGGTTTTGCGATTGTAGCGAATGAAGTATTAAAGCTTGCTGAAGAATCGAATCGTTCTGCGGGGAGAATTCAAGGGATGTTAAAGGAGTTTAGTAATCAAGCAAGTAAGGTGGAAGTGCAGGTAGAGAAATCAGAAAGAGTACAAGAAGAGTGTAACGAAATGTTAGTAAGTGTTTTAACGAATGTAACGGATTTAGGAAAGTTTATTGATGCTATTAATGATGTGATGGGAGAGATCGTTAGTCATCAAGAAAGTTTTCAAGTGAAAACGACGAATATCGTAAAGGATGTTACACATGCTTCTAACGTAATTCAGCAAACTTCGGCGGCTACGGAAGAAGTGTTAGCAAGTGTGGAGGAAGAAAAGGATAGAAATGATATATCGGTGAAGACGTTACATACTGTAAGCCAACAAGTAAAGTTGTTAGAAGATATTCTAGAAAAATAATTTCGTTTGAAAAGAGCACAAAATGTGAAGTGACCCCTAAAAATCAGACACGGTTATTTCATTAGGCAGCTTGATAAAAGTGAGTCCGGTATTGTACTGGGCTCATTTTTAATTTTGCCTTTATTCGTTTTGTATTATAATAATCTATATATTCTCCTAATTCTATTTTAAAATCCTCTACACTTTCAAACTCCTTTATGTAGAGGAATTCTGACTTCATGATCCCAAAGAAGTTCTCCATTACTGCGTTGTCATAACAGTTTCCTTTTTGAGACATACTTTGCACAATACCTCTTGATTCAAGTGTATGGACATATTGTTTCATTTGATAATGCCATCCTTGATCTGAATGCATCAGTAGCTGGTGATTTTCAGGTAAACGTTCTAATGCTTTCTCTAACATCTCTGAAACAAGTGAATATGTAGGTCTAGAACCAATTGTATATGTAATATCTAATACAGGTGATAAATAAAGTTTCTCCCCGAACAATTTAAACTCTGTGATGTCTGTTACCCACTTTTGATTTGGTGCATCTGCATGAAAATTGCGTTCTAAAATATTTGGTGCAATTTTACCGAATTTCCCCTTATAAGACTTATATTTTTTTATCAGCTGTAAATTTAGTCATAAAAAAACTGCACCTCCAATTGTTAGATTATGTGTCTAACAATTGGGGTGCAGTTCATTTAATTGCTTTTCTGCACATTTTCTGCCAAGCTTAAGGAGATAAAGTGCAACTATAATCATTAGGGTCATACTCTACTGATTATGGGTTGAACCTCGTGGATAGCGAGATAAAATACTTCAAAGAAAGAATGATATAGGTGACGCATATGATTGAAGTTAAGACTTCCAAACTTAGTGATGGAGAATTTAATAGAGGTGTATTTGCAACTCGTGATATTAAAAAGGGTGAGTTGATACACGCAGCACCAGTTATCTCTTATCCGAATGAACAGCATGAGCACATTGAGAAAACGTTACTTGCTGACTACGCATTTGAATATGGGATAAATCATACGGCAATTCTTTTAGGATACGGTATGTTATTTAATCATTCGTATACGCCGAATGCAACGTATGATATCGTCTTTGAGAATCATACGTTTAACTTCTTCGCTTATAAAGATATAAAAGCGGGAGAAGAGATTTTAATCAATTATAATGGTGAAGTTGATAATGATGAGCTGTTATGGTTTGATAAGGAAAAAGAAGAAAATGAAAAATAAATTAAAGAGTATAGAAGGGGCACATTTTGTGGGATGTGCTCTTTTTTTATTCATGTAAATAAAGTGAAACTTTCATCAGTGGGGGTTTTGTCCATCCCCACTAATTATGAGCCCACACCAATCGGGCAGTTATTTCTCACCTAACTTCCTCGCATTTGCCGAATTTTGGGGTGAGAGTCTTACTGCCTGCAAATAGCGGGATAAAGTGCGGGTTACAAAAAATACCATTTTTTCGTATAGTATAGTAAGATACTGAGAGATCGTGTTTTGTAATCGTTATATATTTTACAAATTGTTGTCTTTCTGCATATAGGTCAAGTTTAGTGGCCCATTTGGGTTGCTTTATTATGCAATATATATTTTAATATGAATGGCACCTCTTATTATTTAAGAGGTTTATAGGTGTCTCGAATTGATTTTAGGTACGACTGTATCCACCACTTTAGTTGCATGTATGTGGGGATAGTATGGGCCCGTATAACGGGATAAAAAGAATATAGAAATAGAGGAATCGTAAAATGAATATGCAAGAGGTTTATAAATATTTAAGTACGGTATTGCCTGAAGGTCATGTGAAGCAAGATGAAATGTTAAAGAATCATACGCATATTAAAGTTGGCGGAAAAGCAGATGTATTCGTTGCGCCGACGAATTATGATGAAATTCAAGAAGTTATCAAATATGCGAACCAATATAATATTCCAGTTACATTTTTAGGAAATGGATCGAATGTCATTATTAAAGATGGCGGGATTCGCGGGATTACAGTAAGTTTAATTCATATTGCAAGTATTACTGTGACAGGAACGACGATTGTAGCGCAGTGTGGTGCAGCAATTATTGATGTATCACGGATTGCATTAGACCACAATTTAACAGGTCTTGAGTTTGCTTGTGGTATTCCAGGTTCAGTTGGCGGAGCATTATATATGAATGCTGGTGCATACGGTGGTGAAGTAGCGTTTGTATTAACAGAAGCTGTTGTAATGACAGGTGATGGAGACTTACGCACTTTAATGAAAGATGAATTTGAATTTGGATATCGTAAGAGTGTATTTGCGAACAATCATTACATTATTCTTGAAGCGAAATTCGAACTTAAAGAAGGTGTTCGTGAAGAAATTAAAGAAAAAATGGATGATTTAACATTTAAACGTGAGTCAAAACAGCCTTTAGAATACCCTTCATGCGGTAGCGTATTTAAGCGCCCACCAAATAACTTTGCTGGTAAGTTGATTCAAGAATCAGGGCTACAAGGAAAACGAATCGGTGGTGTAGAAGTTTCAACGAAACATGCTGGATTTATGGTGAATGTTGATAACGGAACAGCACAAGATTATATCGATTTAATTCATTTCGTACAAAAAACAGTTGAAGAGAAATTCGGTGTGAAGTTAGAGCGAGAAGTAAGGATTATTGGAGAAGATAAAGAATAGCAAGTATGATAATGTGAATTATTTTAAAATAACATTTGGCGATTATTGACAATTTGTTTTTAATTCAATATAATGGCTAATAATTTAACATATAACATACGTTGAAAGAGCCCAGTAGCAGTTTGTCACTGTTATCGAGAGAGCTAGGGGTTGCTGGAACCTAGTACAAACAAACTTGCGAATTACATTCTGGAGTATCTTAGGTAATGCTAAGCGGAGTAGCAATCGATATTATTGCTAAGAGTGGTATGAGTAGCTATGCTATTTATGCAAACTGGGTGGTAACACGGTGAATAATCGTCCCTATGTCTATCGTAGACATAGGGACTTTTTTGTTTTAAAAAATAAAGGGGATGACAAAAGATGAATATTATTGATGAATTAGAATGGCGTGGCGCCGTTAATCAACAAACGGATGAAGAAGGTTTACGTAAGTTAGTAGAAGAGAAAAAGATTTCACTATACTGCGGAGTTGATCCGACTGGTGATAGTATGCATATCGGACATTTAATTCCTTTTATGATGATGAAGAGATTCCAATTAGCTGGCCATCATCCTGTTATTTTAATTGGCGGAGCAACAGGAACAATTGGTGATCCAAGTGGACGTCAATCAGAACGTCAATTGCAAACGTTAGAAGTGGTGCAGCATAATGTGGATGCGTTAACGGCGCAAATGAAAAAGTTATTTGATTTCGGCGGGAATAGCGAAGTGAAGATGGTCAATAACTACGGATGGACACATGAAATAAACATTATCGAGTTTTTGCGTGATTACGGGAAAAACTTTAGCATCAATAGTATGTTAGCAAAAGATATTGTAGCAAGCCGTTTAGATACAGGCATTTCTTTCACAGAATTCACATACCAAATCTTGCAAGCGATGGATTTCCATCATTTATACACAAAAGAAGGTGTCCAATTACAAATTGGCGGTAGTGACCAATGGGGAAATATTACGAGTGGTTTAGATTTAATTCGTAAGTTAGAAGGTCATGAGGCGAAAGTATTTGGATTAACGATTCCGTTATTATTAAAATCGGATGGTACGAAGTTTGGTAAATCAGCAGGGGGTGCTGTTTGGCTTGATCCGGAAAAAACAACGCCGTTTGAATTTTACCAGTTCTGGGTGAATACAGATGACCGTGATGTAATGAAATACTTGAAATACTTTACATTCTTAACGAAAGAACGCATTGATGAATTAGAGGTAAAAGTAGAAACAGAGCCGCATAAACGTGAGGCGCAAAAAGTGTTAGCCGAAGAAATGACGAAATTTGTTCATGGGGAAGAAGCGTTCCTACAGGCTGTGAAAATTACAGCGGCATTATTTAGCGGAGATATTAAGTCGTTAACAGCTGATGAAATTGAACAAGGCTTTAAAGAGATGCCAACATTCCAATCTTCAAAAAAGACGAAAAATATTGTAGAGTGGCTAGTTGATTTAGGAATTGAACCATCTAGAAGACAAGCACGTGAGGATATTCAGAACGGAGCCATTTCTATGAACGGTGAAAGAGTAACAGATGTAGGTGCGGATGTTACTGTAGAGAATTCCTTTGATGGAAGATTTATTATTATCCGTAAAGGGAAGAAGAACTACAGCTTAGTAAAATTGGGGGAATAGTTTTTATGAAAGAGTGGAAGTGGGGAAGACATCTATTTCCGTTCTTTTCATATACACAATTTCGACACAAAAAGTCAGTATATTTCGATAATTAAAGAGGATTATAGTATTCTTCTGCCGAATAAAAGTAAGTATAGAAAATTACGGATAAAAATAGCCCGAACCATGCAGGGCATGATTCGGGCTTCTATTTAGATTAGTAAGCTAAGCTGAATAGACCTTTAATGTGTGATAAGTAACGAACGTTACTTGCTTCTTTCATTAATGATGCTGGTAGGCCTTTAAGTGGAGTATTGCTTGCCCCGATTGTAGCAACAGCATCTTTACGTCCCAGACTAGCAAGTGTTCCAGAGTTTACAGGTGCGAACTCTTCGAATGCTTTTCCTTCTAGTGCTGCGTATAAGTTGTATCCAATTAACTCACCCATTTGCCAAGCAATTTGTGCAGTTGGTGGGTATGGACGACCATCTGGAGCGAAGACAACAGCGCTATCACCAGCAACGAATACGTTTTTGTGAGAAGTAGATTGTAGGTATGCATCAACTGTTGCACGGCCACGGTTTACTTCAAGACCTGATTCGCCAATTAATGGGTTACCTTGTACGCCACCTGTCCAAACGAATGTGTTAGCAACGATTTTTTGACCGTCTTTTAAGTCGATTTCATTGCCAGCAACGTTTGTTACAGGAAGACCAGTCAAGAATGTAACACCGCGCGCTTCTAAGCTAGTAGTTGCACGGTCGATTAAGTGGTCTGGTAATACTGGAAGAATTTTTGGACCTGCTTCAACAAGAAGAAGTTTAATTTCTTTTGGATTTACGCCGTGGCTTTTTGCAAGTTTAGGCATAATGTCAGCAAGTTCACCAACTAGCTCAACGCCAGTTAATCCGCCACCACCGATTAAGATTGTAGCATCAGCTTCGTTTTTCGTTTTCGCATATTCACGAATACGATCTTCAACGTGTTTGTAGATTTTGTTTGCATCAGCAGCAGATTTTAATACCATGCTGTTTTCTTCTAGTCCTGGAATACCGAAGTAAGCAGTTTTACTTCCTAAAGCAACTACAAGTGCATCGTAAGATAAAGTAGTGCCGCCAGCTAATTTGATTTCTTTGCTATCAACTGAGAATGACTCAACTGTTGCGATTTTAAGATCAATGTCTTTACCCTTGAAAAGCTTTGTAAGTGGCATTGCAATTGCTTGCTCAGACACGTTACCAGCTGCAAGGCGGTGTAGTTCAGTGATAATTTGGTGTGTTGGGTATTGGTTAATCACTGTAACTTGTGCTTCTGATTTGTTGTAATATTTACGCACGTTTAAAGCGGCAAGAAGTCCGCCATAACCAGCGCCTAGGATGACAATTTGTTTTGACATAGTATGATATCCCCCGTCTTTACTAATTGTTGTTATAAGTTAAATTATTTATTGTTACGTTCTGCACTAATTTGAAGATAAGCATTTACAAAGCGGAACATTTTTTGTGCTTGTGGGTCTTTTAGTAATTTTAATAGACCGAATAGGCCGATAACTTCGTTGCTTTCGTCAGCACGATCTTTCGCTTCGATTGCAGTTGCAGCCATGCTTTTTACTGTATCTTTTACAGGTTCTACAAGCTCTTGGATTGCACCAACAGTGTCGCTTTTTAATACTTCATCAGTAGCAACGGTTTGGGCAAAGTCATAAGACTTAGTTAAAATGTTAACAAGCTCAGTTAATTTTGGAAGCTGTTCTACTAGTGTAGTTAATGATTCTTGTACCTCAGGTTTTAACAACTGATCAAGTACATCAAGTTGTCCTTGGCTAGCAGAAATTTGTACAGTTTCTTGTTCTGGCTTTGTTTGAGTCATAGTTTCTGGCATCTCCAATTCTCCTTTACGATAGCAATACTCTTATTTTTGATAGGTAAGGTAGTAAACGGTTGCGAAACTTTATACAAAGTTTCACAAAACACAATAAAATGCCTTTAAATTTATGCTAGCAAATAAGCATAAATCTAAAACCATAGTGCCTTACCTATTATTTATGAACTGTCCGATACATGGCTTGTCCGCATAATGGAAAGTTCCCTTATCGGAAAGTGTATATAATATATATCCTATATTATATACTATATACACCTATGTTAACATAAAAATGATTCCTAATTCTTTAATATTAAGCGTATAATCTAGTACTGACAGGGAATGAAAGCGCATAAAATATTTTGTTTGAGTTAAAAATGTACATATATAAGGGGAAAAGGAAAAAAAATGAACAAATTCCTGTTCATTTTTTCCTTTTTCTTATTGTTCAGCTTCTGTCATGCGCATTGATGTATTACCGCTTTTTTCAAGATGGCATTCGCCCCAAATGCAAAGGGAATCGAGAATTGATTCTAGTGACCATCCATAGTCTGTAAGAGAATATTCCACTTTTGGTGGGACTTGATTGTATACTTTTCTTTGAATAATCCCGTCTACTTCTAATTCGCGTAATTGCTGAGTTAACATTTTTTGCGTAATACCAGGCATTAACCGTTTTAGTTCACTCGTTCTTTTAGTGCCTTTCATTAAGTGGCAAAGGATTACGACTTTCCATTTTCCGCCGATAACCTCTAAAGTCGCCTCGACAGGAATATTATATTTCTTCATATGAAAATCTCCTTTGGTGAATGTAGATTTCAGTTCTTCAACAAAAGAAGCCAAATAAAACTTAAATGTTACTTTTTAGTGCCTATCGTACTTTAAAGTACGTACTTTTTATCCCGCTATTTGCGGGGAGTAAGACTCCCACCTCAAA
>NUMR01000035.1 GCA_002578045.1 Bacillus cereus
CACCAATCGGGCTTTTACGGGCAGTTATCTCCCACCTAACTTCCTCGCATTCGCCGAATTTTGAGGTGGGAGTCTTACTGCCTGCAAATAGCGGGATAAAAAAAGAACCCAAGTTACTTAAACTCGGGTTCTCCATTTCATATTATTTCTCTTGTGTTTTTTCCCAGTCAGCTAAGAATTTCTCAATTCCTTGATCTGTTAATGGGTGCTTCACTAATGAAGCGATTACGTTTGCTGGGATTGTTGCAATATGTGCACCATTTAATGCTGCGTCTGTTACGTGAACACTGTGACGTACAGATGCTGCAATGATTTCTGTTTCAATGCCGTGAATTGCAAAGATTTCTGCGATTTGGCGGATTAAGTCCATACCGTTATGACCGATATCATCTAGGCGACCTAAGAATGGTGAAACGTATGTCGCACCAGCGCGCGCTGCAAGTAATGCTTGAACTGCTGAGAATACTAATGTAACGTTTGTACGAATTCCTAAATCAGAGAATGCTTTTACTGCTTTTAAACCTTCTGTTGTCATTGGTACTTTTACAACAACGTTTGGAGCAATTTTCGCTAGTTCTTTTCCTTCTTCAATCATTTTATCAGCTTCTAAGCTAATTACTTCTGCACTTACAGGACCTTCTACAACGCCGCAAATTTCACGAATACGCGCATGGAAATCTACGCCCTCTTTTGCTACAAGTGATGGATTTGTCGTTACTCCAGCTAATACGCCTAGTGCATTTGCCTCTTTAATTTCGTTAATGTTTGCTGTATCAATAAAGAATTTCATTTGTTATTCTTCCTTCCTAATTTTCGTTTTATATTTATTTATTTTTTCTTAATAAGCTCTAATTCAATCGGAATAAATTTGTCCACTTTTTTACCTTGTGTTATTTCTTTTGCTGTTTGCATCGCCTTCTCTCCGATTAATTCTGGTTTTTGAGCGACTGTTGCAGCCATTCGTCCATCATTAACCGCTTTCACAGCATCGTCTGTTGCATCAAACCCAACAACTACTACATCTGTTTTTCCAGCAGATTTTAATGCCTCAAGTGCGCCTAATGCCATCTCATCGTTATGGGCAAATACTGCTTTTATATCGCTATTTGCTTGCAAAATATTTTCCATAACAGATAATCCTTTTGCACGATCAAAATCAGCTGCTTGTTTTGCTACTACTTTTAAAGACTTATCCGCTACGTTATGGAATCCTTTCCCACGCTCACGAGCAGCAGAAGATCCAGGGATCCCTTCTAACTCAGCAACGTTTGCTCCTTCACCAACTAATTCACGAATGTAATCACTAGCCATCTGACCACCCTCGATATTGTTGGATGCAATGTGAGAAACAACTTTACCTGAATTTGCAACGCGGTCTACTGTAATAACAGGAACATTCGCTGCATTCGCTGCACTTACCGCCGAAGCAACAGCGTCTGAATCTGTTGGGTTAATAACAACTACATCGACACCTTTTTGAATTAAATCTTCAACATCGTTCGTTTGCTTTGCTGCATCATTTTGTGCATCAACAGCAATTAATTCCATACCGCTATCTTTCGCTTTCTTTTCTGCACCATTTTTCAAAGTTACGAAAAATGGATTATTTAAAGTTGAAACAGAAAATCCAACTTTAATAGTTTTATTTCGACCTTTGTCGCTAGAATCCTTTGCCCATTTTGGTGGTTCCATTGAACAGCCAGCAGTAACTACCATGATGCATGCAACGAGTATAAGTAACCATTTCTTCATGAACTATCCCCTCCATTACGCTTCTTTTCGACGATCAATTAATACAGCTAGTAAGATTACAAGTCCTTTTACAACTTGTTGGAAGAAAGAAGATACACCTAATAAATTTAAACCGTTATTTAGTACTCCGATAATAAGTACACCGATGAACGTACCAACAATCCATCCCTTTCCTCCAGAAAGGCTTGTCCCTCCTAATACAACTGCTGCAATTGCATCTAATTCGTAAGAAGTGCCTGCAGTTGGCTGTGCAGAATCTAGTCGTGATGTTAAGACAATACCTGCAAGCGCGGCCAAAATTCCGGAAAGACCGTAAATTACAATTTTAATTCTCGTAACATTAATACCTGATAGTGCTGCTGCTGCTTCATTCCCACCAATCGCAAATGTACGGCGACCAAATGTCGTTTTTTTCAAAATGAAGTACAGTACTCCGAAAGCAATCACCATTGTAACAGCTGGTACTGGAATACCAAGAAAATAACCGCGGCCAAACATTTGGAACATGAAATGATTACCAAGGCCAGTAATCGGACGTCCGTCCATATAAACAAGCGTCAACCCACGAAAAATAGTCATTGTTGCTAAAGTTGCAATAAATGGAGCTACTTTTCCCTTCGCAATAATGATACCGTTTACAATTCCCATTACAAGACCAGCTAATAATCCAACTGCCATTGCAAGGAACGGATCCATACCACTTGCCATCATTCCAGCAACAAGTGCACTTGATAATGCTAAAATAGAACCTACCGATAAGTCAATACCCCCAGTTAAAATAACGAAGGTCATTCCGAATGCAATAAGCGCATTAATCGATACTTGACGCAGTATATTAAATAAATTTGGAATTTCAATAAACGCTGGATTTAAAACTGTAATTACTACAATAATTAATACTAAACCGATTAAAGAACCGAGTTGTTGTAATACATTCCCCTTCTTAGCCATATCTTACTCTCCCCCTGTAGCTAGTGCCATAATAGACTCTTGCGATGCCTGACCTTTCTCTAAAATACCACCGACTTTTCCTTCATGAATAACAAGAACTCGATCACTCATCCCTAAAACTTCTGAAAGCTCAGATGATACCATAATAACGGCATCTCCTTGTTTGGTAAGCTTATTCATAATAGAGTAAATTTCTTTTTTTGCTCCAACATCTACACCTCTCGTTGGTTCATCTAAAATGAGTAACTGCGGATGAATACCGAGCCATTTTGCAATTACAACCTTTTGCTGGTTTCCACCAGAAAGAGACTTCACTTCTTGCTCTCCACTAGATGCTTTCACATTAAGAAGGTTCATCATATCCTCTGTAAATTGCTGCTCTAATTCATTACTTAGAACACTTCCTTTTGAAAGACTTTCTAAATTTGGTAATGTTACATTTTCTCGAATTGAAAAATCCAACACTAACCCTTCTGATTTTCTATCCTCTGTAATAAAAGCAACCTTTTGTCTAATCGCATCTATTGGGCTATCAATCTTTACTTCTTGCCCATTTATAAAAATTTGTCCCGAATCTAAAGGTTCATATCCAAATATCGCTTTCATAATATCTGTGCGGCCAGCTCCCATCAAACCAGCTACACCAAGAATTTCACCTTTTCTTACTTGAAACGAAACATTTTCAAATTTCCCTTTTTTCGTTCCTTTACGCATTTCAAAAATCACTTCACCAATTTGACTATTTCGCTCTGGATAACGTTCACCAATACTTCGGCCTACCATCATACTAACTACTTCATCAAACGATGTTTCTGGAATTAACCTCTTTCCTACGTATTCCCCATCACGCAAAACCGTAATGGCATCACATATTGAGAATATTTCTTCCATGCGGTGTGAAATATAAACGAACGACACACCCTCTTTACGCAACTTATTTATAACTGTAAAGAGCGTTTCAATTTCACGATCCGTCAGTGCCGCAGTTGGTTCATCCATAATAATAACGCTCGCCTTTGTCATTAATGCTTTCGCGATTTCAATAATTTGCTGTTGGCCAACAGATAATTCACCTGCTAGTGTAGCACCTTTTACTTGTAGACCAAGATCCGCTAGTTGTTGCTGGGCAATCGCATTCATTTGACGTGCACGTAAAATGCCTGTTTTCCCATACATTAGCTCTTTACCAAGAAACATATTTTCAGCTACCGTTAAATTCGGTAATATGTTTAACTCTTGATGGATACATGCAATACCATACTCTTCTGCTTCTTTCGCATTTTTAAAAGTATGTTCTTGCCCATCAATCGTGGCTGTTCCACCATCTTTTTTATATACACCTGTTAAAATCTTCATGAGCGTCGATTTACCCGCTCCATTTTCCCCCATCAATGCATGGACTTCTCCTGTTTCAATCATAAACTGTGCATTTTTCAAAACAGAATTACCATTGAACGCCTTTGAAATGTTTTCCATTTCAATACGCATTCTTATCACTTCCCTTTATTAAAAAATCACGCCTCCATGTAAAATAACATTGGCATAAGGAGTAGCCGCTCCTGTACGAATAATCGCCTTCGCTCTCTTCGTACGCTCTTTAAATTCTTCATGAGGCCATATTCAAATGCTGGTTCTTTTAATTTCAGCTTAATCTCTTTATCCCGCATTAACGGGCAGTAAGACCCCTGCCTCAAAATTCAGCGAAAGCAAAGAAGTTAAGTGGGAGATAACTACCCGTAAAAGCCCGATTGGTGAGGGCTCATAATCAGTGGGGGATGAAGAAAACCCTCACTGATTAAAGTTTCACTTTATTTACTTCCACATTATTGATAATGACTTCTTCTGCTAACGTCACTTTTTCAATTGCCATATCATCAGCTACAACTTGTAATACATCTAAAAAACTTAGTTTTCCAATCTCAACTGTTAAATCAATTCACTTTACTCCATCATGGATAGGTAACCCACAATCAGTAATTACAATTGTATCTGTATATCCTAGTGAAGCAAGGACTGGTGCGATTTCACTATTTAATACACCATGCTTTTTCATTCAACAATCACCTGTACTTCATGTACTCTATCTCTCGTTGGCATGCCGCCCTGTGCCCCAAGTTTTGTTACAGAAAGGCCACCAGCAATATTGGCAAAACGAATTGCTTTTTGAAGTGTTTCTCCTTCAGAAAGTGCAACTGCTAGCGCACCATTAAATGTGTCACCAGCTCCAGTCGTATCCACTACATCAACAGCAATGCTAGGAACATGTACAATCTCCATGCCATTATGGAAACGAACACCGTTAGAACCTTCTGTCATCAATAGCTTATTTGGGTATTTCGCCAGTAAATCTTCAATTGGTGATGTAAAATCATCTAATACGATGCGACACTCATGTTCATTTGGCGTAATATACGTTGCCTTTTCTAAAATATTTTCTGATAACACTTGTGCTGGCGCTGGATTTAGCAGAAACGGAATTTTGTGTTCTTCACAAATAGCCAATACATAAATTACTGTTTCAAGTGGAATCTCTAACTGAAGAACAACCATATCTGCTTTTACAAGAAGATCTTTGGAACAATCTACAACCGACTCATTTACAAGAGCATTTGCCCCTTGCACGACAACAATACTGTTATCCTCTTCTGCTAAAACGATATGAGCAATTCCTGTCGTTCCATCTGTAACCGGTACCACATAGTCGATAAAAACGCGTTCGTTCTCTAAATTTTTTCTAACTACTGTTCCATAATCATCGTTTCCTACTGCTCCAACCATTGCTACATTCGCTCCTAATCTAGCTGCAGCAACTGCTTGGTTCGCCCCTTTCCCCCCTGGGATCGTATAAAATGCTTCACCAATTACTGTTTCCCCTGCTTTCGGCCGTTTTTTTGAAACAGCCACTAAGTCCATTGAAATACTGCCTACTACTGCAATATTTGGCATCTATTTTCATCTCCTTACTTCGTTGTATTTCGTTCTATAATTTCAATAGGTAGACGATAGTGTTTCTCTTCTAATCCATTTCCCTCCATTTGCTCTAACAACAACTCTGTTGCAATTTGCCCCATTTCATATATTGGCTGTGCAACTGTTGTAATAGATGGATACATCATTTCTGTTAAAGAAATTCCATCGAATCCGATAATTTGTAAATCGTCAGGAATAGCTATTCCCTTTTGAAGTGCAGCCTTTACGATACCAATTGCAATTAAATCATTTCCAGCAACAATACCATCAATATGCGGGTATTCTTCTAACAATTCCCTCGCTACACGCTCACTATTACCTGGGTCAAATGTACTCTCTGCAATCATATACGAAAGATTGTTTTGTGTACTAATATCTACAAAACCTTCAAAACGTTCATTCGCCGTACTTACATCACGTGGCCCGCGAATATGTGCAATATGTTTACACCCTTTATCTATTAACAACTTTGTCGCAGCCTGACTCCCTGCATAGTTATCAGCATATACAGTAGGAATACGCTCATTAAACATACGGTCAATCGCAACGACTGGAACAGATAAATTCATGTAATTCACACTATTTTGTGGATTCGTTGCTACAATAAATCCATCCACATTATTTTGCCTAAGTACATCAATATATTGTTTCTCTTTTTCTATACTTTCATCAGAGTTACAAAGTACAACTGTATAACCTCGCTTATGCGCTACATCTTCTACAGCGCGTGCAACTTCTGGAAAGAATGGATTTACGATATTTGGAACAACTAAACCAATTAAACGAGACTTTTTATTATATAAAGAGCGCGCTACTGTACTAGGCTTATAATCTAGCATCTCAATCGCTCGCTCTACTCTCTTTAATGTATCCTCATGAACATATCCATTTTTATTTAACACTCTGGAAACGGTCGCAACAGATACCCCTGCTAATTTTGCAACGTCTTTAATCGTACTCATTTTCTTTTCTCCTCATTTCATGTAACCGTTTACATAAAAAATATAACGTATTTCTAAAAATACGTCAATCATTTCTCACTAAAAAGCTTTTAAGGTTATACTCAAAAAAGCACCGCCATAAGGCGATGCTTCTTCATTAAGAATATGATACAGTTTGTTTTTTTTCTTCTACAGTAGGCTCTACAGTAGGCTTTACAGCAGGCTCTTCAGCACCTTTTTTACGATCTGACAGTTTAATCTTCTGTAAGAAAATCGTAAAGATAGCACCTACTACGATAAATACTAATCCTGTTAAGAATACAGTATGAAGTGAGTCTACTAAAGAATTTTTCAAAATTGGTACAATGCTGTTAGCAAATGCTTCTGGCATTTGTTTTAATGCCTCTGGACTAAATAGCATTGAATATAAACCTTGTGGGTCTGTATGAATCATATCTTTAAATTTTGTTACCATTTGTCCCGCTTCTTTCGGGAATGTATCTAATACAGGGACTAATTTATTTGTTAATGTTGTACCTGAAGTGTTATTCATAATTGATCCTAAAATTGTAATACCAAATGTTCCCCCGATTTGACGGAAGAATTGACTTGATGATGTTACGACACCAAGGTCTTTTTTCGGGAAGCTTTCTTGTAACGCTAATGTTAATGTTGGCATTACAAGACCCATTCCTAAACCGATAACCATCATATAAGAAGTAGCTGTAAGCTTCGTTGTGTGCATATCCATTGTTGTTAATAACCAGAATCCACCGGCCATAATAAGCATACCTGTGATAATTTGTGGTTTCACACCAACTTTTAATACAAGTTGCCCACCGAGAATACTCATCACAATCATTGTAATCATCATCGGTGTCATAATCGTTCCTGATTCAGCAGCACTTACTCCTACAATCCCTTGCATAAAGAATGGCACGAACATAATAGCACCGAACATTCCGATACTCATAAAGAATCCAATCGCATTCAGTAATGTAAATGTACGATTTTTAAAGAAATGCATCGGTAAAATCGGCTCTTCAGCTTTCGTTTCAACGATAACAAAGCTAACGATACCGATTACAGCCAGTACAAATAAACCGATAATTTGCCAAGAATCCCATGCGTAATCTTTTCCGCCAAACGTTAACGCCAGTAATAAACTTACGACACCGAGAATCATCGTAAAGATTCCAGCCATATCGATTTTAATTGGTCCTGTTTGTTTATGTGATTTTAACCCCATTGCAATAAAGATTGTTGCTAAAATACCTACTGGTAAGTTAATGTAGAATACCCATCTCCAGTTCACTGCGTCTACAATCCAACCACCAACTTGTGGTCCAATTACAGAAGCAAGACCGTATAACGCACCAAAAATACCTTGCCATTTCGCACGTTCTTTTCCCGTAAACATATCTCCGATAATAATCATCGCCATTGGCATCATAATACCGCCACCAAGACCTTGAATACCACGGAAAATAATTAATTCTGTCATACCATTTGCCATACCACATAACGCCGAACCAATCATAAAGATAACTAGCCCTGTTATATATACGTTACGACGACCAAGTAAATCCGCTAATTTACCTGCAATTGGTACAACCGTCGTTGATGTTAACATATAAGCTGTTGTTAACCACGTCATTAAACTTAATCCGCCTAGTTCACCAACGATACGCGGCATTGCTGTACCGACGATTGTTCCATCTAATGCAGCAAATAGCATCGCAATTACTAAACCGATTAACAACAACTTTCTATTTATATTTTCTTGTTGCTCCATGTAATCTCCTCAATTTCTCTTAGTTTTTTTCTTTTTTCTCTTGTGTCCCGCAAATAATTGTTTCTAATTTCTCAAAGAGACGTAATAAATCTTTTCTTTCTTGTAACTCTAAGTGTGAGAAGTATTTTGCAATATGCTTATTACGAGCGATCATCGCCTCTTCTACCCTATCTTTCCCCTTTTTTGTTAACTCAATGATAACAACACGGCGGTCATTTTTATCGTGATAGCGTTCTACAAGTTCTTGATCGATTAGGCGATCAATCATCACTGTAATTGCGCTAGGCTTCACATACATCTTTTTTGCCAATGTTGTCGCTCTTAAGTCTCCATAATGATCTAAAATCTTTAAAATATAAAACTGCGGTGGTGTAAGTCCTGTTGCTTGCATTTGTTCTAATAGCTCTGTTTGCATCTTCTTTCCAATCGAAAACGCAAGAGCTTGAATTTTATCGATATGCGTCATATCATTCTGCATGTTAACCACCTCTTATTTAAATACTAAAATATTTAATGCATTTAAATATTAATCCCCAAAACAAAATCCGTCAATAGATTTTATTCATAAAAACGTTTACATTCCTGACACAAAGTTGTATAATTTTCGTCGAAGTTAATATTGACAGTCACGGAGAATCGGAGTATACGGCTATGAATCATAAAAAAGGAAACTTTTTTATATTTCATGGCCTTTTTGTATTCTCTCTGTCTTAAAGTGCTTCCAATTAATTAGGGAGGGATTTTCATTTTATGTTTTTCACACAATTATTTAAACCTGCGCCCCACGCAGAACGCTTACCTGCTGATTGCATTGATAGCGAATACCGTAAATTGCGCTTACAAGTATTCTTAGGTATCTTCATCGGTTATGCAGGTTACTATTTTGTTCGAAAAAACTTTTCACTGGCAATGCCATATTTAATCGAACAAGGCTTTAGTAAAGGAGAACTTGGGGTTATCCTTTCAGCAGTATCTATCGCTTACGGATTAAGTAAATTTCTTATGGGTATCGTATCCGATCGTTGTAATCCTCGCTACTTTTTAGCAGCCGGATTATTTTTATCAGGTATCATTAATATTACTTTCGGCTCATTTTCTTTTATTACAACGAGCATTATCCTCATGTTTGTACTTCAGTTTTTAAATGGATGGGTACAAGGTATGGGGTGGCCTCCTTGTGGGCGTACGATGGTTCACTGGTTCTCTATTAGTGAACGAGGTACAAAAATGTCTATTTGGAACGTCGCTCATAACGTCGGCGGCGCACTTATGCCTTCTCTCGTTACATTAGGCCTATATTTCTTCGCAAATGACTGGAAGAGTATATTTTACTTCCCAGGTATTCTTTCAATTTTAGTTGGTATTTATGTATTAGTTACGATGAGAGATACACCTCAATCTTGCGGATTACCTTCTATTGAGGAACATACCGGAGAATATCCACCAGATGAAAAAGTAAAAGATCCCGAACGCGAACTTTCAGTAAAAGAAATTTTATTTACATACGTGTTAAAAAATAAATTTTTATGGTACATTGCTATCGCTAACGTTTTCGTATATTTCGTACGTTACGGTGTTGTAGACTGGGCTCCCACTTACTTAGTAGAGGAAAAAAGCTTTACGCATAGTAGCTCTCGTACCGCTTATGCTCTATATGAATGGGCTGGTATTCCAGGTACACTTCTTTGCGGCTGGATGAGTGATAAACTATTTAAAGGGCGTCGCGCACCTGCTGGTATTTTATTTATGGTTGGTGTCTTCATCGCCGTTCTTGTTTACTGGCTAAACCCTCCTGGGAATCCAATGGTTGATAGTATCGCCCTTGTTGCAATTGGATTTTTAATTTACGGGCCTGTTATGTTAATTGGTCTACACGCGCTTGATTTAGCACCAAAAAAAGCTGCTGGGACTGCAGCAGGCTTAACTGGCTTCTTCGGCTATTTAGGGGGAGCAGCTTTCGCTAGTGCCGCTATGGGCTTTATCGTAGATGCATTCGGATGGGATGGCGGGTTCATTTTATTACTGGCATCTTGCATACTTGCAATGTTCTTCCTTGCCCTTACTTTAAATACAGGATCGACAAAATCAAAACAAGCTTAAACAAAATATAGTATGTAAAAAACAAACATAAAAATAGCTCTTAGCGTTTACATACATGCTAAGAGCTATTCTTTATTTACAGCACTTTTCTTACTAGTTATGACAATCAATTCCTTCCCTACTATAAAATTAAAACATTTGATGAAACAACCTTATTAAAACAGCTAACATAACAGATCCTGCCAATCCTCCTAAACAAATAAGGCTTACACCTTGGCTATATGACAAATTTTGAAATGATTTCATATCTTCCATCCTCCCTATATACCCTTTGACACTTTCATTTTACCAATGGAAAGAATTTCATAACATCGATTTTACTAACAACTAACTTACAAATTTGTAAGTTTATATTTCTTCAACTTATATATCTAGTATTTCCACAAATGAAAGTCATTTATACATAAAAAAGACCTTGATTATTTCAAAGGCACTGAAAAAGTGATTGCTTTAAAAAAACAACACATATTTTATCGATATGTTAAAAAAACAAGGAATCCATCACCTGTATATAGTAGGTGATGGATTCCTTGTTCTTATGAAGTGGACTTTTTCAGTGGCCTCGTTATTTCAAGGTCTTTTTTACGTTCTATTTCGATTTATTTTATAATCATCACCGGACATTTCACACGCTTTGCTATTTTATGACTTACGCTACCAAGCATCATCTCCTGTAATGTATTTAATCCTCTACTCCCAGCAATAACAAGGTCAATATCTCCTGTATTTACATATTGAACGAGCGTATCTCCTGGATCGCCATGTAAAATCGTAATTTTGTAGGAAATGTTCTCTTTCTTTAATAAACCTTCAATCTCTTTTAATTTATCTTTTCGACTAGCTGATATTGTTTCTAAATTTGTTTGCCCGTGTATAATATCTGATTTTGCTGTCCTATTATCTACGACATATACCACTTCAACATTTGCTTCCTCACTAAATTTCGCAACATGTATTGCATGCTCCGCTGCCCGAAGTGCATGTTCAGAACCATCACATGCTAATAGAATTTGTTTGTACATATGCTGAATCCCCTTTTCGTTATCCTACTCGTATTATAATATAAAAACCCCCTTTTTTGTCTTTCAAAAAAGGGGGCTAGCTAACATCGCCATCAAGCTAAGAAAAACATAATACAGAAATATGTAAAATCGTGTATTAATATTTCTTCTTGATAGATTCGTTCTTAAAAGTAAGGAAATGCTTATTTTTTTAAATAGCTTCGTATTCATTCATCATTTTTTTATTATCAAACCTGTTATTTAATAGTAAAGTTTCTAGAAACAACATTGCTAACATTTATATTTGTGAAGTTGTTGTTTCCTATTTAGTAACTTTAGAGATAGAGTTATCAGGAGCAATGCCTTGCTCAAAATGAGTACCTGGATTTTGAAGTTTCCATTGTGATTTATAAAGAACTTTCACTTTATCTCCTTCATTAAACGTTTGTTGATCATTATGTTTTGCAACTACCAGATGATCTTTTCCATCATTTCCTTTATATTCAACAGTAAATTCATTTTTGTAAACGTCAATAATAGAACCTACTACATAGTCTTTATTTTGTTTTTCAATGTTTGATTCTACATTAGAAAAACTAGCAGCATTTACTGTTATGGCTTCCAATCCAAGAAGATTTGGCCCCACTAAAGTCCCGGCACTTAATACGCCTGTTAAAACTAATTTTTTCATACCTATATTTGCTCCATTCTAAAAATAATTGCTAGATCTAGTCAAAAGTTTTGTTTAATTTACTATAGTTGTAATAAGTATAGTTACAACTATGTGTGCTGGTCAATAAAAAAAAACTTACAATTTTGTAAGGTGATAAGATTAATAATAAATAAAGTTTATTATTAAATTAAAACGACAGAAGGTGTCCGCCAATGTAAAAGTGTTCCTTACCTTGAAAAGTTCGTTATAGTAAACGAAGATGGGACAGGATATATACATTCAACGGTTGATAAGGAAGAAATTAACTTTATTACCCCTTTATTTTATAGACTTGGAAAAGATGCACGAGTTTTAGAACCGAAAGAATTGATAGATAGTTTGCGTATACGTGCGAAAGAGATTTTACATATGTATGGAAGCTAAAAAAGCTGCTAAATATAATCATCCTCATATATTTTTTCTTGTTCATTTGCTAATTTACATCCTAAGCGTTCTATTATTCCCCTCTTTCTAAAACATAAAAACGTGAGTACCCTATTCTCACGTTTTTATGTTTCACTTTATTAATTCAATTGTTTCTGTAATCTTTATACTATCTTTTACAGATTGAACAATCGTACAATTTTTCACTGCAAGTTGCAGCGCCTTGTTTAATTGCTCTTCTGTAATGTTTTGCGCTTTAACTTTGTAATGCAAATGAACACTTTCAACTGGTTTCGATAACGCTTCACTTCTCCCAATTTCAGCTGCAATTGTAAACGTAGCGTATGTAATACGTTTCTTTTCTAAAATTGTTCGAAAGACAATTGCACTACACCCTGCGATAGAAGAAACGAACAATTGTAACGGTGAATATCCGTTTTCTTTTCCAATCATTAATTGACCATACGATAAATCTGCCTCTATATCATCGTGTTTGATTGTTAGTTTCATATGTCGTTTCCCTCCTCACTTTCATCGGTTTCTGCCGTTTCTTATTAAGATAATAATATATATAACAGAAAATGATAAATGGAATACCACAATATAACGCCATTCGTTGTTCAGGAATAAATGCTAAACTAATCACAACGATACTATTTGTAATTAAAGCTGTAATTGGAACAATTGGATATAACGGTGTTTTATACTTTAAGTCCCCTACCTTTCCTCCACCTTTTATATACTGACTTCTAAAGCGAAGTTGCGATAAAGCAATAATGATCCAACTCGAAACAGCAGATAAACCAGCTATAGATAATAAGTACATATATACTGTATCTTCTGCAAGGAAGCTTGTTAATAAAGATAACGCTGCAACAGCAATCGTGACAACTAACGCTGTAATTGGAATACCGCGTTTATTTACTTTCTTGAAAGAAGTTGGTGCCATTCCTTCATTTGCAAGTGACCATAATATACGAGTTGCTGCATATAATCCTGAATTCGCTACAGATAATAAAGCAGTAATAATAACGAAGTTCATAATATCAGCTGCATATGGAATACCGATTTTATCAAATACAACTACGAATGGACTTTCAATTACGCCTGCTTCTTTCCAAGAAATTAACCCTACTAAAATTGTCATTGTTAAAATAAAGAATAACATAATGCGCCATACTGTATTACGAATTGCACGTGGAATTGTTTTTTCAGGATCTTGGCTTTCTCCTGCTGCAATCCCAATTAATTCTGTTCCTTGGAATGAGAAGTTAACTGTAATCATTGTAAGTAATACAGCTGCTAGTCCATTGGGGAAAAGCCCACCTTCGCTTACAAAGTTAGAGAAAAGAGGAACCGCTTCTTTTCCGTCATATGATATAAATCCTAATAATGCACTACCACCAAGAACAACAAATACAAGAATTGTAATTACTTTAATACTAGAGAACCAAAACTCTAATTCAGCATAGCTTTTCGCTGAAATAGCATTTGAAGCATATAAAATAACACCGAATACGAGACACCATACCCAAACATCAACAGTTGGAAACCATCTTTTCATCATTAAACCAATCGATGTTAATTCCAGTCCTACTGTTACTGCCCAGCCAATCCAGTATAGCCAGCCAATCATAAAGCCCGTTCCTGGTCCAATAAACTTTGTCGCATACTTTTGGAAAGATCCCGAAACTGGCATTGCTACCGTTAGCTCTCCAAGACAAAGCATTGTTAAATACATAATAAATCCGCCCACTAAATATGAAAGGATGGCTCCCCCTGGTCCAGCCTGATTAATGGTGTAACCTGAACCTAGAAAAAAACCAGTCCCGATTACACCACCAAGTGCAATCATAAATAAATGCCTACTCTTCATCGTACGATGTAATTTCTCGTTCGTTGGCTGCTGCATCTGAATCCTCCCCCTACAAATACCCCTATATCTTGTTAAAATTTTCTGATAATAAAAATATACACGAAAGCGATTACATTTTCTATATAAAATTAACACTTTTCTAATAAAATAATATAAAAATCGATTTATTGTCAGATTTAGATTCCAATTAGAGGAAAATAAGGAGCAACAAGAAAAAGCCCTTACATATATCGTAAGAGTCAACGGAGTTCTAATCTTCTCGATAAAATTGATAAACTGTAATTCACTATGAAATACATACAAGCTACTACTATAAAAGTCGGAATCATATAATTCACATTTTGTCCGCTAATAATTTGAGCATTATGCATAAGCTCTGGCAGCGATATAACGACCGCTAACGACGTATCTTTCAGCAATGAAATAAATTGACTAACAAGCGGCGGGACCATTCTTCTTAATGCTTGTGGCAAAATAATATGCCAAAGCGTTTGAACATGCGTTAATCCAGCAGATCTTGCGGCCTCGATCTGCCCTTTTTCGATAGATAATAGACCGCTTCGAACAATTTCAGATATCATTGCTGCTTCAAATATTGTTAAAGCAACAATTGCAGCTGCTATAATTTCTAATTTCAAGCCCGCTTCAGGAAGTGCAAAATACGTAAAAAATATAATTAAAAGAAGTGGTAAATTCCGAATCACTTCAACGATACAACCTAGTACTTGTGAAACTACACGTATTTTTGTGTAACGCAATGTCCCTATTACACTCCCAATAATAAAACTAAATACAATCGCTACGAGCGCTACCTCTAACGTTATGAGTAATCCTTTTAATAAAAAGAGGATATGATCACCTGTTATTGCTCCCTTAAAATCCATTTACACCGCCTCCTTTGCCAAACGTTTTTCTAAATAACGCACTAGCATACTGAGCGGAATTGTTAGGATTAAATAAAACATCCCGACAAATATATAAACATCGAACGTAACAAACGTCTTCGTTGAAATTAAGTCTCCTTGATACATTAAATCAGCACCAGCGATAATTCCGAGTATTGAGGAGTTTTTAACTAAATTGAGAAATTGGTTTCCTAAAGGGGGGATTACAATTTTCACAGCTTGGGGTAAGACAACATAATACATTCCTTGCACATACGTTAATCCGGAAGACCGCGCCGCTTCCATTTGTCCCTTCGCAACTGATAGAATACCAGCGCGAATTACTTCTGCAATAAATGCTGTAGTATATATCGTAAGTGTAACGGTTCCTGCTACAAAGCCATTTAACGTAATTCCTATTACAGGTAAAGCAAAATAGAATATAAATGCAATTAATACGAGTGGAATATTTCTTACAAACTCTACAAAAGCAGACCCTATCCAATTTAAAATACGAATAGGCGCAATACGCATTACCGCCAAAATTACCCCTAAAATAAAACTTCCTATTAATGCAATTACACTAGACATAACTGTATATTTAAACCCTTCTAAATACATATCAATATTATTCGTTAATATAGAAAAATCAGGCACATATTCTCCCCTCTTTCTTTACAAGAAGAGGATGAGTACTCTCATCCTCTCACTTTTACTATTTACTTTTCTAGTTTTTGTCCAATCCATTTTTCATACAACTTGTCGTACTCTCCGCTCGCCTTCATATCTTTTAGTAAGCTATTAATCTCTTTCGTTAAATCATCTGCGCCTTTTTGCACCGCAATTCCGTACGGTTCATCTGTGAAAATTTTCCCTACAACTTCATAATTAGAATCTTGTTTTGCCATTCCGTATAAAATCGCATTATCTGTCGTTAAAACATCGCCTTTACCTGCTTTTAACGCTGTAAATGCCTCACTATAATTTTCAAATTCCAACACAGTCGCTTCTGGTGACTTTTGACGAATGTTATTTGTAGATGTTGAGCCTTTTACAGCCAATACTTTAACGCCTTGTTTCACATCATCAATTCTCTTAATATCGCTTCCTTTTTTCACTAGTAACGATTGCCCCGCTTTAAAGTATACATCTGAAAAATCTACTTCTTTTTTACGTTCTTCTGTGATTGTCATTGTCGCGATAATTGCATCAATATCACCATTTTTTAGCATTGGAATACGAGTTTTAGAAGTTACTTCTTTCAGCTCTAATTTATTTTCATCTCCAAGAATTTTTTTTGCAAGTGCCTTAGCAATATCAACCTCAAATCCTTCTACCTTCCCTGTTGAGGGATTCTTTAGTCCAAATAAATTTGTATCGTTCTTCACCCCGACTACTAATTTCCCCCGCTTCTTAATTTGCTCAACAACTCCGCCTTGCTTCGTATTCGTTTCTTTCGCCTCGTCTTTTTTACTTTCACATCCAGCGACAACAAGCACGAATAAACATGAAAATACAATTAAAGTAAACAGTTTTTTCATTTTAAGCATGAAATTCCTCCTCTAATGATTTAGCACCCGGCTTAAAAATAAACGAGCTCGTTCTTGTTCAGGATTCGCAAAAAATTTTGCTGGTGTTGTATCTTCAATAATTTGACCAGCATCCATAAATAAAATTCTATCTGCTACCTCACGTGCAAATCCCATCTCATGTGTGACAACAACCATCGTCATTCCTTCTTTTGCTAATGTTTTCATTACATCAAGCACTTCTCCAATCATCTCCGGATCAAGGGCAGATGTCGGTTCATCAAACAACATAATTTCTGGTTGCATCGCCAGCCCCCTTGCAATTGCTACCCTTTGCTGTTGTCCACCGGATAATTGATGTGGATATACTCCAAATTTCTCGGGAATACCCACTTTTCCTAAATAAAACATAGCAGTTTTCTCAGCTTCTTCTTTCGAGATTTTGTTCACTTTAATTGGTGCTAGTGTAATATTTTGAAGCACTGTTTTATGTGGATATAAATAAAAATGTTGAAATGCCATTCCAATATTTCTGCGCAACTCATTCATATCTGTTTTCGCATTATGCACTTCCATACCTTGAACAATTAATTCTCCATTCGTAATTGTTTCTAACTGATTTATACACCTTAATAATGTACTTTTCCCAGATCCTGAAGGACCAACAACAACTACTACTTCGCCCTTTTGAACTTGCACATTAATATTCTTTAAAACTTGAAAATCACCGTAATATTTATTTACATTACGAAACTCAATCAACATACTCACCCCTTCCCCTAACAAAGCATGTACATTCTTTTTATATTCAAAAATAGGTAAAAAAATAACTTCCAGTTACATTTTGTCCATAAAAAAAAGCAAAGGGATTTCCCTTTGCTCCTTCATTCCTATTCTATTAAGATACTTCTTCTTTTTTATCTTTTCCGTATTCATGCTCCCAAAAATCAGCATTTTTTATTCCTAACGTTTGCGGATCAAATACCGGATTTCTCCCTTCTTTTTTCTGCTTTTCATAATCCTTTAAGGCAATCAATGCTGGCTTTTGTAGTAATAAAATCGCAATAATATTAACCCATGCCATAATTCCTACACCGATATCACCTAAAGCCCATGCTGTCTCTGCTGTTTTTATACAACCGTAGAATACAACTCCTAAAAATACAAACTTTAGTACGGTGGACATCCAAGGACGCTCTTTATCACGATTTAAGTAGGCAATATTCGTTTCAGCGATGTAGTAATACGCCATAATTGTTGTAAATGCGAAAAATAGTAGAGAGATTGCTACAAAAGCGTTTCCAAATCCAGGGAAAACAGATTCTACTGCTGCCTGTGTATAACCAGGACCCGGCTGTGCACCGTTTAATTTATTGACGATAAAGTTTTTTCCGCTTGCATCAAATACGTTATACATGCCTGTAATAATCATCATAAATGCTGTTGCTGAACAAACAAATAATGTATCAATGTAAACGGAAAATGCTTGTACTAAACCTTGTTTCGTTGGATGTGATACTTCAGCAGCTGCTGCTGCATGTGGTCCAGTTCCTTGCCCTGCTTCATTTGAATAAATACCACGCTTTACGCCCCAAGAAATTGCTAAACCAATGATTCCACCAAAAGCTGCTTCTAATGCAAATGCACTTTTTAAAATTAGCATAAATGCTTCCGGTAATTTTTCAATATTCATAACTACAATTACACAAGCTACTAAAATATAACCTACTGCCATAAATGGCACTACAACTTGTGCTACGTTCACAATTCGCTTAACTCCACCAAAAACAATAAGTGCTAATGCAACTATTAATACCGCTCCTGATACAGAAGTATTAATACCAAAAGCCGTTTCCAAACTTACAGCAATACTATTCGCTTGCACACCTGGAAGCAATATCCCTGTTGCAATAATTGTTGCTACAACAAACACTAAAGCGTACCATTTTACTCCTAATCCCTTTTCAATGTAATAAGCGGGACCACCACGGAATTGACCTTGGTGCTTCGTTTTATATATTTGCGCAAGCGTTGATTCTACATAAGCAGAACCTGCTCCTAGAAAGGCTACCACCCACATCCAAAAGACAGCTCCTGGGCCACCGAATGCAATAGCCGTCGCAACACCGGCAATATTTCCTGTTCCAACGCGTCCTGATAATGAAAGTGCTAACGCTTGGAATGAAGAAACACCAGCCTCAGATTTCTCTCCTTTAAATGTAAGCTTTACCATTTCTCCTACGTGCCTTACCTGTAAAAACCTCGTTCGAATCGAAAAATATAAACCCGCTCCTAAACATAAATAAACAAGTGCTGGACTCCAAACAATATTATTTAACCAACTTACGAAGGCTTCCAATATTACCCCTCCCCTTTATAAAAATATTCAGAATATATAAAATTTTACAAAGAATATTCAGAATATATAAAAATTATAAATGCATACCGAATCCATGACAATATTATTTTAATAAAACAAACATGTTTTTGTATAAAAAACAAAGTATATATTCATTTTATATACTTTGTTTTGACACGAATGTATTATATGTTCACAATTGCTTTTTTCTTTATAATTCTTTCGTATAGCTCTTCAGATAATTTCCGGAATTTATCTGGCATATCTTTCCCTTTAAACTTCTTTTGAAGCGTACCGTATAAACCAATATCACGTAAGCGTAAAAATAACTGTAACGATTCATACCAACTATCCGCCAACCTGTGCTCATATTCGTACCCTTTTCTTAACACTTGTAACTGTTTACGAGCAAATTCCGTCTTCTCCTCAAATGTCCACGGTGTAAAAAGAACAGAGTAATAAAGAACCATTGCTAAATCATGTATAAAGTAATTATAAGCCGCATCATCAAAATCAAAGATTGTTAACTCTTTACCATCATAATGAAAATTACCTGGATGAATATCACCATGCACAAGACCGAACGTTTCCTTTTCAATTGGAAGAACCCTTATTTCATCTATTAATACAGTAGCAATTTCCTTCACTTTCTTATCTTCTAATTCATTAACAACTGCGCTCTCATCCTCTTCCCACGTATCACGATAATCTGTTTTAGGATAATTCATCGTAAGACGATGCAGTTGTCCAATCGCTTTTCCCCATGCTTCAAAGAAAGTATCTCCCCAATAAGGTGATTCATCTCCTTTTACTTGCTCACCTTTCGCATATGAAAATAAGGAAGCATAGAAGAAAGTGCCATCCTCCGCCTCAATTTCTTCCACAAGATTTTGAGATATTGAGTAATAAGGACTCGCTACCTTTGCGCCGTTCTCTACAACATACCGTAAAAAATCTAGTTCGGTCTCTACCTCCTTTTTAGAGCGATGAGAAGAATGCGTTAAACGTAATACGTAATCTTCATCACTTTTATCCTTCGCCTTAAAAATATAATTCTCAAAATCACCAAGTGGCTTATCTCCCACTGTTACATGAAATGCCTTTACCGCTCTTGCTAAAATCTCGTTTGTAAACACTCGTTCTACAGCTATTTCCATAACTTATTCCCTCCTTTTTATATATTGGCTCTTTAATTATTCACTATGTTAAGTATCTTTTTCTATTATATATGAGTTCTTTCAGAAATTATATTCAAAAGACTTGAAATGGAGGGATTTTTTCTCTCTTTTACATTTCCGATTGATCCGAAACATCCTTTATAAACCTTTGGATAAAGAATTATCGAAACAACTTACAAAAGAAGCTAAACAAATAATGAAAAAGCTACAAAAAGTAAATTGTGATGCTTTCAGTATCGGAAGACATCTTATCGCTATCACACTGATTTATGGGGAAAATTAGAATAAAATGAAACTTGAATCAGTGGGGGTTTTGTCTCTCCCCACTGATGATTAGCCCACACCAATCGGGCTTTTACGGGCAGTAAGACTCCCACAAATAGCGGGATAAAAATTATGCAAAAGTAAAATTCAAACCCGAAGTAGAAGTAAACATTTTGTATAGCGGTGTCTTAAAATAAAAGGTTGTATGCCCTCTAGGCATACAACCTTTTATTTCGTATATCGATATACAATTGATTCATATGGCCTTAAGTTAAGGTTTGTAATATCGCTGCTTGCATTTTTATAATTTGACAATAATACTTCTTGTTTCATTCCATCTAATTGAACATGAACTGGTGCAGAATATGTTATTTCTTCTCCATAGAAGTTATTGATTACAAGTAATACTTCATTATTTACAGTACGTGTATACGTCCAAACTTTAGGGTGATTTTCATCTAAAATAGCATATTCCCCTTCTGTAATAACATCGTAAGCTTTTCTAAGTTCAATTAACTTTTTATAATGATAAAATACAGACTCATTATCTTTTAGCGCTTTTTCTACATTAATCTCTTTATAATTATCAGCAACTGTAATCCAAGGTGTACTCGTTGTAAATCCGCTGTTCACCCCTCCATTCCACTGCATTGGAGTACGAGAATTATCACGAGATTTTTGTTTTAAAATCCCTATAATCTCTTCTTTTGATAATCTTTCTTCTAGCTTTATATCGTATATATTTAGCGATTCCACATCACGATATTGCTCAATGGACTCGAAATTAGGATTCGTCATGCCGATTTCTTCCCCTTGATAAATGTAAGGCGTTCCTTGCAACATGTGCATAGCTGTCGCTAACATTTTCGCAGATTCATTTCGGTACTTTCCATCATTACCAAAGCGCGACACAATGCGAGGCTGGTCATGATTACACCAGAATAACGCATTCCATCCTCCGCCCTTTTGCATTTCAATCTGCCAATTAGACATAATCTCTTTTAATTTAATAAAATCAAAATCCGCTTTCGTCCACTTATCACCATCCAGATAATCTACTTTTAAATGATGGAAACTAAACGTCATACTTAGTTCATTACGCTCAGGGTTTGAGTATTTAATACAATTATCAATTGTCGTAGATGACATTTCTCCAACTGTAATTACATCTTTCCCTTCAAACACATTTCGGTTCATCTCTTGTAAATATTCATGGATACGCGGGCCGTCTGTATAATATTTACGTCCATCACTTGTCGCAGTACTTCCGTCATCGCTTAAGAAACTTTGGTCCTTTGAGATTAAGTTAATTACATCTAACCTGAATCCTTTTACCCCTTTATTAAGCCAAAAGCGCATCATATTATATACTTCTTCACGAAGCTTTTCATTTTCCCAATTTAAATCAGCTTGTGTTTCATCAAATAGATGTAAATAATATTGCTTAGTCTTTTCATCATACTTCCAAGCAGACCCACCAAACTTAGACTGCCAATTATTTTTGTCATCACGCCAAATATAGTAATTACGATATGGGCTACTTTTATCTTCCTTCGCTTCCTTAAACCACTTATGTTCCGTTGAACTATGATTTACAACAATATCAAGCATGATTTCAATGTCACGTGCTTTCGCTTCTTTTAAAAGCTCTTCAAACTCTTCCATCGTTCCGTAAGATGAATCAATGCTGTAATAATCACTTACATCGTATCCATTATCATTTTGTGGTGATTGATATATCGGTGTTAGCCAAATATAATCCACTCCGAGTTCTTTTAAATAATCTAGTTTCTCTGTAACTCCTTTTATATCACCGGTTTCTGTATTGTAATAACTATTAAAGCTCTTCGGATAAATTTGATAGACTACACTTTTATGCCAATCCTTCATGTTTAACTTCCTCCTACTTCTGTTTGACTCTTTTTGCAAATAGCCATGTTAATGTAAATGGAATTACAACTGCGGCAATCATCCCTACAATAAACATTGGAATCGATTTCGGAATGATAGAAATAAATGCCGGCAATCCGCCAATTCCGATAGCAGGTGCTAGCACACCATTTAACGTAATAAATATCGCTGCCACAGCCGACCCTATAATCGCTGCATAAAACGGGAATTTATTTCGCAAGTTTACACCGAACATCGCTGGCTCTGTAATACCAAAGTATGCTGAAATTGCTGATGTTGATGCCATACTTTTATCATTTTGATTTTTAGAAATCCAAAACATTGCAAGTGCCGCACTGCCTTGCGCAATGTTAGAAAGAGCAATCATTGGCCAAATAAATGTACCGCCGTGTTGTGCAATTAATTGTAAGTCAATCGCAATAAACATATGATGCATACCTGTAATTACAAGCGGTGCATATAGCGCTCCAAATAATACTGCTCCAACTACTGGTACTGTTTCATATACGCCTACTAATCCAACTGTTAATACATCTCCAATATGACGTGTAACCGGACCGATAATTCCTAATGCTAGCACACCTGTTACAACGACTGTTGTAATTGGTACAACTAATAATTGAATTGCATTTGGTACATGTTTCTTTAAAAAGATTTCCACTTTACTTAATACGAATGCCGCTACTAAAACCGGTAAAATTTGACCTTGATATCCTACCTTTTCAATTTGGAACAATCCTAAAATATTGAAGTACTCAATTTTTTGACCGTCTAATCCTGCTGCTGCTTTTCCGTAATTCCAAGCATTTAATAAATCAGGGTGTACAAGCATTAACCCCATAACAATTCCAAGTATCGGACTACCGCCAAAACGTTTCGTCGCCGACCAACCAACAAGTGCTGGTAAAAATACGAATGCTGTATTCGCCATCATGTTAATTAAATCCCAAAGTCCACTTAAGTTCGGATAAACATCTAATAAATTTTTCCCATCAAAAAATAAGTCCTTTGCCCCTAATAGATTGTTAATCCCCATTAGTAAACCAGCTGTTACAATCGCTGGTAATATCGGCATAAATACATCTGAAAATACTTTTACAAACTTTTGAGCTGGATTTAACTTTTGGTTTCCAGAATCTTTTACGTCAGCTACTGTTGATTCCTTCATACCTGCAAGCGTTATCAATTCAGCATAAACACGATCCACATCTCCCGGACCAATTACAATTTGAAATACTCCAGCATTATGAAACGCTCCCTTTACTAATGAAACAGACTGCAATTTATCATTATCTATTTTACTTTCATCTTTTAAAGCGATACGGAGCCTCGTTACACAGTGCGCAGCTTGTTCAATATTGTCTTTCCCACCAATATACTGCAGCACTTCTTCTGCTGTTTTACGATAGTCTTTCCCCATATTCTCGTCCCTCTTTTCTTTTTTTGATACCGTTTACACTTACATATTAACTCGTATATACGAGTTAGTCAACACTCATATATACGAGTTGGTAATTTTTTATAAAAAAAAGATGAAACGTTATTTCGTTTCACCTCTTTACTTTCTTCGCGCCACATCCGAAAAGTGAAAAATATCTAAACGGTGACGTGATTCCGTATATTCGAACTGACTCCCATCGTATAAATGAGTAAAGTTTTTTACAACGACAACATAGTCTGTTCCATTTAAATCTAAATACTTTCGATCATCATCTGTACATGGCTGTACTTCAATTATCCTCTGTGAATAGCTAATATGTAGCCCTAATTCTTTCTCAATGTATTTATAAATCGATGAAGTTGCAATTTCTCTCGTTAATCCTGGAATATATTCCGATACAAAATGGTTTATATCTAAAATTACGTTTTCTCCATCAATATTTCGTACGCGTTTCATATAATCTATTTCTGTTTTTTCTTTCACGTTTAATAGTTTTGCAACCTCTTTTGTCGCTTTTACTTTCTCCATTTCCACGACCTCTGTAATACAATGACGTCCTAAGCGCTCATTTTCTTCTTGAAAACTTACAATGCCGCCAAAATTAAACTCAATGTTTTTTCGCTTTAAAACAAAAACACCTTTTCCATGTATTTTTTGAACATATCCACGCTCTTGCAATAAATCTACCGCTTTTCTTACAGTGCCTCGGCTTGCTTCATACTGCTTCATTAATTCCGTTTCTGATTGGATTTTGCATCCCTCTTTTAATTGTTTATTATTAATAGACTTACTGATTTCTGTATAAATTTGTTCATACTTACTCATCATCTACAATAGCTCCTTGTCACCTTCTAATTCTATATGTATTATACCACGCTACACTCTTCTGCCAATCTCTCATTTATCCCGCTATTTGCGNNTAAAGTTTCACTTTATTTTCCAGTACAAGAAAAATGTAGGTAAATATTTAATCTTTAAAACGTATTTTTATAAAAATTTTTATATTTTTCTTTTCATTCAAAAAAACATGTAGTATACTAACTTCAAAATCAGAGGAGAAAGGGAGCAAAAAACTATGCTTACTTATACAACTGTAGTTACATTTGCACAAAAACATCATCATCATACTTAACCCTTGAAACCTAGCGGAAAAATTACGCGTAGGTACAAGGGTTCTTCCCGTTGTACCTACGTTAAGCGAAGAGCCATGTAGGTATTTTTTATCTACATGGCTCTTTTTTTATTGCCAAAAAGCTAGTAAAAAATGATGTTTAAGCAAAACTTACTACAAAGGAGTTAACCAAAATGGAAACAAAAAAATGGGGATTATGGATTTTAACAGCTTTTGTTATCGGGAATATGATTGGCGGTGGCGTATTTATGCTCCCAGCAAATTTAGCTCAAATATCAGGTCCAATGGGTTCTACACTCGCATGGAGTATTACAGGCCTTGGTGTATTTATGATTGCACTCGTATTTGGAAATTTAGCAATTCGGAAACCAGAATTAAAAGCTGGACCACAAAGTTATGCCCAAGCGATGTTTTCTTCCAAAAAAGCAGGTAGAGTTGCGGGATATAGTATGGCATGGGGATATTGGGCTGCTAACTGGGCTGCAACAGCATCTGTTATTATTTCCTTTACTGGATATTTATCAACATTCTTTCCAGTTTTACAAAATAAGCAAATTCTCTTTTCAATAAATGGATTTTCACTAGAACTCGGAAAAGGATTAACTTTCCTCGTATGTAGCCTTATGTTATGGGGAATTCAATATATTCTCTCTCAAAATATTGATCGAGCTGGAAATATGAATCTGCTTACTACCATTGCAAAAATTATCGGATTTACAATGTTTATTGTAATCACATTATTTATTTTCAATACCTCTAATTTCGGAAACGGTCAAACATTTATGAATGAAGCAGGACAATCGATTTCGTTAGGTGGCCAAATCAATTCTGCTGCTATTGCAACACTTTGGGCATTTATCGGTATTGAATCTGCTATTATGCTTTCTAACCGTGCAAAATCACAACGCGATGTAAAAAAAGCTACTATTTTCGGATTAATTATTGCTCTTCTTATTTACATGTCAATTACTTTACTTACAATGGGAGCTCTTCCACAAGAAGCTTTAAAAGAGTCCCAAAAACCATTAGTAGATGCATTAAATTTAGCAATCGGCAATAAAGGCGCATATATAATGGCTTTACTAGCACTTGTATCTTTATTTGGATCTACTGTTGGCTGGATCGTTGTTAGTTCAGAAGTGCCTTACCAGGCAGCAAAAAATGGACTTTTTCCTAAATTTTTCGGTAAGACAAATAAAAAAGGTAGTCCTTCAAAATCATTATTTATTACAAATATGATGACGCAAATTTTCTTATTCTCAACGATTTCTGGCACTGTTTCAGAAGCATATAATTTCGCTATCGTTGTAGCAACATTAGCATATTTAATCCCATACCTTGTCTCTACTCTGTACCAATTAAAATTGGTTATTACAGGAGAAACGTATGATATAATGCCAGGATCTCGAGTAAAAGACGGGATCATTACTACATTAGCATTAGTATATTCTATTTGGGTTATCAAAACGGGTACTGCTGATTTAAAAACATTCTTCTTAGGAATTGGATTGTTTATATTAGGACTTATTCTCTATCCAGTATTAATGAAAAACTCACAAAAACGAATTAAAAAAAGAGAAGCTTCTAGTATTATCCCCCATAGGTAGACAGTAAAAAAAGAGTCCATTTGGTATGATGGGCTGGTATTATCCCCTATAGGTAGACAGTAAAAAAGAGTCCATTTGGACTCAATACTGTTTTATCTGGAGGGGATTTTTTATGGCATAATACTCTTTTTATTGCTGTCTACTTGACAGAGAGATGACCAAAAAGAGGATAGCTCTTTTTTTAGTTTAATACGGATATGGTATTTGCTGATAACCCAGGTATGGCACTGGATATGTTACTGGGTAGGGTGCTGGATAATAGCCTCCACTTACTACACCTGTTAATGCCCCAGCTGCCCCCCCTAATACGCCTCCTGCAAAATCATCTGAAAAAATATGACATTCCATGAACTTCCACCCCAATTCCATCCACTGCCGTGGTGATGATGATTATAATGAGTGTGCCCACCATGATGATTACGATAGTATCCTCCGTTATTTTCTATATAGTTTATTTTCCCCTCTCTCCTTTTCTTTGCATACCATATTAAAACAAGTTATCATAAGATGTATTACTTTATGAAAATAATGTTAGGTGGGAAATACATGTTAGAACAATTTCATATACATGCTGATTTAAAACAACAGCTTTCAGCCATTCACGAAAAGAATAAACAAGAAGCTGGTGAAAATGCTCATTTAATCGGAACGAAAATATATAAAGCATCTGATAACAGCATTATCGAAGATGCTATTACGGCCCTTCTTCTTGGTAAAAATATTCTATTAAAAGGACCGACTGGTAGTGGTAAAACGGTACTAGCGGAAACTCTTTCTTCTTTATTTCAAAAACCAATGCATAGCATTAACTGTTCTGTCGACTTAGACGTAGAAGGTATTTTAGGATACAACACACTACAAACGAAAGATGGCGCATCTGAAGTTACATTCGTTAACGGTCCTCTTATGAAAGCTATGAAGAACGGCCATTTCCTATATATTGATGAAATCAATATGGCAAAACCTGAAACGTTACCACTACTTCACGGTGCATTAGATTACCGTAAAATGATTACAAACCCATTTACACAAGAAGTTGTATACGGTGATAACGAATACCGTGTAATCGCTGCAATCAATGAAGGTTACGTTGGAACAAGTGAACTAAACGAAGCATTAAAAAACCGTTTCGTTATTATTGAAGTTCCGTACATTCAAGGTGAAACATTAAAAGAACTATTATTAGCAGAATCCAAATTGAAAGATACTGCAACAATTGAAAAGTTCGTTGCATTTGCAAGTGATCTTATGCCTTTAGCTCGTGATGGGCGTGTAAGTGAAGAAGCAGCAAGTATTCGTGGTATTATCGACGCATGTGATTTAGGTGTATATATTCCTGTTATGCGCGCTATTGAGCGTAGCATTATTGCAAAATTAAATGATGAAACAGAACAAATGACTGTCCGTGAATTAGCAGAAAGTTATTTCTTTGAGGGATAATTCATGAGACAAATTTTTAGTGACAAGAAAATTGATGCGTCGCTGTTTCTACAAATGGAAAACTTAATGTATGCCCTTCTAAAGGAAGACGATGCCTACCTTGAATATGGCTATAAAGCATACTACGACGAAATTGAAAAAAAGGTTGTCATTAGTCACTTTTGGGATGATCGAAAAGAAGAAGATACAGTAATCGGATTAAAAAGCGAAGTGTTCTTAAAAGCACTTGGTAATAAACATTACTCGGACATGACTTTCATTCGTTCTTATGCAATTGAATTGCAAGAATCGCCTCTAAAAAAGTTTTTAACGCAATTATTTGTTCTATTAGAAGATTTACGTGTCGAGGAAATCGTAAAAAAAATACGCCCTGGCACAAAGCATATTTTTAAACGCCGAAAAGAAATGTACCGCAATTATTTCAGTTCACAAAATGAAATCAATCGTGTTCGTAACTATCACGGTGATCGCCTGTTTTGTCTATGTTACCTTTCATTAACGAGCGACAAATATGAAATGTTTAATAATGAATATTTCGAGCAAATTGAAACGATTTTGCATGAAACATTCCAAGCACGTAATACAGAAGATATTATGTATATCGTTGAGAAAATCCGCTACCGTTTAGAGGAGCTTCTTGAAAGTGATATGCTTAACAATTATTTCGGACATGCACCACTCTACTTATCTGTTCTTGCAGATGAGAAAGACAGTCACACCGAAAAATTAGCAAATGACGATACACAAATCGTTGATGATGAAAATAAAAATAAAATTAATGAAAGTTTCTCGACATGGCATCGTGAAAATAAAAACAATGAAAACGAAAACTTTTTACGTTTTGAATTAGAGAGCGGAACAAAAACAAATATGATGGGTGATACTGCTCGCGAATCAGAAGATGGTGATCAGGCACTTGGTTCTGTACAAGGTACTTCGCAAAAAAGTACACAATCTAATTTTGATGGTGCTGATACAGAGGAAGCGAGAGCATCTCACGCTTCTAGTCAAAACGATGGTGTATACGGAAAATATAATGTTGGAACCTCTCATACATTTAAAGAAGCTCGCAAACCAAACCATGATGAGAAAAAAGATTATCAAGCCATCAAATCCGCCGTTAATAAGGATGTAAAAGAATTAAAGAAAATTATTGAAAAAACAATTGAAAATAAAACGAATGCAAATAGTGATAAATATTACGGAAGACTTCGCAAGAAATTCCTTCGTATTTATACAGAAAAACAGCCGCGCATGTTTTATAAAAAAGGGCAAGAATCTCAAGAGCTCGACGTTGCATTCCAACTATTAGTCGACTGCTCTGGCTCTATGTATAACAAAATGGAAGAAACGAAAAAGAGTGTTGTACTATTCCACGAAGCTTTAAAATCATTAAAAATCCCGCACGCTATTAGTGGATTTTGGGAAGATGCTTCTAGCGCTAAACCTGAAGATAAACCAAACGTTATCCACAAAGTTGTAACGTATAAAAACTCAACGTTGCCAAACGTCGGTCCAGAAATTATGCAACTTCGCGAAGAAGAAGATAACCGTGACGGATATATTATTCGTATCGTCTCTAAAAAACTTGCGAAAAGACCCGAAAAACATAAATTCCTACTAGTCTTCACAGATGGTGAGCCTTCTGCATTAGACTATCAACAAGACGGAATTTTAGATACGCATGAAGCTGTTAAACTCGCGCGTAAAAGTGGTATGGAAGTAATCGGTATCTTCATCGAAGAAGGAGAAGCGAAAGAAGCAACATATCAATTAATGAAGAATATTTATAATCATCACTTCTTAGTTGCAAATCACGCTGAAGATTTACGTTTGAAGATTAAACCACTATTGAAAAAGCTATTACTGAAGACCATTGAATAGAAAACAGGAGCCTTATGGCTCCTGTTTTTTCGTTCACTCACTTTGTTTCTGGTTGAAACTTGTATGGAATGGCTACTTCTAATAATGTTTCGAATCCTCCGTCGTAGTATGGAAATCGTTCATTTGCGATTTTTCTATCCACTTTTATCACACTTATAATTATTTTCATATTCAGAAAATACAAACGAAAGAACCGATATTTAAGAATCGGCTCTTCCTATTAATTCATCACTAACTCAGCTATGAGCTTTTTTTTTAACTTAGCTAGCATATCAATTGTCATTTTGTCTAAATCGTATTCTGTTTTAAAGCCCCACTCTTTCATTGCTGCAGTTGCGTCAATAGAGTTTGGCCAGCTATCAGCGATTGTTTGACGGTCAGGATCTACTGCGTAATCTATTGTAAAGTTCGGAATGTGTTTACGAATAGATGCTGCCATTTGCTCTGGCTCAAAGCTCATTGCTGTAATATTGAACGCATTTCTATGCACTAACTTAGTTGGATCAGCTTCCATTAATGAAATGATCGCTTGTAAAGCATCAGGCATATACATCATATCCATGTACGTTCCTTCAGCGATGTATGAGGTGTATGCACCTTTTTTAATTGCCTCATAATAAATTTCAACTGCATAATCAGTTGTACCGCCTCCTGGAGGAGCTACATAAGAAATTAAGCCTGGGAAACGCACACCGCGCGTATCAACACCGAATTTTTGATAGTAATAATCACATAATAATTCTCCTGCTACTTTGTTTACCCCATACATCGTAGTAGGACGTTGAATTGTATCTTGTGGTGTATTATCTTTTGGCGTTGATGGGCCGAATGCACCGATAGAACTTGGCGTGAAGAACTTACAGTTTAATTCGCGAGCTGCTTCTAGAGCATTTACAAGTCCGCCCATATTTAAATTCCAAGCAAATAGTGGATTTTTTTCTGCAGTTGCTGAAAGTAAAGCTGCTAAATGAATAATTGTATCTACTTCATTACGCTTTGCAACGTCATGTAATTTTTGTCCATCTGTTACATCTAACGTTTCAAATGGACCAGACTTTACTACTTCACTATCTGTTTCACGAATATCTGTTGCAATAACATTTGATGCACCATATACATCACGAAGTTTCATTACTAGTTCCGAACCAATTTGCCCTAAAGAACCGGTTACTAGAATTTTTTTCATTTTCCCCACTCCTCATTTGCAAGCTATTCAAAAGATGTCGTTACTCAAATAATGCCCATTTCTTTCCCTACTTTTTCATACTTACGAATTGCCTCATCTAACATTTCTTTCGTATGAGCTGCTGTAGGCATATTACGAACACGCCCTGTTCCTTTTGCTACAGTTGGGAACACAATAGATTTTGCATATACGCCTTCTTCATTTAGACGTTTACTAAATTCTTGTGTTAATACTTCATCACCAATAATGCAAGGTGTAATTGGCGTTTCACTTTCTCCAATGTTAAAGCCAAGTTCTTTTAACCCTTGTTTTAAATAACGACCATTTTCCCATAGACGATCGTGTAACTCTGTGCTTTCCATTAAGATTTCAATTGATCTCATGCAAGCTGCTGCATCACCTGGTGTTAAAGCTGTAGAGAATAAGAATGGACGTGAACGAACTTTTAACCAATCAATTAAGTTTTGTTTCCCTGCTACATATCCACCAATTACCCCAATTGCTTTTGATAATGTACCAATTTGGAAATCAACTTTATCAGAAAGACCGAAGTGTTTTACAGTTCCCGCACCTTTTCCAAGTACACCTGAACCATGTGCATCATCTACATATGTCATTAAATCTAATTCTTCTGCAATTTCAACAATTTCTGGTAGTTTTGCAACATCTCCATCCATTGAGAAGACACCGTCTGTGATAACCATTAATTTATTGTAAAGACCTGATTCTTTCGCCTCGATTGCTTTTTTACGTAAATCTTCCATATCAGAATGCTTATAAACAATAATTTTTGCTTTTGATAGACGACTACCATCAATAATAGATGCATGATTTAATTCATCTGAAAGAATCGCATCATTTTTATCCATAATAGCTGAAATTGCTGCCATATTACAGTTAAACCCTGATTGATAAGCAATCGCTGCTTCTGTATGTTTAAACTTTGCGATTGTTTCTTCCAATTTAATATGCAAATCTAAAGTACCGTTAATTGTACGAACAGCTCCCGCACCAACACCGTACTTATGAATGGCGCCAATTGCTGCTTCTTGCAAACGGCTATCCGTTGCTAATCCAAGATAGTTGTTTGAAGATAAGTTAATATATTCTTTTCCGCTAATTGTAATAATTGGTCCATTTGGACTTTCAAGCGGATCAATTACGTTATAAAGCCCCTTTGATTTTAAATCCTCTAAATTCTCTTCTAAAAATTTCGCAAGTGTTTTACTAGACATCGTGAAGCCTCCCATCGTTCATGTAAGCGGGTTATTGTCTTAATAGTTCTAATAATCCCTCTACTAGCTTAACACGTTTTCAGAATTTATTATAGAAAAATAGCTTAAAGAAACCGCTTACAATTTTAGATTATATATGATTCATTACAAGAAATCTATCATTTACTTTTCACTTTTAATGGTAGATACATATCCTTTCTGATTCTTACCATTTCTTTTTTGGTAAATAACTTTTTGGTCATTTTGAATTTTTTCCGATTCTAATTTTCTTCTTATTATACAACAAATACCCTATCGAATAGACTTTTTTTAAAGTGGCTATTCGATAGGGTACATTTTAGTCATTCATCTCCTTTTTTCACCTCATTGCTTGAGCAACTTCTTTAACTAATCGTCTCCCTCTTCCATGCGGGATACAAAGTGGTGTTCCAAACAACGGATCCGTACTGATTTGACACTCCATTCGGAATACATCACGTACTAACTTCTCGTCTACCACTTCTTCAGGCTTACCTTGTGCATATATTTGTTTATCTTGAATTGCTACAATATTATCTGCATAGCGGCATGCTAAATTTAAATCATGTAATACCATAACAATTGTTCGTTGTTCTGTTTCATTTAATTCAAATAATAAATCTAACACTTCGATTTGGTGAGTCATATCCAAATATGTAGTTGGCTCATCTAGTAAAATAATATCTGTATCTTGTGCAAGCGTCATTGCAATCCAAGCACGTTGACGTTGCCCACCTGAAAGAGCATGCACATCACGCTCAGCAAATTCTGTCATACCTGTTGCTGCAAGTGACTTCTGTACCATTTCCTCGTCTTTTTCTGACCATTGCTTTAACCAAGTCTGATGTGGATAACGCCCTTGCTTTACAAGTTGCAATACTGTAAGTCCTTCTGGTGCTTGAGGTCCTTGCGGTAAAATTGCCATTTGACGAGCAATTTGCTTCGTTTGCATATTTTGAATCGCCTTATCGTCTAATAAAATATCACCTGATGTTGGCTTTAACAATCTAGCCAGTGAACGTAATAAAGTTGATTTTCCGCACCCGTTAGAACCAATGAAAATTGTAATTTCCCCCTTTGGAATTTCTAGACTTAATTTATCAATAATAATTGTTTCACCATAAGATAACTTCAATTGTTTCGTCTCTAATGCCTTTTGCATATTCATCTCCCTTTATAAGCTTTGACCTCTTTAAAAATACATACAATCTCGTTTTTTCAAATATATTTACCACACCCTTACAAAAAGGATGTTATTTATTTCATTTTTTATAACTATATATTTCTCTTCCAATTTATCCCGCTATTTGTGGGCAGTAAGACTCCCACCTCAAAATTCGGCACATGCGAGGAAGTTAGGCGGGAGATTCACTGCCCGTAAAAGCCTGATTGGTGTGGGCTAATCATCAGTGGGGATGGACAAAACCCCCTCTGATTAAAGTTTCACTTTATATTATTACGCTGTTATTGTATTTCAATTTAAATCCCTTCGTCAACGATAATGAGAATTATTATCATAAATATACTGAAAAATACAATTTGCTTTCTTACTATTACAAATTATCCATCACTGAAAATATTATTTCGTGTGTACCACACATAATGTTATAACCGTTTTATCCCAAATTATAAAAAATTACCATTTTACGGAAACGTCACATTATTCCATTTTGTATTTTTATTCTCTATATGTTATATTATAAAAGTAAATAGAATGTATTTTCTTTATACCAGAATAGAAATTTCATTCTAAATTTTCTGATTTATCATTACTTTTCTTTTTTAGAATTCAATTACTACATTTGAAAACGCTTATTATCGAGTTCTTATGGCAAACTACAATAACGGTTGAAGAAAAATAGGATTTTTTAGGAATTTTCTTTCTATTTCTATATAATTCTATTGACTTCTAAATATTTTGTAAATTAAAACGATTACATAAATATCCGTTATACAGGATTAGGGGGAAACAAAAATGGATGCAGCTTTAAAATTAGACAAAGCTGGAGAGCAACAATCACCAAAAAAACATCCACCAGGATTGTATTTGTTGTTCTTAACAGAAATGTGGGAAAGATTTAGTTATTATGGAATGCGCGGCCTTTTAGTTCTTTATTTAACAACAGCTGCCGTTAGTGGCGGGTTAGGATTTGATAAGTCATTCGCAGTGCAATTATATGGTGCTTTTACAGCGGCAGTATACTTCATGCCAATTATAGGCGGCTGGCTAACTGATCACTATATTACGAGACGTCATGCCATTACTATCGGCGGCATTATTATGGCAATCGGTAACTTTTTACTATTCTCAATGAATACAAAAACAGGACTATTCCTCGGATTAATACTATTAGTTGTTGGTAATGGATTCTTCAAACCAAATATTTCCACACTATTAGGTGAGCTATACGATGAAAATGATTCACGTCGTGACAGTGCATTCACTATATTTTATATGGGTATTAACGTAGGTGCCTTCTTCGCTCCACTTATTTGTGGATTTTTAGCAGAAGACTTCTTTAAAACAAGCGTTGATGGTGTTATGGTTATGGGTTATAAATATGGATTCTTAGCAGCTTGTATCGGTATGATTATTGGACAAATTGTTTTCAACTTATTGGCTCCTCGCTACCTTGGTAAAGCAGGAACAACAGTTGTTGGTAAAAAAGCGAAAGATCAACCAGTAATTGAAAAGAAACCTTTAACAAAACAAGAAAAAAATCGTACTTGGGCAATTGTTATTTTAACATGCTTTGTTGTCTTCTTCTGGGCAGGTTTCGAACAAGCTGGTAGTTCTTTAACACTATACACAAATACATTTGTTGATCGCACGATTTTCGGATGGGAAGTTCCAACATCTTGGTTCCAATCTGTTAACCCAGCATTTATTGTACTATTAGCACCATTCGTATCTATGCTTTGGTTAAAACTTTCTAAAACGAAACGCGGAGATTTAAAAGTGCCAACAAAAATGGCATTTGGTATGATTTTATTAGGTATAGGTTATCTTGTTTTAACATTAGCAGTTCTAAAAACCGGAAGTAATGAAGCAGATATAACTGTAAAAGCAAACTTATTATTCATCGTTATCACTTATCTATTCCATACAATTGGTGAGTTATTCTTATCACCAATCGGTCTATCAATGGTAAGTGCAATTGCTCCCGTAAAATTAGCATCATTACTAATGGGGGTATGGTTAGCTGGTACGGGTATGGCTAACTGGTTAGCAGGTAAACTTGCTTCCTTTACACAATCATTAGGATACCTTGAAGTATTTTCAAGTATCGGTATTATCGTTATCGTCTTAGGGCTTGTACTCCTTCTCTTCTCTAAAAAAGTTGCGAAGATGATGGAATAACACACACAAAGACGCTTCTAATTTTAGAAGCGTCTTTTTCCTATTACTTCTCCTCTAAAGCCGCCACGTTCACGTGAACGCTTTCTTCAGGATTAGATACATCATATACTTGAGCAATTCCGCTCTGCTCGTCACAACTCTCAATCCATACTGGTACGCCCTCATATGTAACGTCAATTCTACTTGAAGAAGATAAGATTTGTTTCACACGTTTTACATCCATACTATTATTCCTCCTTTTACTTACTACACTCCTTTCTATCTTTTCTTTTCCATTTAGAATATATTCCGTAAAGCTGCATGTTAATCAATAGTCTTTTCTTCCAAATAAAAAAGACGTATATTCCATACGTCTTTTTCCACAATATTCAAATTTTAAGAAAATAATGTTTTTACTACTTCACTTACTTTATCATTATGAATTTGATAATACACTTCTAATCCTCGTCTTTCAAAGCGTACTACTTTATTTTGCTTTAATTTCGTTAAATGTTGTGAAACCGTTGATTGCGGAATTTCTAATACTTCTTGTAATTGTGTTACATTACACGTTCCACGTTGCATTAGTTCCATTACTAGGCGTAGACGCAACGGATGCGCTAACGCTCTTAACATTTGTACATCTTCTTCTGAAATACGACATTCGAATTGATTTTGGCTCATAAAGTTCCCCTCATTTTCGTTTTTATTTTCCTTTTATTTATTTATACATCTGTTCTTATATTTCCTGTTACGACATAACTTTATCAACCTAGAAAGCTGAAAATCTTTCCACCTTTATCAACAAAGAATTCAGGAAAAAATCCTTGTTGATTTTGAATATTATACTATATGATATAACGAAAAAGCAAAATATAGAGCTATGAATACTTTGCTTACAAATGTTGTTTTATTAGGATTTTTGTTATATTTTCACTTCATTGAAACGTACAGTAATGATATTGTAAAATACTGTCTATAATTGATAACCTTTCGTAAAGTAGTTGAATCATATTTAACCTCTTTGTTACGCTAAAAGGAATTTTTAGTAAAAAATAATGTAATATGAAAAAGTAGCTAATTGTTGTTTTAATTTGTATTGGAATCGGCTGGAATGTTATTCAAAACTTCCTATTAGATAGAGTGAAACTTTAATCAGCGGGGATTTTGCACTTCCCCACTGATGATTATCCCTCACCAATCGGGCTTTTACGGGCAGTTATCTCCCACCTAACTTCCCCTCGGCGGGAGTCTTACTGCCCACAAATAGCGGGATAAACCTATAGGACTAATGAACAAATAAAAGAATATGCAAATAATTTATACAGCGCACTCCAATAGATTTGAGTGCGTTTTTTGTCTACTTTATGAACAAAGCGTTTCTTTTAACACTATTATGGAATAATTATACTTTTTTACGTTGACAATAGTGTTGAGGGGGAATATACTAAGCATGTAAGTTGATTGTGAATAGTTTCACAAATATTGTGAATTCCTTCACATATAATAGATAGGAGTTGTCATTATTATGAGTATGTGGACACAAATTTATAATCCATTAAACAACATCTGGTTATCTGCACTAATCGCTGCACTTCCAATTTTTTGCTTCATTATTTGTTTAGTGGGATTCAAAATGAAAGGTTACATCGCTGGTCTTTACAGTGTAATTGTTGCTATTATCCTTGCAATATTTGTTTATAAAATGCCTGCAACTGTAGCGGTAGCCTCAGCAGGATTTGGTATTTTGTCTGGATTTTATCCAATTTGTACTATCGTTATCGCAGCTATCTTCCTTTACAAATTAACTGTTAAAACAGAACAATTCAATGTCATTCGTGATAGCATTTCAAGTATTACAAATGATCAACGTTTACAAGTATTATTAATCGCTTATTCTTTCGGTGCTTTCTTAGAAGGCGCAGCTGGTTTCGGTGTTCCAGTTGCTATTACAGCAGCATTACTTGTAGGTATGGGCTTTAATCCATTAAAAGCAGCGGGTATTTGCTTAGTAGCTAATATCGCTGGTGGTGCTATGGGTGCTATGGGTATTCCAGTTACAGTACCTGCACAATTAACTGGGCTAGATGCATTAACTGTCGGTCGCCAAGCAGTTTACGTTTTGCCATTCATTAGCATTGTTTTACCGTTCTTACTTGTTTCAATGGTGGATGGATTGAAAGGCATTAAAGAAACTTGGCAAGGTATTCTTGTAAGTGGTGTTTCTTTTGCAATTACTCAGTTCCTTGTAACTTATTTCTTAGGCGCTGAACTTACTAATATTTTCGCATCAGTTATCAGTATGATTGCTCTTGCATTATTCTTACGTGTTTGGCAGCCAAAATCTTCTGCTAAAGAAGAAAAGCAAGAAGAAAAAGAATCTCATACATTCAATCAAATTTTATATGCTTGGTCTCCATTCGTATTCTTAACTGCATTTGTAACAATCTTTAATTTAAAACCAATTAAAGCTTTATTTGCTCCGGATGGTCCATTGGCAAACTTAGTATTTAACATTCAATTCCCTGGCCTTCATAATCAAGTTATGAAAACTGCACCAATCACAAAAACTGATACACCTTTCGCAGCTATTTTCAAGCTAGATGTATTCTCTTCTACAACTACTGCGATTGTATTAGCAATTATCGTCTCACTTATCGTCTACCGTGTAAACGGCAAAATAATTAAAGAATTAATGATTGAAACAGTGAAAGAATTAAAAGCTCCAGTATATACAATTTGTAGCGTTATCGCTTTAGCTTACGTAGAGAACTACTCTGGTATGTCATCTACACTTGGGCTTGCATTCTCTTCTACTGGAAATGCATTCCCTATTCTTTCCCCAATCTTAGGATGGATTGGCGTATTCATTACAGGTTCAGTCGTATCTAGTGGTTCACTATTCGCACCACTTCAAGCAGTAACTGCCGATCAGTTAAACATCGTTCCATCTACTCTCGTTTCATTAAACGTAGTTGGTGGTACAATAGCAAAAATGGTTTCACCACAATCTGTAGCAGTTGCTTGCGCGGCAGTTGGACTAGTTGGTAAAGAATCTGCTCTATTTAAAACAGTGATGAAATATAGTTTAATCTTCTTAGCTATTATTAGCTTACTTCAACTTAACTCTATATTTAATATCTTTTAAAAACGAAACACCGATTCCTAACTAAGAGGTATCGGTGTTTTATATTATACTTTTTTATTTTTTAATAAAGATGCACCAGCTATTTCAGGATGTGTCATTTCATATGGATCCAAAATAATATCCAATTCTTCTTCTGTCAGAACACCATGTTCCAAACATAGCTCCCTAACAGATTTTCCTGTTTTAATTGCTTCACGTGCAATGCGAGAGGCTGCTTCATAACCAATATGAGGGTTAACCGCTGTAATAATTCCAACACTTTTCTCAACATATTGCTTCAACAATTCTTCATTCGCTGTAATTCCCTTTATACAATATTCACGGAATACACGGAATCCGTTATTCATAATACTGATAGATTGAATTAAATTAAATACAAGTACAGGCTCCATTACGTTTAACTCTAATTGTCCTGCTTCTGATGCTAAGCAAATTGTATGATCATTTCCGATTACTTGGAAAGCAACTTGGTTAATTACTTCTGCCATCACTGGATTTACTTTACCTGGCATAATAGATGAACCTGGTTGACGTGCTGGTAACTGAATTTCTGCCAATCCAACACGTGGCCCAGACGCCATAATACGAAGATCATTTGCAATTTTAGACATATTCATCATACATACCTTTAATGCTGCGGATACCTCTGTATATGCATCTGTATTTTGCGTTGCATCAATCAAATACTCTGCACCAACAAGTGGGAAACCACTAACAGTTCGTAAATGTTTTACTACTTGTTCAATGTACGTAAGATTTGCATTTAATCCCGTACCAACAGCTGTCGCTCCCATATTCACTTCATATAAATGTTGACGAGACTGTTTAATTCTTTTTATATCACGTTCAATCACTCGGCTATACGCTTCAAATTCTTGTCCAAGGCGAATTGGAACTGCATCTTGTAAATGTGTACGCCCCATTTTAATGACGTGATCGAATTCATTTGCCTTTTCACGAAATGCAGTGTGAAGTTCTTCCATTGTAAGAAGAAGTTCTTTTAACATCATAAGAGTTGCAATATGAATCCCTGTTGGAAATGCATCATTTGTTGATTGCGCCATGTTCACATGAGTGTTTGGACTAATTTTCGCATATTCACCTTTTTCATATCCCATACGTTCTAACGCTCTATTAGCAATTACTTCATTTGTATTCATATTTATGGAAGTGCCAGCTCCACCTTGGATCGGATCCACGATAAATTGATCATGGAACTTTCCGTCAACAATTTCTTGCGCCGCTTCTACAATTTCTCGTCCAATATCTTTAGCTAAGTAACCAGTATCCATATTCGCAAGTGCTGCCGCTTTTTTCACAATTGCCATTGCCGTAATGAGTGACGGATGAATGCGATATCCTGTAATCGGGAAGTTTTCTACGGCACGTAATGTTTGTACACCATAATAGGCTGCACTTGGTATTTCCTTTTCACCTAAAAAATCTTTTTCTATACGTATATCCTTCGTTGTTATCATTTTCATCACCTATACTTTTTCATTCTAAATCCTTATCTGAAAAATCCACCCTCTCAAAATACGAGTATCATTCAGAAGAATTTTTCAGTATCCACCTTCACTATAAAGCACCTCTTTTGAAAGCGCAAACATTTACTTTTCTATCTACCCTTTTTATTAAAGTTTATAGAAAATCATTCTTCTACTTTCTTTATTTCCACTCGTTTAATTTGATGCATATCCTTTTCAAGGACTTTGAAATAAAAGCCGTGTTTCTCAATAACATCTCCTTCAGCAACGATTTGTTTTTGTACCATAATCCAACCACCAATTGTATCTACATCAGCAGCGATCAAATGGATACCAAATAAATCATTTATTTCACTAATAAGCACTTTTCCCTCAACAATTTTATACCCTTCACTTATATGTTCTATAGGTGGATGCTCATCTTCGTCATATTCATCTCGAATTTCTCCAACAATTTCTTCTAAAATATCTTCTAACGTAACAATCCCTGCTGTGCCACCATATTCGTCATATAAGATAGCTAGCGGAACATGTCTTCTTTGCATTTGTAATAATAAATCATGAATTGGGATATTTTCTAACACTTCAATAACAGGTCGTGTATATGGTATAATCGAGCATTCTTCATCCCTATTCCCATCCATATAATGAATAAATAAATCCTTTACATTAACCATTCCAATAATTTCATCTTTATCTTCACCAAATACAGGATATCTCGTATATTTTTCTTGCGTGATTACTTTAATATGTGTTTCAAACGGTTCGTCCTCATATAGGCCTACAACTTCCGTACGGGGTACCATAATTTCCTTTGCAACTCTATTATCGAATTCAAAAATATTATTTACATATTTAAACTCCCTTTGATTAATCTCTCCACTCTCATAACTCTCAGATAAGATTAATCTTAGTTCTTCCTCTGAATGAGCTACTTCATGTTCAGAAGCCGGATGTAAGCCGAACAAACCTGTTATCAGCCTTGCTGAACCATTTAAAGTCCAAATAAACGGATACATAACTCGGTAAAAGTAAATAAGTGGCTTCGATAATAATAAGCTAACTTGCTCTGCCTTTTGTATAGCAAATGTCTTCGGAGCTAGTTCCCCAATGACAACATGTAAAAATGTAATCACTACAAAGGCAATAATAAATGAAACTGTACTAGCAATTGCAGGAGATAATTGTAATTTTAAGAACAACGGCTCGAGTAAATGTTTAATGGTCGGCTCTCCTAACCACCCGAGTCCTAAAGCGGTAATCGTAATACCTAACTGACATGCTGATAAATATTCATCTAAATTTGAAGTTACTTTTTTAGCAGCCAATGCACCTCGTCTTTTTTCACTAACGAGTTGATCCATACGACTGCTCCGCACCTTAATGATCGCAAACTCAACAGCCACAAAAAAACCTGTTAATGCAATAAGAATGGCTACCATCAGTAATTTTAAAATGTCCACATATACCCTTTAGCTTTCTTAGCTAAAGTTACACCTCCTTTAAAAAAGAAGTTTTACTTTAGTTTCTTCATTTACTTGAAAGCAACCCTATATAAAATTCACCAATTTTCAGCTTTCATACAATTCTAAAGGTAAGCCGTCAGGATCTTGGAAAAAGACAAATTTTTTACCTGTTGTTTCATCTTAAGCCAATTTTTATCATGCTTATTATACAGGTAATGTTAACCTATTTATTATTAAATACAGAAATTAGCCTCGTACAGTAGGCATTATTTCTGTCTTCCTTATTTCTTTTGCCAACTTTTCTTCCATTAGAATGATTTCAGGTGCAGTAAAAGGATTAACGAAGAACAAAAAACGTTGTCGCGCAATTTGGTTTAAATTACTATACGGATTTACTCTCGTTAGTATTTTATCTGCAATTATCGTAAGCATTATGTTGTAATTAGGGAAAATTTTATCATTTTCTTTCCCCTGTCTTTTGTATACAATAACGAATAGATGTCTTATAAATAATCAAGACATCTATTTTTTATACATGTACAATCGCTTTTATTTAGCGTACAATATTTTTTAAGTGTTTGAATACGATTCTAAGTGTATACACTTTGATAGTTTTAAAGGAGAAAAATGATGAAATCCGACATGAACAACAATACGAGAGTCAAAAAAAGGCACTTAAAGAAAAAGCGCCTACTTTGGTTCCTTCTGATTCCATTGCTAATTGTAGCACTTGGAGCGGGAGGCTACTCCTTCCTTATATACAGTAAAGCAAAATCCGTTTTAAGTAATGCTTATTCTGAACTAGGTCGAGGCGATAAATCCAGCAAACGTGAAAAAACTGTTAAACCTATGACTGACAATATTTCTGTACTTATTATGGGTGTTGATGAAAGTGATATTAGGGGAAAAGATTACGGAAAAGCAACTCGTACGGATGCGTTGTTACTTGCAACAATTAATAAAAACGATAAGTCCATTAAACTTGTCAGCATTCCACGTGACTCTCGTGTCTATATTAAATCGCGTGATAAATATGATAAAATTACGCACGCACACGTATTTGGCGGTGTAGACAGTACCATTGATACAGTAGAGAACTTTTTAGATGTCCCAGTTGACTACTATGTAAAATTCAACTTTAAATCCTTTATCAAAATCGTCGATTCTCTTGGCGGTATTACTGTCGATGTTCCAGTTGAGTTCACAGAACAAAATAGTAAAGATGAAGCAGATGCAATTCATCTTAAAAAAGGACGTCAACATTTAAATGGAGAAGAGGCCCTTGCCCTATCTAGAACTCGTCATATAGATAGCGATTATATGCGTGGTCAACGACAACAACTTGTTTTAGAAGCTATTGCCGAAAAAGCATTATCTCTTAATTCCATTAATAAAATCGGTGGCCTACTAGATGCTGTCGATACAGACTTAAAAACAAATTTAACTTTTGATGATATGATGGCAATTGCAAAAAATTCAATGGATTCAAATTTAAAAATAGAAAAAATGCAAGTAGAAGGTACTGATAAATATATAGATGGTATTTATTATTACGTTCCAAATAAAAAAAGCGTCAATACTATTTCAACAACACTTCAAGAGCATCTCGGTGTTACGAATAAAAATGAGCATAAAAAATTATAATAAAAAGGCTGCTAAGATTTTTTCTAGGCAGCCTTTTTATAATTTTGAACATATTTTTTATGCATATTGTAACAATAAGAGATGATTATTACGACAATGTAACATGTTTTATAAAAACATTACACACAGTGTAAATAATAGTATACTAGTACGTACATAATGTTATTTCCATCATTTTTATACAAAAAATGTAATACATATATTTATACAATAGTTTCTGGGGGAGGAAATCAATGAAGCTAAGTAAAATACTGGTCGGTTCAGCAATTGCTGGTGGCTTATTACTTTGTGTAGGAGGTATTGGCGGATATCAATATGTGTCCAAATTAAATAATCAATTAGATACCACTGCATTACCAAACACTACGTTTGAAGGTATTTCTCTTGATGGAAAAAATAAAGAAGATATTCAAGCAATTATTAATCAAAAGGTGACTGAATTAGATCAAAAATCCCTTACCTACATATTCCAAGATAATAAACAAACTTACACATGGAAAGATGTAGGGATAGATTATAAAGAGAAAGATATTGTCGACAAAATCTTTAACGAACAAGCAGGAAACGTAATAAATCGTTATAAAATGCGAAAACAAGCTGAAAACGGTGAAGTAAAACGCGACTATAAATTAACACCTCAATTAAATACAACAATTTACGAATCCTTTATAAAAGATAAATATAATGAGATATTAAAAAATCCTGTTAATGCAGAGTTAAGTATTGAAGGTTCTATCATAAATATTAGTCAAAGTCAAAACGGAGAAAAAATTGATAAGGGAAAACTAACCGATTTAACAAAAGAAGCTATTACTACAGGAAAATCCGATATTATACTACCCGTTACACTTATAAAACCGGAACGTTCTACAGAAGATATACAAAAAATGGGAATCAGAGAGGTCATTGCTGAATATTCTACTCCAATGGCTGGCCGTGATGGAAATCAATCCTTTAACATAAATAAGTCAGCTAATACTTTAAGCGGAGCTATTGTAGCACCTGATGAAATATTTAGCTTTAACAGCCGCGTTGGCGTGACTGATGCTGCACATGGTTATAAATCCGCAGCAGTATACTTGAAAGGTAAAGTTATACAAAGTGCTGGCGGAGGAGTTTGCCAAGTAAGTAGCACATTATATAGCGCAGCTTTAAGAGCTGATTTAGGGATTGTAGCTCGAAGTAACCACTCTATGCCTGTACATTACTTACCACTTGGGCAAGATGCAGCAGTTGCAGATTATGGACCTGATTTAAAATTAAAAAACAATACTGGGAATTATATTTACATTCAAGCATTTTCAAATGGAGGTAGTATTACTACACGCATTTTCGGAACAGCTACTGGTAAAAATGTAGAAGTTTCTTCTCAAGTAATTAGTACTACTGTTGATAAAATTACGGCTGTAACGTATAAAAAAGTAACACAAAACGGTGAAGTAATCTCCAATGGACAAATTTCAAAAAGCGTATATAAAAAGGCATGACTTACTCACGCCTTTTTCTTTTGCAATAATATTAAAAAATTTCCAATATGATCTTTCGTTTCTTCTAAAGACCACATACGATTCCCTTGCTTCGTAGCTAATACACATGCTTCTTCCCACTCGTTCTTTTTCTTTATATTTACTAATTCATCGCGTAATTTCAAAACAATTTCCTCGTCTTCTTGCTCTATAAACTCTTCCATCACGCTTACTATTTCATCCTCACGAATACTTAACGTACAATACGATTTAAGAAAGTATTGTAATGTCGTATACATTGTACTCCCCCTTCTTATTTGTCAGATGGATAAGAAGTAATGATCTTAAATCCTAATTCTCCTGACTTATCTCTCGCTAAAACAGTAACGGTTTTTACCAACTTGTCTTTTACACTCATATTTTTCTTTATTACCGTTTTTCCAACCGGGAATGAATGAGTTGTATTTAATACAAGACGAGCCTCTTTAGAATTTTTTAACCAATCCTGAATTTCCTTATCGTGTTGCTTCAAACTATCTTTTACAGCTTTCGTCGCTGTTTCTTTGTCATAGTATGTACTTGCCGCCGAAACTTTATCTGTACTCAAACGTTTTTTCAGCTCTTCTTCTGTTTTTCCAACATGTCTTTCAATCGTATGACCATTTTTAGGTGGTCCTTCCATTTCATCTAAAATATTACCACTAATTTTTTCTACTGATGTAGAATAATCCTCTTTTGTTTTTTCTACTTTTTGTTCTTTTCCTGCACATCCACTTAATATCAGTATGAGTACCAATAAACTACTCAAAAAAAGACTGCTTATTCGTTTCATCATATCACCTCTTCCATGATTATTATCGTAACTTCACTAAAAGTCAATTTCACTAAGAAAAAGCGTATACAATTTTAAAATTTCTCATCCATTATGCTATATTTACCAACCTAATTTCATCAAACTATTTTTTTCCATACACAAAATATATACCCCCTATTTTTTATATTATTTCCCAAATAAAACCATTCATCACAATGCCGAACAAACCTTTAAATAAAGGTTTGTTTACATTTTTACAAAACACAAAAGCATACCCCTATTTCCACATACCTAATACCTATATAAGGTATGTAAATACCTTTTTTATCAACGTTTTCTACATTATGTAAATTTTTTCTTGCCTATACAATGGAAATATGGTGTAATGCAAAAAAAGATAAAGGATTTTATACGATGGCAGAAACAATTCAAAACTTCTTAACAGACTATTATTCAATCGCAATTCCACTTAGTATCGTAATCAACATCATCATTAGTCTTTTAGGTTTTATTCCTAGCATCTTTTTAACCGCCATAAATATACAGCTCTTTGGTGTAACAAATGGCACAATCATTTCGATCGCAGGTGAAGCATTAGGGGCTATTATCTCGTTTTATATTTATCGCATAGGCCTTCAAAAATTCACTCACGACAAAGTAAATAAGTATCCAAAGGTAAAACGTCTCCTTTACGTAGAGGGCAAAGAGGCCTTTCTACTCGTTCTATCTTTTCGTTTTATCCCTTTCATTCCATCAAGTATCGTTACTCTGTTTGCAGCTCTAGGTAAAATGCCATTACTCTCCTTCAGTATCGCCAGTACCATAGGTAAAATACCGGCCTTATTGATTGAAGTATATTCGGCATACCAAGTTATGAACGGAACAAATGAAGCGAAGTGGATTATAACAATTGCGGGTTGTATCGGATTATTTTATTTGTGGAAAAAATGGAGAAAAAATAAAGAAGGAGCATAGGCTCCTTCTTTATTTTTTAAATTATATTCTATTAATACATATCTCTTACGAATAGAAATATCTTAGTTTACACCAACAGCACTAAATGATTTCTTAACTGCTGTTACTTCAGCAGAGTTCGCACCATATAAATCAGCTGCCGCTTGCACTGCACCAGCGCGAGCTTGACTAAATCTAGTAGATTGAGTGTAATATAGTGTATTTGCACGGTAGTAAATTGCACCTAATTTATCTTTTCCGATACCATTTACAGTTACACCGTAATGCGTACCACCATTCGCTAATAAATAAGCTTGTTTGTTAATAATACCGCTGTTCGTATGAACACCACCATTATCACTTGAACCAGTATAACGTTTAGAATAATGATCTGGATCACCATATTTTGTAGGATTACTCATAGAGCGTAATGCATCTCCAGGCCTACCAGGCGTATAAATATCTTCACCAATCTCCCAATCTGGGTCACGGTTGTCATAGAATTCTACTAAAGTACCGAAAATATCAGAGATTGCTTCATTTAGCGCTCCTGATTCATTTTGATAAATTAAGTTTGAACTATTTTCTGTAACCGCATGTGTTAATTCGTGACCAATTACATCAATACCACCCGATAAGTAAGTAAATGTTACGCCATCTCCATCACCGTATACCATTTGTGAACCGTTCCAGAATGCATTATTATACTTATTTCCATAATGAACAGTTGATTTTAATGGCGCACCTGCATCATTAATTGAGTTACGATTAAACGTATTCTTATAGTAATCATACGTGATACCCGCATAGTAATGAGCATCCACTGCTGCTGCATCATACGCTGCATTAAATACATTATCTGCATCTGCCCATAATGTTCCTGGTAATGTCGAACGGTTTTTCGCATCATATGTGAAAATCGTTGCTCCGCGCGTATTATCTTGTAAATAGTAAGATGATCCAGATAATGTTGTATTAAGCGACTTCGTATCTCCTAATACCCCTTTACCAGTCCCTACTTTATTCGTTCCTGTAACAGGCTTTATAACCGCTTTTGCATCTTGGTTAGGAGCCTCTTGTCTAACTGGCGATTTATCATCATTCGTCACGTGATCAATTGTATTATATTTATTTAATACTTTACCACTTTCTGCTTCAATGAAATAATAATAGTTTCCTGGACTTGGATCTAAAAAGTTTAAATTTACAACGTATGCATATGTTACTTCTTCACCATTTTGATATACATATAGGTCCGCTTTTGGTTCCACCTCATATTTAGGTGTTACCCCTAAATCTTGCTGCGCGATTTCAATCGCTTTTGCGCCTGCAATCTTATTTTTATTTTTCAACTTTTCCTTCTTGTCCAAATCAGGTGCAACTGTTCCAGACAACACTTTTAAAGAACCATCTTTACTCACATGGGCTACTTGAGTAGAACCCCATACAGGTACTCCTCCATAAACTTGTTGCATACGTACTACCGTTGAATCAGTTACAGCGTCTTTTTTCACTTGTTTCACTTTGAAAGAATCTTGCGCACTCTTTTCCCCTAGCTTATAATCACCTTTTGCTGCATTTAAGTAATCAAACACAACAGATTCTGCTTTCTTACCAGTCGCTTCAGTTAGATCACCAGAAATAAACTCCGGTGACTGCACCGTCTCGTTGTACTTCTTCGTAGAGAGCACATTTTTAGAATCTGCAAAAGCAGAGCCTGTCCCTCCAAACGTAGTAACTGCCATCCCTGTCGCTAACACTAACGCTAAACTCTTCTTTTTCATACAACCTTCCCCCTAATAAAAAATTTTTGAAAAAGAGTAGTTTTATATTAGCATTATGTTTTCATTATTAATATACTAAAAATTCAATTAATTATTTTCTCAAGTTTTGTAGAATTTTGGGGAACAAATATTGAAAAACCCCTTTCCGATTGGAAAGGGGTTCTCGTTATTTTCTTATCCATAAATATCTGGATTAGAGTAATTTATACTTCCTTCTTGTAAGGATTTCACTCCATATATATCTGGATT
>NUMR01000036.1 GCA_002578045.1 Bacillus cereus
ACTTTTAGGGGTCACTTCATGGTGCACGGCTTTTTTGTTGTTGTGTCTAACATTTCTATGTCGAAATTTCAATATTTCTTGGGAAATGCGCAAGGTCCCGTCGATATATAGGGAAGATATTAGAGTGCTTCCTTACATTTTCGGATTTGAACTAATAATGTTTCGTATTCTTGTTTGAGAACTGTTATGTCATTGTGTTTGTCAAACTTATTTCTGCTTGCTATCTTTAAATTTATTATTATACAATTGTGCTTTTGCTAGCGCCTCAGCATCCATCCCTTTTCTTTTGCTTGTTTTAGGAGTGAAACGTGTTTTTGAAAATTCGTTTGAATGCTGGAAAGTAATGAAATTTGCTTTGTTACCTCATTAAGTTTATCTTCATAAAGCGTAAGGATACTGCTGCAAGGATTTTCGTACAGGTGCGGCTCTATTTCAAGGCAGCGCAGTATCCTTGCTGTTTCTTCTAAATTTAGGGCAATTTGTAAGTATATTTGAATAAGTTCTACTTTTTCGATGGCACTTGCATCAAAATCACGGTAGCCAGTTGCGAGGCGCTTTGAAGGGAGTAATCCCTTTTCTTCATAGATCTTTCGCTAACGCCAGTTTCTTTTGATAATTCCCCAATTCGTAATGCGCTTCACTCCTTTTACATGTATTGTAAACCTTCACATTAATGTGAAGGTCAAGCCTGTTTTTTCGCAAAAGAATCTACATGATTTAAAAACACTTGAATAGCTTTAGACGGAATAAAATATTTGCCGCGCACGATGGAGAATGGACGGATGAGTTGTTCATTTGGAACTTCGACGTGGAATAGTTCTTTTGCCAGTAACTCTTTCCGTACAGTCCAATCAGAAAGGATAGCGATGCCAAGCCCGGCAGCGACAGCTTCCTTCACGCTTTGGATACTACTGAATGTAAAGAATCGTTTCATTTTTAAATGGTGTTGATGAATAAAGCGATCACTATAAGCGCGTGTACCAGAACCACTTTCTCTTAATACCCATACTTGATCTTGGAGTGTGTTTTCATTTATTTCATTTGTGCGGAGCAGTGAATGATTTGGCGGAACGACGAGCTTCATTTCATCTTGCATAAATGTTTCAACGTCAACGTCGGCGTATACGACTTGCCCTTCCACTAAGCCGATATCAATTTGATTAGAGCGAAGGCTTTGTAAAACGTCTTCTGTATTTGAGATAAAGGTATGAACTTCGACGTGTGAATTTTCATTCGCATAGTTAGCCAGTATTTTTGGAAGTAAGTATTCGCCAATTGTAAAACTAGCACCGATGCGAAGAGTTCCTGTTACAACGTTATGTAGTTCGTTAATTTCTTGTTTAGCATCTTCGTAAAGAGAGAGCATTTGCTTTGCGTGTATATATAAAATGTTTCCAGCCTCTGTCACTTGAACGTGCTTCGGAGAACGCTGAATAAGTGTAGTTCCAAATTCGTTTTCTAAGTTGCGTATATGCATACTTACGCCAGGCTGTGAAATATTTAATAGTTCTGCTGCACGGGAGAAGTGTTTCTGTTCAACGACAGTAACAAAAATTTTTAAAATGTCTACGTTCATGTAATGGGCTCCTTTCGTTTTTCTTTCATCTTATCATAAGTATTTTTGATGATAGAGATTCAATATTGATATTAAACTTATTATAGAAACTCTCTTATAATGTAAGTAGAAAGAACATGCATGTTCCAATATGATTATTGGAGTGGTACTAAGTGGAACAAACACTTGTTATACAAAAGAAGAAGCGTTTTGGATTTTCGCAAGGAATTGGGATTACACTATTAATCGCAATTGCTGCGAAATATTTAGCGGAGCTTCCATTTTTAAATATTATGGGACAATTAGTAATTGCTATTCTAATTGGGATGGTTTGGCGTGCGGCTATTGGGGTTCGGCAAGAAGCGATAGCTGGAACGAACTTTGCGAGTAAGAAGTTGCTTCGCTTTGGAATCATCTTACTTGGAATGCGATTAAATCTTGTTGATATTGCGAAGGCAGGGCCGAAAGTATTGGTCATCGCCGCGGTTGTTATTACATTTACGATTTTCGTTGTATATGGATTAACGAAAGTATTTAAAGTAGAGAAGAAGCTTGGAATTTTAACAGCGTGCGGAACAGCAATTTGCGGCGCGGCTGCGGTAGTGGCAATTGCACCGCAAGTGAAAGCGAAGGATGAAGAAACGGCAGTTGGGGCAGCGATTATTGCAATTTTAGGTACGATATTTACACTTATTTATACGCTATTATACCCAGTGCTCGGCTTTTCTCCGCACGGTTACGGAGTGTTCTCAGGTGCGACGCTACACGAAATCGCCCATGTCATCGCCGCTGCAGCGCCAGGAGGAAACACGGCTGTAGACATCGCAGTTATCGTGAAACTAACGCGCGTTGCAATGCTTGTGCCAGTAGCGATTTTAATTGGATTATGGTTTGGTAAGAGTGAAGGAAGCGGGGAAAAAAGATCGTGGCGCGACCTTCCGATTCCATGGTTCATCTTCGGATTTTTAGCGATGAGTGCAGTGCATTCGCTTGGGATTATCCCAGAAGTTGTTGCCGGATACATTGTAGTCATTGCGTATATGCTTATCGCGATGGCGATGGCAGGGCTCGGTTTAAATGTGGAGTTTAAAACGTTCCGTAAGTTAGGAAGTAAAGCATTCGTCGCGGGGCTGATCGGCTCGGTTTGCCTATCCGTTCTTGGGTATGTTCTTGTATATGCATTAGGATTTATGTAGTAGGACGGAGAAGCTGTTTCCAAAGTTATTTTGGGATAGCTTTTTCTTGTAATTATAGCGCTACGGATTTCGGTATTTGTCGGTAAGTCGATATATTTAAAAAATCGCCGATATAAATGGAGTTGCGCTGATATAAATTTAATTACTCTTGTATTTGGTTAGAGAAGATGTTTAGTGAAACATTTTCTCTAAAATTTGTAAAGATATCTTTACTTGCAACCGGAAAATATTTATAATTAAAGTAAAGATATCTTTACTTTCGAAGGTGGAGCCTATGGGTGTGAAAAATAAAATAAAAGAGTTAAGAAAGCAGAATCATATAACGCAAGTTGAAATGGCAAAGGCGATGCAGGTGACGCGGCAGACGATTGTGGCGATTGAAAACCATCATTATAATCCGAGTTTAGAGTTATCCCTAAAAATCGCCAAATATTTTGGGGTGAAGGTGGAGGAAATATTTACGCTAGAGTAAGGGGAGAAAAATGAACGATACTAAAAAGTTATTTATCGGTGCGACTTTTTGATTGTTTTTGGGAGACATTATAGTTCATATTATGAATTCGGTTATACCAATTTTACCGCTCGTAGTGAGTAACGTTTTAGCAATTGTATTTTTGATAGTGTATGCGTATTACAAAAAGTGTAAGTACAGAAAAGAAGAACTTCCAGATATAGATGAGCGAGTAAATGAAAACATAAAAAGGTATGTAAATGTCTCATTTGTATTCGCGTTTATTCTACTTATTGTTTATATTGTTGCGGGTAAAGCAATAGGCAGGCATGTTATACCTATACAAGAAATATTTTTAATATGTAGTTCCTTGGTAGTCTCATCATAGGAGTTATGGTAGGAAAACGAGCATAGCGATAGGAGGAATGAAAAATGCAAGATGAGTTTGAGAGATTCCAGTCAGATAAAGCGTTTAAATATGTAGGGTTATTTTTTACGATTAGTTTAGCAGTATGGAGTTTATATAATTTACTTGTTGACGGTAATGCTGGTATGCCGTTTGTTTTATTTGTACTAGGGCAGTGGGTGTATTTTCTTGTGAACTATTGGCCGAAGTGGAAATATAGAAACCAAAAAGAGGCTGATCATGTATGAGTAAGCAAGATGTTATACGATTTATAGGAAGTTTGTTTTTAGCGGGTCTTTTTTTAAATGTGAGTTTAATGATTTTAAGTATTTCGTGGGGAACTATTTTTATATCGAATGTAGCATTAGTTATTTTATCCCGCTATTTGTGGGCAGTAAAACTCCCACCTCAAAAATCGGCGATTACGAGGAAGTTAGGTGGGAGATCAACTGCTCGTAAACGCCCGATTGGTGTGGGCTAATAATCGGTGGGCGATGGACAAACTCCCCCACTGATTAAAGTTTCACTTTATTAATAAGTATGGCATCGACGAGTGTGTTAGCAACAAGGAATAGATAGAAAAAGGGGAACTGGGATGGGATTACCGGTATTATGTGTTGCTACGGTTATTTTTGCTTTGTTTTGGGGAATGCAGAACTTCTCTCGTAATCCAGTGCCAAGTATTTGTATTATGATTGGTACTGTAGGTTTATCATATTATTTATTAATTTCAGCTCATTATCATAAAACAGCAACGAGTGTTGTCGTTGGAGCGCTTATTTTATTTTGCGGGCGTGCTGTACAAAAAGGATTATTTCCATAAAAGCTGTTTATACAAAGAGTATAAATAGCTTTTTGTATTTTTTTAGTAAAAGTATTGAAAGTGACGTTACGTCATCTTTTATAATGAAGGCGACGAGGTGATGGTAGTGATTTCAATACAACAATTGACGAAAGAAACAGGGGTAACAGTACGTACATTACGTACATTACGTTATTATGATCAAATAGATTTATTAAAGCCGAGCGGGAAAACAGAAGGCGGGCATCGTTTATATAGTGAAGCTGACGTAATACGACTGCAACAAATTTTATTTTTAAAGGAAATGGGATTTTCATTAAAAGAGACTGCGAATATGTTAGTAAAAGGTGAGCGTAACTTAAAGGGCTCGCTTGAAAAACAACTTCGGTTTGTACAGGAAGAACAAAAGAAATTTAAGCGAATGGAGCGTGTTTTACAAGCGGTTGTTTATTCGGTAGATGTGGAGGGAGAACTTGATTGGAAAGTGATGTTTGAACTGATTCAGCTTTCGAAACAGTCGTCTCGTATACGTGAAATATTTCAAAATGAAGTATTTTCAAAGGAAGAACAAAAATTGCTTCATAATTTGCCAAATATGAGTGAAGAAGATCCGAATGTTTTAGAATGGATAGATTTATTAAAGAAATTACGTACTTTTATGAAAGACGGCAAAGAAGCCGCGAGTGATGAGGTACAAGGGGCAACGAAGAGATTAATGCAGAAGTGTTTAGAAATGGCTAATGGTGATGAAGTATTTTTAGATAAGTTATGGGAAGTTAGAAAATCGAAGGAAGATTCACAGAAAATGAGCATGTATCCAATTGAAGAAGAACTTTTATTATATATGGATGAGGCTTTTCGTATATATGATGAGAAGGAGAAGGGGAAATGAGTATACTCGCAGAATATCGTTGGTATTTTTTAATTGGGGCAGAGATTGTATTTTGGTTATCGGCTATCGGTTTCTTTTTACTCCGTTACGGATTCCGTTTGAAAAAGGCGAGTTTTATTATGGGGATTGTACTCCTCGTAAATGAAGTGTTTATTTTAACTTTAGGAGTGGTGGACTATTATCAAACAGGAAAGTTCTCTAACTTTCAAATCATTACGGTAATTATTTTATTGTATGCGGTCTTCTACGGGAAAAAGGATTTGAAGAAGCTTGATATATTTGTGCAAAAATTAGTTGCGAAATGGCGGAATGAACCAGCGCCAATTATGGAAGAACAGGTAGAATTAGTAGGTATGGTCTATGCGAAGCAGGAAATAAAAAATTGGGTATTGCATCTTATTTTATTCGTTGTTGTGCATGTTTTCTTTTTCTTTCTGTACGGTTTTGTCCCGTTTGAACAATGGCATAATTGGTTAGAAACGGGGATTGTTTTAAATGAACCAGCTAGTCGCGTTAGTCAAGTTTGGGCGATTATACTTTTAGTGGATACAGTTATTTCATTTTCATATGTTCTTTTCCCGAAGAAGGAGAAAGGGAAGGAGAAGCTACTTTCGTAGAGGAAAGTAGCTTTTGTGGTATACAAATAATTTTTACAGGAGAGGATGACAATAGGAAAAAGAAGGGGTTTTATATTTCTCTTTCTTTTTAGCTTAGTAGCATGCTCACAACCTAACGTTACAATTGATAAGAAGAATGATGTCATTGTAAAGAGAGCAGGAACTTCCAATCTAGATAAATTCGAACAGTTCGTTTTGAATGTTGATTAAGGGAAAGTTGATAAAATAAGAATTGTGCAGTATACCTATGAAGGTGACTCGATTTTTCAAACGTTAGAGCATAGTGAAGAAGGTATACTTTATGTGTTAGATAATAGACAAGATCAATTTGCTGGTGAGGATAAAGGGTTATATAAAGATAGTTGTAAAAGTATTGTTAAAGAGCAACACGAATTAGAAATCATTTATAGGTTAATAGATTGTACGAGTAAAAATGGGCGCAATGGATATGATTTATTATATGTACCTAAAAAATAGAGTTAGTAGAGGAAGGAAGTTTTTACTCCTTCCTTTTTCTATGTATATATTGTCGAAAATTTTACCGAATATCTGTTCGTTTTTTTAGGTTTTTTATAGGCATTCGTGGTAAAATAATAATACAGATTTTTATGAGGAGGTCGGATTTTACTTGGAACATCAATTTGAAATTATTTCAGAGTATTCTCCACAAGGTGATCAGCCAAAGGCGATAGAGAAGCTTGTAGAGGGAATTAATAGTGGTAAGAAACATCAAGTGTTGCTTGGAGCGACAGGGACGGGTAAGACATTTACGATTTCAAATGTCATTAAAGAAGTGAAGAAACCAACACTTGTGATGGCTCATAATAAAACGTTAGCAGGGCAGCTATATAGTGAGTTGAAAGATTTCTTCCCAAATAATGCGGTTGAGTATTTTGTTAGTTACTACGATTACTATCAGCCAGAAGCGTATGTGCCGCAAACAGATACGTTTATTGAAAAGGATGCACAAATTAATGATGAAATTGATAAATTGCGTCACTCAGCAACGTCTGCATTATTTGAACGGGACGATGTAATAATCGTTGCGAGTGTTTCGTGTATATACGGTTTAGGTTCGCCGGAAGAATATCGTGAGTTAGTTGTTTCACTTCGAGTAGGTATGGAAAAGGACCGCAATCAATTGCTTCGTGAGCTTGTTGATGTACAGTACGGACGTAACGATATTGATTTCCAGCGCGGTACATTCCGTGTGCGCGGGGATGTAGTTGAAATTTTCCCAGCGTCGCTTGATGAGCATTGTATCCGAATTGAATTTTTCGGCGATGAAATCGATCGTATCCGTGAAGTAAATGCATTAACAGGGGAAGTATTGGCAGAGCGTGATCATGTAGCAATCTTCCCGGCATCTCACTTCGTTACACGTGAAGAAAAGATGAAGGTTGCTATTGAAAATATCGAAAAAGAATTAGAAGAGCGTTTAAAAGAATTAAATGATAACGGTAAGTTGTTAGAAGCGCAGCGTATAGAGCAGCGTACACGTTACGATTTAGAAATGATGCGTGAGATGGGATTTTGTTCAGGTATTGAAAACTACTCACGTCATTTAACGCTTCGCCCAGCGGGTTCAACACCATATACGTTATTAGACTATTTCCCAGAGGATTTCTTAATTGTCATGGATGAGTCGCACGTATCAGTGCCGCAAGTAAGAGCGATGTATAACGGAGACCAAGCTCGTAAACAAGTGCTTGTGGATCATGGATTTCGCCTGCCATCAGCGTTAGATAATAGACCGCTTACGTTTGATGAGTTTGAAGAGAAAACGAATCAAGTTATTTATGTTTCGGCAACGCCAGGACCATACGAATTAGAGCAGTCACCGGAAGTAATAGAACAAATTATTCGTCCAACAGGGCTTTTAGATCCTCAAATTGATATACGACCAATTGAAGGGCAAATTGATGATTTATTGGGAGAAATTCAAGATCGTATTGCAAAAAATGAGCGCGTATTAATTACGACTTTAACGAAAAAAATGTCTGAGGATTTAACAGATTACTTAAAAGATGTAGGAGTTAAAGTAAACTATCTTCACTCTGAAATTAAAACGTTAGAACGTATTGAAATTATTCGTGATCTTCGCCTTGGTAAGTTTGACGTTCTTGTTGGGATTAACTTATTGCGAGAAGGGTTAGATATTCCAGAAGTATCACTTGTAGCCATTTTAGATGCAGATAAGGAAGGATTTTTACGTTCAGAGCGTTCGTTAATTCAGACGATTGGTCGCGCCGCGCGAAATGAAAATGGCCACGTTATTATGTATGCAGATCGCATAACGAGATCAATGGGAATTGCGATTGAAGAAACGCAGCGTCGTCGTAGTATACAAGAAGATTACAATGAAGAGCATGGTATTACGCCGAAAACGATTCAAAAAGGCGTGCGTGATGTTATCCGTGCAACGACAGCTGCTGAAGAAACAGAAACATATGAAGCAGCACCAGCTAAGAAGATGACGAAAAAAGAGCGTGAAAAGACAATTGCGAAGATGGAAGCAGAGATGAAAGAAGCAGCAAAAGCGTTAGATTTCGAGCGTGCAGCTGAATTAAGAGATTTACTATTAGAATTAAAAGCGGAAGGGTGAAAAGAGTGAGCAAGGATTTTATTGTTGTAAAAGGTGCTAGAGCACATAACTTAAAAAATATTGATGTAACCATTCCGAGAAATCAGCTTGTTGTTGTGACAGGATTGTCTGGTTCAGGGAAGTCATCATTAGCGTTTGATACGATTTATGCAGAAGGGCAGCGCAGATACGTAGAATCGTTATCTGCGTATGCACGTCAGTTTTTAGGACAAATGGATAAGCCGGATGTAGATACGATTGAAGGATTATCACCAGCGATTTCAATTGATCAAAAAACGACGAGTCGTAATCCTCGTTCAACTGTTGGGACGGTCACAGAGATTTATGATTATTTACGTTTATTATTTGCACGAATTGGTACGCCAATTTGTCCGAATCATGGCATTGAAATTACATCGCAAACAGTAGAGCAGATGGTAGATCGTGTGCTTGAATATCCTGAACGTACGAAATTGCAAGTGTTAGCGCCTATTGTGTCAGGGCGTAAAGGTGCGCATGTAAAAGTGCTTGAAGATATTAAGAAGCAAGGATATGTTCGTGTCCGTGTTGATGGTGAAATGCTTGATGTATCTGAAGAGATAACGTTAGATAAAAATAAAAAGCATTCGATTGAGGTTGTTATTGATCGCATTGTTGTAAAAGATGGGATTGCAAGCCGTCTTGCAGATTCACTTGAAAGTGCATTAAAGCTTGGCGGGGGCCGAGTGTTAATCGATGTTATGGGGGAAGAGGAACTTCTATTTAGTGAACATCATGCTTGTCCGCATTGTGGTTTTTCAATCGGAGAATTAGAGCCGCGTATGTTCTCGTTCAACAGTCCGTTCGGGGCATGTCCTTCTTGTGATGGGCTTGGTTCAAAGCTAGAGGTGGATTTAGAACTGGTTATTCCAAACTGGGATTTATCATTAAATGAACATGCGATTGCTCCGTGGGAACCGACAAGCTCACAATATTACCCACAGCTTTTACAATCTGTATGTAATCATTACGGCGTTGATATGGATATGCCTGTGAAAGATATACCGAAAGATTTATTTGATAAAGTGTTATACGGAAGCGGTGAAGAGAAAGTTTATTTCCGTTATGTAAATGAATTTGGTCAAGTAAGGGAAAATGAGATTTTATTTGAAGGTGTTATTCCAAATGTTGAACGTCGCTATCGTGAAACGAGTTCCGATTACATTCGTGAGCAAATGGAAAAGTATATGGCAGAACAAGCTTGTCCGAAGTGTAAAGGCGGACGTCTAAAGCCTGAAAGTTTAGCTGTATTTGTTGGCGGAAAAACGATTGCGGATGTAACAAAGTATTCGGTTCAAGAAGTACAGGAATTCTTCTCGAATGTGGAGCTAACGGAGAAACAACAAAAAATTGCTCATTTAATTTTAAGAGAAATTCAGGAGCGTGTTGGGTTCTTAGTGAACGTTGGTTTAGATTATTTAACGTTAAGTCGTGCCGCAGGAACTTTATCAGGTGGTGAGGCGCAGCGTATTCGTTTAGCGACGCAAATCGGTTCTCGTCTTACTGGCGTACTTTACATTCTTGATGAGCCTTCTATCGGTTTGCATCAGCGCGATAACGACCGTCTTATTCGCACATTGCAAGAAATGCGCGATTTAGGTAATACGTTAATTGTCGTTGAGCATGATGAGGATACGATGATGGCTGCTGATTATTTACTTGATATCGGACCTGGTGCAGGTATTCACGGTGGACAAGTCGTATCAGCGGGGACGCCAGCTGAAGTGATGCAAGATGAGAATTCATTAACAGGGAAGTATTTAAGCGGTAAAGAGTTTATTCCGGTTCCACTTGAAAGACGTAAAGGTGACGGACGTAAAGTGGAAATTGTCGGTGCAAAAGAGAATAACTTAAAGAATGCCAAAATGTCATTCCCGCTCGGTACGTTTGTAGCGGTAACGGGTGTGTCTGGGTCAGGGAAAAGTACGATGATTAATGAAGTACTATATAAATCGCTAGCGCAAAAATTATATAAGGCGAAAGCGAAACCTGGTGCTCATAAACAAATTAAAGGCCTTGAACATCTAGATAAAGTAATCGATATTGATCAATCGCCAATTGGGCGTACACCACGTTCAAATCCAGCAACTTATACAGGTGTATTTGATGATATTCGTGATGTATTCGCTCAAACGAATGAAGCAAAGGTACGTGGATATCAAAAAGGACGTTTCAGCTTTAATGTAAAAGGTGGACGTTGTGAAGCGTGCCGTGGTGATGGAATTATTAAAATTGAAATGCACTTCTTACCAGATGTATACGTTCCGTGTGAAGTTTGTCATGGTAAACGTTACAATCGTGAAACGTTAGAAGTGAAATATAAAGATAAAAATATTTCTGAAGTGTTAGGGATGACAATTGAAGATGGAGTAGAGTTCTTCGCTAATATCCCAAAAATTAAGCGTAAACTTCAAACGCTTGTAGACGTTGGGCTTGGTTATATGAAATTAGGGCAACCAGCTACGACGTTATCTGGAGGAGAAGCACAGCGCGTGAAACTAGCTTCTGAATTACACCGTCGTTCTACTGGGCGTACGCTATACATTTTAGACGAGCCAACGACTGGTTTGCATGCACATGATATCGCGCGTCTTCTAGAAGTTCTGCAACGTCTTGTTGAGAGCGGTGAGACGGTACTTGTAATTGAACATAATTTAGATGTAATTAAAACAGCTGATTATATTGTGGACCTTGGACCAGAGGGCGGAGATAAAGGTGGACAAATCGTCGCTTCAGGAACACCGGAGCAAGTAGTAAAAGAAGAACGCTCGTATACAGGTAAGTATTTAAAAGAGATTTTAGTTCGTGATAAGGCAAGAATGAAAGAGAAAATAAAAGAAGTAGAGTTATCACAATAAGTGTATTAATAAAAACCGAGTGGAAATGACACTCGGTTTTATTTCATAGGGGGAAAAGATGGAGTTTTTAGATGTTTTGAGAAAGAAAAACATGAAGGTAAGAGAGTTTCAAAAGTGGGGTGTATATTTTCGGAAGTGCTGGGAGGATCATTTTATAAATCATTTAAGTGATGAAGAAAAAGAAGATATTTTTCTTTATGGAGATAAGTATGCATGTGGTTATCTTTGACACATATTTAGTTATGAGAAAAAGAAGTGTTTAGAGGGTGAAGAAGCGGAGAAGGCGTTTCATAATGAAATGAAAAAGGATTGCTATATATTTTATCAACATTGTGACGATGTACTACTAATAAAGGATGCGAGTTTATTACGTATGGAGGATATATTGCGTGAAATAGATGATGCGTATAAAGGTGATATTTATATTGTAGACAAAGATTTCACTTGTACCTTTGTGAAAACTCATGAGCATAGATGGTGTGGCCCTTATTTCACAAAGAAATGTTAGTAGGTATACAAGCATAAAGAGTAGAATAAGTTGGTATAAGTGTTTGCATGATACTTGCGTTTATAATCTATTAGCGTATGATGAAATATATATGTTAAAAGGATGTGTAAGAAAATGAGATGGATTGTATCACTTCTTGTAAATAGCGTTGTGTTAATCGCTGTATCGGGACTTTTAAAAGGGATTGCACCAGACGCGTTTTACGTAGCAAATATACAAACTGCAATTATTGCGAGTATTATATTGGCGATTTTAAATGTGTTCGTAAAACCGTTTTTAATTTTAATTACGCTACCAATTACTGTTGTAACTTTCGGTTTCTTCTTAATTGTTATTAATGCGATTACGCTAAAAATAGCAGATTCATTATTAGGGGATGCTTTTAATATATCAGGGTTTGGTGTAGCGATTGTTGCGGCAATTTGTATTTCAATTTTTAATATGATCATTGAAAAAGCAATTGTTGAACCGTTATATGAAAAAAAGAGAAAATGACAAAAAGAAAAACATTTCATCAATTGAATGAAATGTTTTTTGCTATTTATTAGAAACCGTATTTCTTGTTTCCAGAAAAAAATGGTACAATATCCGTTAGAATGGAATGTTACATCAATTGAGACTGAACCCGCAGCGGAGTGGAGGTTTATACATATGCCGAAAGTAAGGACAAAAGATTTAATCGAACAATTTCAATTGGAGTTAATAAGTGGCGAAGAAGGTATTCATCGTCCGATTGATACAAGTGATTTATCACGACCTGGAATTGAAATGGCAGGATTCTTTACATATTATCCAGCTGATCGTGTGCAGCTTCTTGGAAAGACGGAGCTTACGTTCTTTGACACGTTAACGACAGAACAAAAGCAAGAGAGAATGAAAGAACTTTGTACGGAAGAGACGCCATGTATTATTGTAACTCGTAATCAAGATGTACCGGACGAGTTATTACAAGCATCGCGTGAATCAGGCATGCCTTTATTACGTTCTTCTCAAACGACAACGAGATTATCAAGTCGTTTAACAAATTATTTAGAAGGTAAGTTAGCGCCGACAACGGCTGTTCATGGTGTGTTAGTTGATATTTACGGCGTTGGTGTTTTAATTACAGGTCAAAGTGGTGTTGGTAAAAGTGAGACAGCACTTGAGCTTGTAAAGCGTGGTCATCGTTTAGTTGCGGATGATAGCGTAGAAATTCGCCAAGAAGATGAAGACACATTAGTAGGAAGCTCACCAGATTTAATTGAGCATTTATTAGAAATTCGTGGTCTAGGTATCATTAATGTTATGACGTTATTCGGTGCAGGGGCAGTACGAAATTATAAGCGTATTACACTTGTTATTAATCTTGAAATTTGGGATCAGAAGAAAAATTACGATCGCTTAGGCCTTGATGAAGAGAAGATGAAGATTATTGATACAGAACTTACGAAGATTACACTTCCAGTTCGTCCTGGTCGAAACTTGGCTGTTATTATTGAAGTGGCAGCGATGAACTTCCGTTTAAAACGTATGGGAGTCAATGCGGCACAACAGTTCTCTGAACGATTAATGAGTGCGATTGAGTTAGGAAATCAGGAGTAAACTTTGGAGAGGGAGGTCATACATATGATGTTAGGTTCTGTACCACAGCTTGACCGTGTAGCTATCCAACTTGGACCGTTCCCTGTTTATTGGTATGGGATTATTATCGGTACAGGTGTGCTATTAGGTCTTTGGCTAGCAATTCGCGAGGGAGAAAGGCTAGGTATTCCAAAAGATACATTTGTTGACCTTGTATTAATTGCAGTACCAATCGCTATTCTTTTTGCGAGAATGTACTATGTTATTTTCGAATGGGAATATTACGCGCAAAACCCGAGTCAAATTATTAACACTCGTCAAGGTGGCTTGGCGATTCATGGTGGTCTAATCGGTGCTGTTATTACCGGTATTCTATTTGCGAAACGACGCAGGCTTTCATTCTGGAAGTTGGCGGATATTGCTGCTCCAAGTATTTTGCTAGGACAAGCAATTGGTCGATGGGGAAACTTTATGAACCAAGAGGCGCATGGTGGTGAAGTGACGAGACAGTTTTTAGAAGGACTTCATTTACCACAGTTTATCATCAATCAAATGTATATTGATGGTGTGTATTATCACCCGACGTTTTTATATGAATCATTATGGAATTTTGCAGGTGTAATTTTATTACTATTATTACGAAAAGTAAATTTACGTCGCGGTGAATTATTCTTTACGTATTTAATTTGGTATTCAGTAGGACGTCTCTTCGTTGAAGGTTTACGTACAGATAGTTTAATGTTAGGGCCACTTCGTATTGCGCAAGTAATGTCGATTGGACTTGTTGTTATTTCAATCATTTTCATTATTGTGAGACGAAAAATGGGGCAAGCTGATAAAAGATATTTAGAAAACTAGAGAAAAGTAGCATCTTACTTATAAGATGCTGCTTCTTTCATATTCAGGAAAGTGAAAGGAATAAGACGATGCAAATAAATACAGTGTTATTTGATTTAGATGGAACGTTAATTAATACAAATGAACTTATTATTTCTTCTTTTTTACATACGTTACATACCTATTATCCAAATCAATATAAGCGTGAAGATGTGTTGCCATTTATCGGTCCTTCTTTACATAATACTTTCAGCAAGATTGATGAAAGTAAGGTTGAGGAGATGATTACATGTTATCGTCAATTTAACCATGAGCATCATGATGAATTAGTGGAAGAATATGAAACTGTATATGAAACAGTTCAAGAGTTGAAGAAGCAAGGTTATAAAATTGGTATTGTTACAACGAAAGCGAGACAAACCGTTGAGATGGGGTTAAAGTTGTCAAAGCTTAATGCATTTTTTGATGTGGTTGTGACAATTGATGATGTGGAACATGTGAAACCTCATCCAGAACCACTCCAAAAAGCGCTCGAATTATTAGATGCGAAACCAGAAGAAACATTAATGGTTGGGGATAATCATCATGATATTGTTGGCGGGAAAAATGCGGGTACGAAAACAGCTGCGGTTTCATGGACATTGAAAGGTAGAGCGTATTTAGAAGCTTACAAGCCGGACTTTATGCTAGATAAAATGAGTGATTTGTTACCGATTTTGTCTGATATGAACCGTTCATAAAGGTCCAAGTAAGTGAGTAGAGGAGCGAGCTAAGTGCGACGGACAACGCGCTATCCTGTTTCAGGAGAGAATTCATTATGGAATGTGTATAAAACCGTGTCCTTTTGGAAGGTAATGAAAAATTTTATTATCATTCAAATTACACGCTACACGTCATTTTTATCCGTGAAGAATTGGTTGTATCGTACGTTTTTACGGATGAAAGTCGGAAAGAAAACATCATTTGCACTTATGGCAATGCCAGATATTATGTTTCCGGAAAAGATAACTGTGGGAGAGAATTCGATTATTGGCTATAATACAACGCTTTTAGCACATGAATATTTAATTCGTGAATATCGACTTGGAGAGATTATCATAGGAAATGAAGTGATGATCGGAGCAAATACAACAATCTTACCAGGTGTGAAAATTGGAGATGGTGCGATTGTCTCAGCTGGCACACTTATTCATAAAGATGTACCGAATGGTGCTTTCGTAGGTGGAAATCCGATGTGTATTATTTATCCCGCTATTTGTGGGCAGTAAGACTCCCACATCAAAATTCGGCGGATGCGAGGAAGGTAGGTGGGAGATAACTGCCCNNCCGATTGGTGTGGGCTCATAATCAGTGGGGGATGGACAAAACCCCCACTGATTAAAGTTTTACTTTATACGAAAGAGGAAATGGCCGCTAGAGAGGGCTCATAATAAAAATGTAACATTTCTCTTCATTTTTTATGAATAAAAAGGAAATAATTGATTATAATATACTGTTTTGTTTTTTACGGAATCGTTTATACTTATAGATAGAAGATTGTGTAAACGAAGAAAACAAAAAACTGGAGGATATATGGGGAAAAATCAAAGAATATATAAGGAGAACGGACAAGTTATCTCTTTTCACCAATTAGCGGACTTCTTTTATAAAAAAGGGATGAAGGCTTACAAAGGACAAAAATTGCAGGATGCAATTAAATATTTTCGAAGAGCGGCACAAAGTGAGAAGGAGCCGTTTATTTTATGCCAACTAGCAACAGTATTATCTGAGGTTGGTGAATATCAAGAGTCAAATCAAACCTTCTTACAGCTAGTTAGATATAATCCTGAACTCGAACAATGTTATTATTTTATTGCAAATAACTATGCATATATGGGTCTATTTCAACAGGCGAAAAAGTATGCGGAGCGCTATTTAGAAGTTGCAGAAGAGAAGGAATTCGTAGAAGATACATTAGAATTACTTGAAATTATGGAAGAAGAAGCGATGGGTGCGGAAGAGATTGAAGATGAAGATGATTTAATTATTATGCAAGAAGAAGCGAATCGTTATATTCGTAATGGACAATTGGAAGAGGCGATTGCTACGTTAGAAATTGTTACGAAAGATTATCCGGAATTTTGGTCGGGTCATAATAATTTAGCCATTGCGCATTTTCAATCTGGTAATGTAGATAAGGCGCTCAAGTTAACGGAAATGATTTTAGAGAGAAATCCTGGTAATATACATGCGCTTTGTAATACGCTTATTTTCCTATATTCAATTGGAGAGCATAAACAAGTAGAAGCATTAGCGAGACAGCTAGTTTCAGTATATCCGATTTCATTTGAACATCGTTTGAAACTTGGAACGACACTTGCAACAATTGGTCATTTTGAGCATGCATATAAATGGTTCAAAGTATTAAAGCGTCAAGGATACGAAGGAGACGTTAATTTTTATTATTGGTTTGCATATGCTGCGTATATGGTGAAAGATCAGCAAGTAGCTGAAAAAATGTGGCAACATGTTGTAGAATTGCACCCTGATAAAAAAGGAAAAGAACCGTGGAACGCGCTAAATTTAGCCGATGAAGGACAAAACGTGTTATTTGAAGAATTACGAACATCATTTCAGCAAAGTGCGACGTTAGAGGAGCAAATGCTAGCTTTATATTTAATGAATGAATTGTCAACGCCAGAGAAGGTTGGATTCTTCTTTGATGTAACGCAAGCAAAAAATGGTGTTCCAATTGTATCGCAACTTGCAAAGTATTTCTTTTTACTTAATAGCCATAAGAGCATTCCAGCTGATTTGCAGCAATTTGAACAGTGCGTGCGAATCGCGGATGCGCTATACAATTATACGAAAAAAGATGATGAATTAATCGAAGAGTGTTTACACTTTTGGTTTTGTACGTTTATACGTTTATATACATCTAGGTCAGTTTTTACAAACGTGTACGGTTGGTCAGCGGCAATCGAATACATTGTGCGCGGCGAACAAAGAAATAAGATGACACAGTCGGAGCTTGGAGATGTATATAATGTATCTGTAGCGACTGTACGAAAGTATGTGCAGGCTGTGAAGCGTACACACACATAGGATAGGCAAATCATTGGGAAAAAAATGATACTAACAGTATAATGAGAGTAACTTAATTGTGTAGGAATGAATAGGAGTGAATAGTGTGTCAGAAGAAAAAATGTATGATGTCATTATTATTGGTGCAGGACCAGCTGGTATGACAGCTGCAGTATATACATCTCGTGCGAATTTAAGCACATTAATGCTCGAGCGTGGTATTCCAGGCGGACAAATGGCAAACACAGAAGATGTAGAAAATTACCCAGGATATGAGTCTATTTTAGGGCCAGACTTATCCAATAAAATGTTTGAGCATGCGAAGAAATTTGGTGCTGAATATGCATACGGTGATGTGAAAGAAATCATCGATGGTAAAGAATACAAAACAATTATTGCTGGTAAAAAAGAATATAAAGCACGTGCAATTATCGTTGCAAGTGGTGCAGAGTATAAAAAAATCGGTGTACCAGGTGAAAAAGAACTTGGCGGCCGTGGTGTATCATACTGTGCGGTATGTGATGGTGCATTCTTTAAAGAAAAAGAACTTGTTGTTATTGGCGGCGGAGACTCTGCTGTTGAAGAGGGAGTCTATTTAACACGCTTCGCATCAAAAGTAACAATTGTTCACCGTCGTGACACTTTACGTGCACAGAAAATTTTACAAGATCGTGCTTTCCAAAACGAGAAAGTAGATTTCATTTGGAACCACACTATAAAAGAAATTAACGAAGCAAATGGTAAAGTAGGAAGTGTAACACTTGTAGACGTAAACAGCGGAGAAGAAACAGAATTCAAAACAGATGGTGTTTTCGTATACATTGGCATGCTACCTTTATCAAAACCATTTGTTGACCTAGGTATTACAAATGAAAATGGTTACGTTGAAACGAATGAGCGTATGGAAACGAAAGTTCCGGGTATTTTCGCAGCTGGTGATGTTCGTGAAAAAATGCTTCGTCAAATTGTAACTGCAACAGGTGACGGTAGTATTGCAGCACAAAGTGCGCAACATTACGTAGAGGAGCTAGTAGAGGAACTAAAAATTGTAACAGAAAAATAAGAGATACTATACTTTTTGGGAAGAAAGCTACCACCGATAGGAGCTTTCTTCCTTTTTTTTTGTGTGAAAATGTCAAAGTTTTGTCAAAAATAATAAGGATTATAAGCTTTCTTATTGATATACTGGACTTTACGGAAAAATCACTATAAGAAATGAGGAAATTATTCAGTATGGAATGGCGTAATATATATCGTGGATTTTGTATGGGCGTTAGTGATTTAATTCCTGGTGTAAGCGGCGGTACAATCGCTGTTGTGTTAGGGATTTATGAACAATTACTTGCGGCAATTAGCGGGTTCTTTAGTCGTGAATGGAAAAAACATTTAAGGTTTTTAATTCCACTTGCTGCTGGTGTAGCGGCAGCGTTTTTAACGTTAAGTCACGTTATTAAATATTTACTTGCCAATCATTATGAACCGACTCAGTTTTTCTTCCTCGGTTTAATTATTAGTATATTACCGATGTTAATGAGAGAAGCAGATGCAAAGGCGACGTTTAAAGGTGGTCATATCGCCCTGTTAATCATTGCAGCAATTCTTGTTGCGATAACAGCTTTCTTTAAGCCAAATAAAGCAGCGGATCCAATTACGACGTTAACAATTTTAAATACAATCGGTTTATTTTTCGCGGGATGGATAGCTAGTATGGCTATGCTTCTTCCTGGAATTAGTGGATCATTTATTTTATTAATTATTGGTGTGTATCCAACAGCAATTAACGCTTTAACTACACTCAATTTACCGTTAATCGCGGTTATCGGTGCTGGTGTTATCGTTGGATTTGTTGTAAGTAGTAAAGGAATTAGTTTTTTATTAGAACGTTATAAAAATATGACATTTGCGGTCATTATTGGACTTGTTATTGGTTCGATTGTAATTGTGTTCCCTGGTATTCCAACTGGTGGATTTTCAATTGTAAGTTCAATGATTACCTTTATTTTAGGATTTACGATTGTTACTTATTTCGGAAAGAAATAAGTATTCTAATCCCCTTGGCGATAAAAATCGTTAAGGGGATTTTTATGTGTTATGTATTAGAAACTTAGGCATGTAGATTGTTTGTTATAGAAAACTTTTTTACAATTGTTTAGTAATATATGCTTAGCGAAAGTGGACTGGCCCCTTCGTTGTAGCAAACTGTTTTTGATAGTATAATAAAATGAGTATGCAGTGAGGAATTTTACTGCAAGTAGCTGAGGTGAAGAAACATGCAAAGAGTGACAAACTGTGTGTTAATTAGAGATAATGAAGTACTCTTACTCCAAAAACCTCGCCGAAATTGGTGGGTTGCACCAGGCGGGAAAATGGAGCGTGGTGAGACAGTAAGAGAATCAGTTGTTCGCGAGTATCGTGAAGAAACAGGTATTTATTTAAAGAACCCAGCGTTAAAGGGGGTCTTCACCTTTGTCATCCAAGAAGGTGATAAAGTTGTTTCTGAATGGATGATGTTCTCCTTTTTAGCGACAGATTTTGCAGGAGAAAACAAACTAGAGAGCGAAGAAGGCATCATTGGTTGGCATACATTTGATAAAATTGATGATTTAGCAATGGCGCCAGGGGATTATCACATTATTGATTATTTAATTAAAGGGAATGGCATAATCTACGGTACATTTGTATATACCCCAGATTTTGAGTTGCTTTCATATCGATTAGATCCGAGTTAAACCGTCAAGGAGAGGATATAATGACAGAGAATAATGATATAAAAATGGTAATTATTACAGGAATGTCTGGAGCTGGAAAAACGGTAGCTTTACAAAGTTTTGAAGATTTAGGATATTTTTGTGTAGATAATTTACCACCGATGTTATTGCCAAAGTTTATTGAGCTTATGGCGGATTCAAAAGGGAAAATGAATAAAGTAGCACTTGGCATTGATTTACGGGGGCGAGAGTTTTTCGAACATTTATGGGGAGCACTTGATGATTTATCAGAACGTACATGGATTATTCCTCATATTTTATTTTTAGATGCGAAAGATAGTACGCTTGTAACTCGTTATAAAGAAACGAGACGTTCGCATCCACTTGCGCCAACTGGTTTGCCGTTAAAGGGAATCGAAGCAGAGCGTAGTTTATTAACTGACATGAAGGCACGAGCGAATATTGTGCTTGATACATCGGATTTAAAACCGAAAGAATTACGTGAAAAAATTGTTCAGCTGTTTTCGACGGAAACTGAGCAAGCATTTCGTGTAAATGTTATGTCATTTGGATTTAAGTACGGTATTCCAATTGATGCAGATTTAGTATTTGATGTTCGTTTTTTACCAAATCCATATTACATTCCACATATGAAGCCATTAACAGGACTAGATGAAGAAGTTTCATCGTATGTACTGAAATTTAATGAGACACATAAGTTTTTAGAGAAATTGACAGATCTCATTACTTTCATGCTGCCTCATTATAAAAGAGAAGGCAAGAGTCAACTTGTAATTGCAATTGGATGTACAGGGGGACAACATCGTTCTGTTACGCTTACAGAATACCTTGGGAAGCATTTGAAACCAGAGTATAGTGTTCATGTATCTCATCGTGATGTGGAGAAGAGAAAGGGCCATTAAGGGATGAAAAAAGAGAGAAAACCTAAAATTGTCATCATGGGAGGAGGAACTGGACTATCTGTTTTATTACGAGGATTAAAGCAATATCCTGTGGATATTACAGCAATTGTTACAATCGCTGATGATGGTGGCAGTTCAGGTAGATTACGTGATGAGCTAGAAATTCCGCCCCCAGGTGATATTCGTAACGTACTTGTGGCGTTATCGGATGTAGAGCCACTAGTGGAAGCTTTATTTCAACATCGTTTTACAAATGGAGACGGGCTGAAAGGTCATGCGTTAGGAAATTTATTACTAGCAGGTATGACCTCGATTACAGGAGACTTTTTCCATGCCATTACGGAAACGAGTAAAGTATTAAATGTCAGAGGACGTGTATTACCGGCTGCAAATCAAAGTGCGGTACTTCATGCGGAACTAGAAGATGGAGAAATTGTAACAGGTGAATCAAAGATTCCTTATTACGGAAAGAAGATTAACCGTGTCTTTTTAACTCCAGAAAATGTAGAGCCATTACATGAAACGTTAGCTGAGATTAAACGAGCTGATTTACTTGTTTTCGGTCCAGGAAGTTTGTATACGAGTATATTGCCAAATTTAGTTGTTAAAAAAATTGGAGACGCTGTTCTTGCTGCAAAAGCGAAGAAGGTATATGTATGTAATGTGATGACGCAAGCGGGTGAAACGATGGGGTATACTGCGTTTGAGCATGTGCAGGCGTTACATGATCATTTAGGTAAACCATTTATCGATACCGCAATTGTAAATAACCGTGATATTCCTTGTGAATTACGTAAGTTATACGAGGAAGAAATGTCGGAACCGGTTGTAGTGGATGAAGACCGTTTTGTTGAAAATAATATTAATGTAATTCAAGATAAATTAGCGAAGTATGATGATCGTGTTGTAAGGCATGATACATTGAAGTTAGCTTCTATTTTATATTCACTGTTATAAATGAGCGTTGCCTCGTTTGAGGTAACGCTCCTCATTCATATAGGACAAGAATTTTGTTCCACAATAATCGTATAAGGAGGTGTTGACTGTGTCATTTGCATCAGAAACAAAGAAAGAGTTGACGAATCTTGAAATGAAGGAATGCTGTGAGAAAGCAGAATTATCAGCGTTGCTTCGAATGAACGGATCACTTTCTTTTTCAAACCGTCGTCTGTCTATCGATATTCAAACAGAAAATGCGGCAATTGCAAGAAGGATTTATACACTTTTGAAAAAGGGATATGATGTGACGGTAGAATTGCTTGTTCGTAAAAAAATGCGATTGAAGAAAAATAATGTGTATATTGTACGACTTGTTGAGAAATCTCGTGAAATATTAGCGGATCTTCATATCGTTCGAGATGACTTTTCATTTATTCGAAATATATCACAGGAATTGATTGAGAAAAAATGTTGTAAACGATCGTACTTACGCGGTGCATTTTTAGCAGGTGGTTCAGTAAATAACCCAGAAACATCATCTTATCATTTAGAGATCTTTTCGTTATATAAGGAACATAATGATGCTATATGTGAACTGATGAACGGATTTGATTTAAATAGTAAGACGCTGGAAAGAAGAAAAGGGTACATTACGTATTTGAAAGAAGCAGAGAAAATTACGGAGTTTTTAAATATTATAGGTGCTCATAATGCACTTTTAAGATTTGAGGATATTCGAATTGTTCGCGATATGCGTAATTCAGTGAATCGACTAGTGAACTGCGAAACAGCCAATTTAAATAAAACAATTGGTGCAGCATTAAGGCAAATTGAAAATATCCGTTACATTGATGAAACGGTTGGTCTTGATATTTTACCAGATAAACTACGAGAAATTGCGCAATTACGAATTGATTATCAAGATGTAACATTGAAAGAGTTAGGTGAGATGGTATCCGGGGGGAAAATTAGTAAATCGGGTATTAATCATCGTTTGCGTAAAATTGATGAAATTGCAGAGAAATTACGCACGGGGGAACCGGTCGCAAAAAAATAAAAGGGGAAAGGGGAAATGGAGCTGTGGTTCAAAAAAGGGTTGAAGTTTCATTAAAAAACGGCTTGCAAGCACGTCCGGCTGCGTTGTTTGTACAAGAGGCAAATCGCTTTCAAGCGGATATTTTCATTGAGAAAGATGGAAAGACAGTGAATGCAAAGAGCATAATGGGGATTATGAGCTTAGCAATCGGAACTGGTATCATGATAACAATTACAACAGAAGGTTCAGATGCAGAAGAGGCTTTAGAAGTATTGACTGCATACGTGCAAAATAAATAAAAAAAGCTATCGCGTGTGAAGTGACCCCTAAAAG
>NUMR01000037.1 GCA_002578045.1 Bacillus cereus
ACTACAGGTACCAGATTAAATAAAGTTTGTACAGATTCATAAAATAGATTTCAGAATGATATTTCATCATTTTTAATGCCATATTACTAATTTAACTAAAAAACTAGTAGTCAAGCAAAGACCGATTCTCCTTATCATATAGGAAATCGGTTTTTTTAATTATGCTTAGCGAGAGAAAAACGGTTTTCAACTTCCGTAAAATGTATCAACGTGAGTTTTATGTCATTTGGTTGGCGGAATCCCGATAAATGTTGGGATTCATTCTTTACAATTTCTTTCAATAGCAAATAATTAAATTTATACAATACTCTATTCAGTATCGGGTTGGTATATTATGCCTTATTCCCCCTTTTCGGGGGATGGGCAAAAACACCCAATTTATAATTTGAGAAATATTTGTGAAAGATTCACAAACTAACAAATAGAACTGAATTGAAATTTTAAACCTAAAATTGTTAAATCAAATCGAGAATCTTCCTATTATATATGTTTACTTAAACAATGAATTTCCTATATCTATTGTAGCTAGGTTATGACGTCTTGTACGTTCCCTTAAATATCGTTCCGTCGTCATAATAGATTCATGTCCTAAATAGTCACGTATTTTCTTAAGCTCGACACCTTTTCCCATCAAGTGATTCGCAAAGAAGTGCCTGCAGGTATGGGGAGTGATTCTATCTTTTCGGTATCGTAGAAAGGGTAAGTTTGTTTCTTCAATTTTTTCTGCTACATACTTAGATAAATAGTCAGCTCTATAATGAGAGCCATCCGCTTTAGGTAGAAAAGCAGTTATGCTAGATGCGTCCAATTCACTTGTTTGTTTACGCAATTGACGAAGGTGACAGATATCACCGAGAACATCTTCAAAGATACGAACTTCTCTCGTTTTATTCCCTTTTCCAACTACACGTAGGAGATAGACATTTAAAGACGGATGGAATGTAAGATCAGCCCATTTCGCGTTTGCAACTTCCTCAATCCGGAGTCCAGTAGTTGTAAGGAGGAAAAACAAGGAATACATAAAGAAATTTGTTTTCTTCAGTGTATCTAGAATTTCATTCACTTCTTCCGGAAAGAGATCACGGTTGACTAGCTCTTCTTTTTTTACAGATACTTTTTTGAGACGGCTACTAAAGTTGTCTGAGAGTCCATTGTTATCATACACATATTTTAAAAACTGCTGAACCACTGTTTTCTTTCGACGTAATGTAGTGGCAGCATATTTCTTACTTAGTTGATAGAAGTAGATTTCCATCTCATTATGAGATAACTCATGAATGGTTCCGATTGTTTCTTTTATGTAACGAAGAAAATGAGAAAGATCGTGCAGATAAAGTTTTTTTGTTCGTTCACTTCTTTTTTTCGTTAAAGAAGGCTCATCGTGTAAAAATAAATAAACTAATGATTCTTCACTTAATTGAGAATAGTCAATATTTCGGATGCCCATACCCATAATTTCTTCAAAATGACTGCTATTAAAAAAATCCGATTTGGATTTTACAAGTTGATTGTTATGTTCTAAGTTTATAATATTCAAATCTACACACATCCTTTAATAGAATGAAAAGATACACATATATTTTATATAAGCTTTTATAATTTGAAATGTTTAAATAAATATTTTTAATTTTAATTTTAACATTTCTGTTTAAATAATGTATAATGGAAATGTTTAATTAATTTTTTTGTATATTTCAATCCAAATGCGGTAGGAGGAGATTTTTTTGACTAATCTTCGTCGGAAAATTTTACATGAAATCTATAATTTAGAAGATACCCATTGTTCAATTTGCCCTCTGAACAACCTATCAGTGAATTGTACAGATGAGCAAGAACAGGCAAAACAGAGAAACTACAAACATTGTAAAGGTTGTCCCATTTTCGATTCCATTCGAGAGAAAGGAGAGCAATTGAATTCTTTATCGAAAAAGAGTACATTTAATAAGGTACGAGAACGTTATATGGAAAATCCATTTAAGTATCTGCAGTATAAGGAGTACTCAATCATAGATGTAGTAAAAGAAACAGGTTTAACAAAGTATCAACTAAGAAAATTTAAACAACAGCTAGAATGAAAGTTTCGGATGAGGTGAGAAATGGACTATTTATCTTTAGAAGAGGTATGCGATAGAGTAGGTTTAACAAAAAATCAATTAGGCTATTTAATTAAGTATAAACACATCGAACCTATCAATCTGGCTACCTGGAAAGCAGATGGCGGATATCGTTTTGAGCAAGAAGATGTAAAAAAGTTAGAGGAATTATACAAAGACTCTTTAACATTAAAAGAAGCAGCTGAATTTCTAAATAAATCTAAGACTTATGTTCATAATGCAGCTAAAGATGGGATGTTGCCCTTTAAAGAGATTGCTAAAGGGAAATCTACTGAACGATTATACTTAAAATCCGATTTGGAAATTTTCAAAGAAAGAATTGAAAATAGATCAAAAGAGGAGTCGAAAGAAAAAAAGCAGCATTTAAGTCTATCCCTTGATGAAAAGGTATTAGAAGCAATAAAGAAAAAGGCCGAAAAGAAAGGGTATAATGGCTACAAGAAGTTTGCTGAAGACATTTTATCCGCAGAAGTAAAAGAAGACATAGAAGAATAGAAAAACTAGTAAAAATAGACCATAAAAAATGAAAAACGTTATAAGAGGTCTATTTTTATTTTAAATAGGTTTTTTAACTTTCAGGTCTAATTGCATTGCATAAACCGCTAACGTCTTTTACAAACGAATTTGAGAGGTCGTTTTTTGGGTCCATTCCCAAAAAAAATAAACTGTAATTACAAAAAAAGGGTTTATATATATAATTTAGAGAATGGAGGAGAAAATGTAAAAACTAATGAGAGGTAATGATACAAGGATTATAAATACAAAGAATTCATTTGGAACTTAGTAGATCTATGAGTATGATAGGGAGTTTTGGCATACATACATCGCAGAATATATCCAAAACCATAAAAGCTTTATTTTAAATATATATTCTCGAAAAATAGCGTATGAAACTAAGGTTAATTATGAAGATTTCAAGAAATATAGTTTACATATTTATATTATAGTAAACTAAAATCTTTTGAAATTCCTAAACTAATAGATTATGAACAAACTGACATTGGACAAATTTTCTATTTTAGAGTGTTGAAGTATGGTAAAATAGAAGTATAACTGTATATCGTGTGAAGGTGGGCTTGTTATTATCCCTTCTTTCCATTTGGAAGGAAAGGGGGTGATATAACATGGAATTTTTGTTTGAACTTTTAAAAGAAATTGCAAGAGCAGTTGTGCGTGAGCTTTCAGCATACGTATTAAGAAAGCAACTGCAAAAAAAGGACAGCAAAAAACCCACTCTTCGCCGTAGGAAGCTCAAGCGTGGGTCTAAAAAAAGATAATGCATAATAACAACCACCTTGACAGTAGCAGTTATGAGACGGGATGTTGACAGCATCTCGTCTTTTTTAGTTTATGCAATTCAGTTAAGTACTATACTTAATATATATTGGATATGCATTCAATATATATCTAATCTACAGTAAACATACCATATATCTATTTTTTGGTCAATAAATAAGCAATCATGATTTCATTTAAAGAATATGTGGAGTAAATCACAAAAGCCTAACTCTATTCACAGTATACTAAANNTTTAGTATACTGTGAATAGAAAGAAAATTCAAAACTGATAAAACAATATTTAAAGTATAGAATTCATTAGAAATTTATACATCATTTCAAAAAGGGCTCTTACGAGCTTTTGGGGAGTTGTTCTACCATTTCCTACATTGATATAATAAAAGAAAAAGGAGTGGAGACATATGTGTGAAATTCCTTGGCAAGCTCCAGGTTCTTTTCTGGAACTTGTAGACATTTATCAAATGGAAAATTATTTACGTTTGACAGTAAAAAGTGTAAAACATTCACATCCTTGCCCTAATTGTAATCATATATCTTTTCGCCCTCATAGCCGTTATACACGCCTTATACAAGATCTTCCACTTACAAATCAACCTGTTAAACTATTATTGATTTCACATAAATGGTTTTGTGATTCTCCGACATGTCCTGTTAAAGTATTTACAGAACGGTATAATTGGTTAGCTCCCAATGGTCGTCGGACAATTCGAGCAGAAGAAGTATTACGGAAAATAGCCTTTTCCACTAGCTGTTTAGCTGGGGAAAAGGTTGCACAAGCCATGCACCTACCGGTTACTCACGATATATTATTAGCAATTATCCATAAAACAGATATTGAAATTGAGGTATCTCCCTTTTGTAGGAATAGATGATTTTGCTTTTCGGAAAGGGCATACTTATGGCTCGTTAATCTGTGATTTACAAAGTCACAAGCCACTGGCCTTGTTACCGAACCGTGAATCGGAACAAGTAACTAAATGGCTGAGAACACACCCTCATATTGAAGTAGTTAGCCGTGATGGTTTTAGTGGATTCCGTCAAGGGATTTCAAACGCAAATCTATCTATTATACAAGTGTATGATAGATGGCATCTGATTAAAAATATCAAAGATCAGTTAGATCGGTATCTGACGGTATCTGTGCCTGCTAGTATCATATGGTCAACTTCTAATTTGTCACAGAATCAAGAGTTACCTTCACTTGAAGTACTTATGACTAAACAAGAAAGAGAAAAACATGAACGGAATATGAAGAAATGGGAACTGATCCAAGAAATTCAAGCAGCCCACCGGGCTGGTCAATCTATCCGTTCACTTGCCAAAGACTATAAGCTTCCTAGGCATACCATTCGCAAATATGTGTGTCTTACATCGCCTCCTTCTTCTACTAGGCATTCTGCACACCCTATCCATTCTTATTTTGATTTCATTTCTCATTTAGAAAATAAAAACTATACAGTAAAAAGTATTGACGCGGCTTTACGAAAACAAGGATATACGGGCACATATTCGGCTGTACGCAGGCAGGTGACAGCTATACGAAAAAATAAAAAACTGAATCAACCCCCAAAAAATCCTGCACATCAGATTTCAAGAAAGCAATTAAGTCGATGGATTTGGAAAATGAAAAATATGTTGAATACAGAAAGTTCATCTGCACTTGATTATTGTTTAAACAAGTACCCTAACTTAAAAGAAATCTATCAAACCATACAAGAATATCGCACCATTATTCAAACTTTTGATTACCCTACTTTTTTACAATGGATGCGCATGCTATTAAGTAATCAACATCACCCGTTCCATGAATATGCTCGTCGATTACGAAGTGACTTAGAAGCTGTTAAACATGCATTCCTGCTCCCTTATAGTAATGGGGTTTTAGAAGGTCAAGTAAATCGATTAAAAGCGATTAAACGAATGATGTATGGCAGAGCTCATTTGTCTTTACTACAAAAACGAATGTTATATCAATTGTAATTTATTATTCTAAGAAAGTAGTTAGAATTATTACATAGGTATACATGCGTTTTCCCTAAAAATTCGTAAGAACCATATTTAAACTAGCATTTATAGTCAGGGATTGGCTAAATCAAACGGCAAACCGTAAACCAAATGGAACAACAAAAGAAGCTCCAATCGCAAGATATCAAGTCGAGGAAAAGTATCTAGGAAAGTCTAATACAAAACCAGCCTTTCCAATTACAAAATGGGAAATACGAGAAGTTAGTAAGGATTGTTTTATCTCTTATCAAGGAAAACGTTACTCTGTACCGTTTCGATTCGTGGGCAAACAAGTGAAGATAAAAGAGACACTTGATCATCATCTTGAAATATATGATGAATTAGAATGCATCGCAATACATCCAATTCTTACAGGTAAGACTGAAACACATGTAAACCTTGAACATTATAAAGGGCTGAATGCGACAACAAAAGGTTTGGCGACCCGTCACATTCAACCCGATGAGCTCGAAGTAGAACAACGTTCTCTTCAAGTGTATGAACAATTAGAAGGGAGTGATTCTGTATGACCACTCAGCTTATAATTGAACGCTTAATCAAAGTTGGATGGCATCATACCGCCGACCAAATTGATGGTCTTTTAGAAGATGCCTCTAAACATAATGTACCATATTCTGAATTTCTAAACACCCTACTTTTACATGAAATTGAAAAAAGAGAAGCATCAGCTTTACAGAAACGAATACAACACGCGAAACTTCCATTTCATAAAACAATTCATGAATTTGATTTTACTTTTCAACCTAGTATTAAAAGGGAATTTGATTCCGTTAAAAAAAGGGAATTTCAATACGTTATTGACAACATTATTAGAAGCACTTTTAATTTCATAGTAGTTCACGATTATCAAGGTGGCTGCCATTTAATTTCTGCAATTGTTCATATACTTCTTACAGAAAAAGGATATAATTCTGTTGTAAAAATAGGTGAAGTTCAAATAAATAATATTATTTTTGACCACTCATGGATCGATTGTCGTGCTCCGACTCATTCATGTCTAAAATATAACGTAGTTTCGAAAACTTTGGCAACAGAACTTATGTTGTTTTACGTACAACAAAAAATAAGATTCTACTTTGTGTTGGGGGGGCTTGCACATCTTACTTCTAAACATGGACTTTTCCTTCAATTGATATAACAGATTCCTTTTTGCGAACATAAATCTTTTTAACTATATCTTCAATCTTTGGTTCACGAATATTTAAGCTGTGCACAGGAACAATTTCACTAATTTCCTGTAATAAGGAGGGAATTTGAGTATCATTATTTATAGGAATCCATATTTCATTTTCGACAACTTTATATAGCCATCCCTTATTTAATAGGGGAATGCTAGCATTCTCATTTGTTTTAACAACGATGTGTTTATTTTCACCAAATAATTTTGTAAGTTGTTCTTTACTACCATCAAATACCACTTTTCCATCATCAATAAAAATTACCCTATCACATAATGTTTCAACATCATCCATATAGTGAGTTGTCAATAAAACCGTAATCTTCATTTCTTGATTCATTCTTTTAAGAAAACTGTATATTTTTTCTTTTGCAATTATGTCTAAACCTATAGTGGGTTCATCCAAAAATAAAATTTCAGGATCATGTAGAAGTGCTGCTGCAATATCTCCTCTCATCCTTTGTCCTAAGCTCAGCTTTCTAACATGTGTATAAAGAAATGATTTCATATCTAATATTTCAGTGAAAACCTCCAATTTCGATTCGAATTGATTTTTAGGAAGGTTATAGATTTTCGCTAATAATTTAAAAGAATCAATAAGAGGTAAATCCCACCACAATTGCGATCTTTGTCCAAATACAACCCCTATATTTCGAGAGTAATGTTTACGTTTTTTGTAAGGTTCTATGCCATTAACGGTAACTGTTCCACTTGTTGGAACAAGTACTCCAGATAACATTTTAATAGTCGTTGATTTACCAGCTCCATTCGGTCCTAAATAAGCAACAAACTCGCCTTTTTCTATTGAAAAATTCAAATGATCAACTACACGTTTTACAGTACCTCCTCTACTGAACATAGATTGAAAGAAACTCTCTCCTTTTTTAGGGATTCTAAATTCTCTAACTAAGTCTTTAACCTCAATAAACGACATCACGTTCCAGCTCCCTCGTAATTATTAATGGCTTTTTTCCATACAAAACAACTAAAAATAACTAAAATTAATGCAACAATTGGAGGTAAATACATAAAAAACTTAGAAAACGGATACGAAGGTGTACCTCCTAAAAATACAAAAGAAGGATAGTAGTTTATAAATGCAACCGGAATAGCAAAAGTTAGAATTGTTTGCACCCAAAAACTATAAATTGATACAGGGAATCTTGTGAATTGCTGAAGAAAGTTCATAATAATAACTTGCAATCCTTTACTTTGCAATGTCCAAAAAGCAGTACATGATATCAATATATAAATTGACCATTCAATAGCTAGTCCACTTATAAAAGTTGGAATTAGATATAACAATTTAAGTGAATCCCATTCAGTAACATGTGGAAAGGCAATAAATAATCCGATTAAACCAGCAATAAAATCACCAATTCCAGCAACTTCAAAATTAGATGTTGAGAATTGAAATAGTGGATTCAATGGCCGAGTTAGATATCTGTCAAATTTCCCATGACGAAGTATGCTATCTATATCCCATGTCTGAATAAAAAACATGATAAAGAAGGAATGTGGGATCATCCATAAAGAAAATATGAAAACTAAATCATAAAATCCATACCCATTAATATTCGGAACTTCTCTTGTAATTATCCATGAAAGCATAATATCAGCTGTACTTAGAAATATTACGCTAAATACTCCTAAAATAAAATTAAAAGAGTAAGAGGATTTTGATTTTATATTAGCTAATTGGAAATGCCAAAAAAGAGTTAAATATTTTAACATAGTCAGCCTCCAAATGTTATTAATTTTCTTTGGACTAAAGCTAGAAATAGGGAAGCACTTATTCCTAAAATAATTATCCAAACAAATTGAAATAGAATATTAAAATATAGTTCTTCACCTTCCATAGTACCTATGAATATAGACAATGGTATATAAAACATTGCCTTAAATGGGAGAAAGAATATAATTTTTTGTAAAAAATCAGGAAAAAGCCAAAGTGGAACAAAGGAACCGGAAATAACATTTATGAGCGTATCTTTAATTAAATCAAACCCCCATATTTCAGTGAATTGAAAAGCTAATATACCAAGAAAGGATTCAATCAAAAAGGCTATGACAATAGCTAAAAACATACTTATGATAAACCAAAAGATTTGATTTGTTTTTGGAATATAGATTGGTAAAAATATAGATACAAAAATTATAGAAGGAATGATGGTAAAGACAAAAGTGTGAAACATAAATCCTAGTGTTCGAAAGAAATGCATGAGTAAAAAATTCCAGGGTCTAAACAATTCAAAAATAATATCTCCATTAGAAACTTTTTGAGATATTTCAATTGACATTGGGAAAATATAGATTTTAGCAATTAGAACGGAAACGGTGGTATATGTAAACATTTGCGTAACACTAGCTGTTTTTGTTAAGGATGCTTCATCACCGTAATGGTAGATAGCTGACCATACTTGTTGCATCGCAATAATCATAATTATTGAGCCAAAGACCTTGAGAAAACTTTCTAAGCGATAAACCTGGACACTTTTAAAAGCAAATATACTACAATAGAAGTACTTATTCATCTTACACCCCTTATAAATTTTTTATTGACTGAAATTTGAAACATTGATATGCTCTTGTTGTAATTACAATACAGTTAATCATATTTTTAACTATAATTACAAATTTTTCAATATTTTTTGGTGATTAGAATTTTATTAAGCTTTAAGGGGGGATCTTGTGGTAATACATTCGAATGTAATTCAGGAAAATAAGAGTAATAATGAATTACAAGTTGATTTAAAACTATTAAAGGATCAATTAAGGAAATGGATTTCATCAGGAGAGTGTCAAAAATCAAGTGGTGCTTTCTGTGCATGGCGGGAGGTCTCAAACGGAAATTTGTCTTTTGAATATCCAGAAATAACAGGATATGCTCTAACATATTTTTCTAATATCACAGACCTAAAAGCTATTGAAAGAAAATCTGCAGAAAAAGCGGCATCATGGTTAATGGAGAGAATTAAAGCGGGAAACTTAAACGGGAGAATTGATAAAACTGACGTAGTCTACAGTTTTGATTTAGCCATGATAGCAACAGGACTCATGTCTTATGGTCTAAAAGTAGAAAATAAAGATTATGTAAATGTTGGAATGGAAATTGTAGATATATTAATTAACTATATTAAAAAAAATGAAAAATTATCATCTATCATCACACCACATGAGTTCGGTAATTCGGATAAATGGTCTATTACGGGCTCTGCGCATCTTTTAAAAGTTATTCAATGTATGCTTCTTGCAGAATCATTAGGAATGCTTCAAGCGGGTATTTATGCGGAACAACTTTTAAAATCCACAATAAAACTAGTAGGAACAAACGGATCATTTCAAACCAGTCCACAAAATCTAACAACATACCTCCACCCTCATTTATATGCCACAGAAGGATTATGGATATGGGGAACTGCCAAAAATGATAATAGTACACTATTTCAAGCTAAAGAATCTTTAGAGTGGGTATTTTCAAAACAAATGCCATCAGGTGGGTTTCCAGAACATGTTATTAACAACTCGTGTGAATCAACTTTATTAAAAGAGCAATCTGATGTTACTAGCCAAATAATCAGACTAGCTAACTTATTAGGTAGTACATTCCCTGGCTATCACCGTTCCTTAGAACGCCTTAATGAAATTACTTATGGGGATGAAGAAGCAAAAGCAATAGTATATGCACCTGAGTCTGAACATATTCATCAGAATACGTGGGCTACTTTTTTTGCAGTTCAGGCTATTGAGAGTGCATTAGAAAAAACACCTAGTTTAGCATGGCAAAAATTGATATAAATAGTCTATAAATTAGACTTGTGTCCTTGGTTTAATGCTATAACAAGTATTTCAGGGAGGTTATTATTTGGAGAAATTAACGAAAGAAATAAAAAAAATAATAGAGTTTGAAAAATTTGATAAAAAAAATAAAAGTATATTACCCTTTGGTCATCCGATATATGGGGTGGAAGAGATACTATCAGTAATTAAGGCAATTGGAAGTGGTAATGTAGCTACTGGATTAATTATTGAGGAATTCGAAAAAAAGTTTTCTAAACATTTTAATTATAAGCACTCAATAGCTTGTTCTTCAGGTTCCATGGCTAACACTATTGCAGTTGCAACAATGTGTACTATGGGGAGAGCTAAGCCAGGCGATTATGTAATTGTTTCAGGTGCCACTTTTATAAGTGCAATTTCTCCTGTAATACAGAATGGTCTAATACCTATCTTTATAGATAATGAGGAGGATCATTGTAATATTGACTTAGATAAGGTAGAAGAAGCAATTATAAAATATAATGCTGTGGGCATGCTTGTGCCTCATACACTAGGACAAGCATTAGACGAGGGAAAATTACAATTAATTAAAGCGAAATATGAAATATTCATCATTGAAGATTGTTGTGAATCACTTGGTGCAAAATGGAAAGGGAACAATATCGGAAATTGCGGAGATATAGCGACTTTTAGTTTCTATGCTGGTCACCATATGAGTACAGGAGAGGGGGGAATGCTGACTACATCTAGTTCAAAAATCCAAAAAGTCATTAAAAGCTTAAGAGGATTTGGGAGAGACATGGAGTATAAAGGACCGAGGTTAGGTTATCCCGTAGGAGATCGTCCTATAGCTCCAGAAGAGAGATATACCCACCTTTACCTAGGGTTTAATGGGAAGATGACTGACATACAAGCAGCAATAGGAATAGAACAATTAGATCGTGTGAACGATATCATTTCAGGAAGAAAAGAAATGTGTAAACTAATAGTAAATGCATTATGTAAGGTCGATGGTATAAAGGTTTTAGGTAATCCTACGAACGATGAATATTCACCATTTGGCATTCCAATCTATGTAGAGAATGAGCAGTTGAGGGATGCATTGGCAGGAATTCTAATGGAACATAGTATTGAGGTGCGTGGTTTATTGGGCGCCTCACAAGCACATCAGCCGTGCTTTGATAAAATCGATAAAATTATTTTTGAGCCTTATACTCATGTATGCAAAATGGCAAAACAAGCACTAATAATAGGTTGTCCACCATTCTTGAATAATAAAGGGGTTACAGATAATTTATGTAAAGCATTGCAAAAATGGGATGCATTAAAAGTAGGGGGAGTAAAGTTTGAAAGTCACATTAATAGCATATAAATATCCTCCTTTTGTTGGTGGAGGGGAAACACATCTACAAAATCTAGCAGAAGGTCTGGTTTCAAGAGGATGTGAGGTTACGGTATTAACTAGTAAACCAGAACATGATATGGATACAAGTTCTTATCGGTCAGGTGGAGTTGTAGTTAAATATTTAGATGGTTTCTTAGAATCGTGCGAAGATTTCGCTAATAAAAAAATAGTTCCAGAGTTATTTAAAGCACTTCAAGAAGCATGTGACATAGTACATGTATTTAATTATGTTCCTGCTATACTTATAAGTTTAATAAGAAAAACTATTAAAAGTAAGTTATGTGTATCCCTTTTTGAAACACGAATTCTTGGAGAAAGGGTCTTTGATCTCTGGGGTGATTATGAATTGGAAAATACAATACAAAAAACTTTATATAATAACATTTCTGCCGATTTAATGATTGCAGGTTCAGAGGCATATAAGATATGGGCAACTGATGCAAATTTTCCGTCTAATCTAATTAAAGTAATTCCTTTTGGTACTGATATACAAAAGTTTAAAAAAGATGACTTAATAAGAAAGACATGTAGATTGACAAGAGGGATTAAAGATGAATTTGTTTTTTTTGTTCCAGCTAGATTAGTTCCCAGAAAGAAAATTGAGGATGTAATTGTAGCTACAGGTTTAATAGTAAAACAAAATCCGAATGTAAAAATTATGCTGACTAAACCAGAACGTACATCTAATACAGACTATATTGACTATATTAATAGACTTATATCTAAAAATAACTTACACAATAATATAATTTGGGAAGAAAATGTTAGATGGAATGAAATGCCAGAATTATACTCAATAGCAGATGCTGTAGTTTTGCCTTCAGTAAATGAAGGTTTTGGTATTGCATTAATTGAAGCTATGGCAGCTGAAAAACCAGTGATTACAACTAATATTGAAGGACACGATGAAATTATTTGTCACGAAGTCACTGGACTACTTTATCCACCAGGTGGGATCACCGAACTAAAGAATTGTATGGTTGAATTATTAGAAGGTAATTACTTGAATTTAGTGAAGAACGGATTTGAGAAAGTATTGAGAGAATATGATAGTGAGCAGATGATTGAAAAGCATTATTACGCATATAAGGAGTTGTTATCTTGAGAGAATTTGATCATTATGTCGACGTAGCTGTAATCGGTGGAGGGTTAATAGGTCTATCAATTGCTTACCATATGACCGACTTTCCTGGTGAAATTTGTGTTATTAATGGCGATCAAGATGGTAAAGCTAGCCTAGCGGGAGCGGGTATGCTTACTCCAACATGTGAATGGGATACCAGGATGCCAGATTATTTTACAAATTTACTCAAGGAAGCTAGACATTATTACAAAGAATTTATCGAAAAATTATGCAATGATAAGAATGTAAATGACTTAAATATGGAATATCATAAACGCGATTATTTAATTTTAGATTTAATTGAAAAAGATAGGGATTTAGCTAATAGATTTACAAAATTACAAGAAAAAAAATTTGAAGTAAATTGGTTACAACCTTATGAAGTTGCTAACATTGAGCCAAATATTAATGCAAGTGCAATAAATGGAGCAATTCAGGTAAAAAATGATTCGTTGGTAAATCCAAGAGCATTACATTCGAATTTAATTTCTAGGGTAAAAAAACTAACAAAAATAATTGACGGAAATATTATCTCTGCAGAAAAAATGGGGGAGGGTTTTCTTTTAACATTAGATACTAATCAGACTATATATTGTGAGAGAGTAGTTATTGCAACAGGTGCTTGGTCCTATGAGGTAGCACAACTGTTTGATGTAGATATACCAATTTCACCTGTAAAAGGTCAAATTATTGAGTTTGGTGGAAAAACAAATCTTTTAAATAGTATTTTATATATGCCGGTGGGGGCATGCGGCTGTCTGCTAGAGCGCAGCCCAGGCAAATATATATTAGGTACAAGTGAGGAATATGCCGATACTGAGGTGACTAATACTTCAAAAGTTATAGCTTCCATTTTAAATAGAGTCAATGAGATTTTCATTCCTGCTAGGGACTTTGTTATCACTGATATGTGGAGTGGATTTCGACCAATTTCTCCAGATGAACTTCTTATTATAGATCAAACTAAAGATCAAAAAATTACCATTGCAACCGGTCATCATAGAAACGGTATTTTATTGGCCCCATTAACAGGAAAGATTGTAAGAGATTTAATGTATAAGAAAAAAAATGAGTATGACATTACTCACTACTCAGCTTCAAGAGTGATGGGATTACATTATAGATTTGGTTCGAAGTATTGATATGTCAAATTTATTAAAATCTAAATTTGCAACTAAACCTTTAGCCTATGATTATGCGGAGGGATCATGGATTTATGGAATAGATGGGGAAAAATATTTAGATGCTTCTAGTGGAGCAATCAACATAAATATTGGGCATCAGTGTAAAGGTGTTCATGAAAGAATCCATAAGCAATTAAATAGATCATCTTATGCCCATTTAGGAAGCTTAATTAACGAGGAATCTGAGAGCTTGGCTACTAAGTTATGTTTAATTAGTGATGAATATTTCAAGAAGGTCATGATCTCAACAACCGGGACATCTGCAAATGAATTAGCGATTGCATTAGCTAGGTTATATCATAGATCTTTAGGGGGAGTAGAAAGAACTGAGATTATTAGTTCTTGGACTAGTTATCACGGTTCTAGTGCGTTTACTTTAGCTCTTTCTGGACACAAGCGTAGGCGCCCGCCACTATCATATTCAGTTGGTACTAGACCAACATTTGGTTATCCCTATAAAGATTTTCATAACATGAGTGATAATGAGCATATTTGTAGTGAAAAATGTGCAGATGATATCGCAATTGATATTGAAAGAATAGGTATAAATGAGGTGGCAGCAGTAATAATTGAACCTATTTTAGGAGCGACTGGTGGGGCAATGATTCCCCCGGTAGGATTTCTTAAAAGATTAAAAGAGAATTGTGAAAGACAGGGAGTACTCTTAATTTATGATGAAGTAATGGTAGGTCTAGGAAGAGCCGGACTACCCTTTGCTTTTAACAACTTTCATGAGGCAGAGCCTGATATGTGCATAGTTTCAAAAGGTTTAGGAGCTGGATATACTACAATATCAGCAGTTTTAATAAATGAAAAGGTTTCGACTTGTCTAGATAATAGTAGTTTCCCATTACCTCTTTCAGGAACTATGGCAGGAAATCCTTTAAGTGCTTCAATTGCTTTAGCTGTTTTAGAGGAACTTGAAAGTATAGGTGCATTTGAAGATTCTTTAAGAGGAGAAGAATTTGGCAATCAGTTAAGAAGTCTTTCTAAATTCAAATGTGTGGAGGAAATCCGTGGAATAGGTTTCTTTTATGGTTTAGAACTCTCTAATGGACTATTAAATGATTTTCTCAGTGTTGCTAAAAAGAATAATCTTATCCTTTATCCTTTTAACGGGTTTAAAAGAGAAGGTGGGAATGGCGTGCTTATAGCGCCCCCTTTAAATTCAAATTCAAATGAGCTTAATTTTTTAATAAATAGATTAGATAAGATATTACAACAATTTTCTAGAATGGAATAATTGAAAAGTACGTAAAATTTTCTAGTGAGGTGTTATATGGATACAATGAATGTTTCTACAAGCTTGGATATTACTATAAGAGAAATTCATTCAGATGAAGAGTACGCTTTAAATTTTTGGACAACAAAAAATTGGAAAAATTGTTATAAATGGGTTTCTGATAGGAAGTTGAATCCGCCCATGAGTCTCATTCATAAATATACGCATAAGCTTGAACCAATTGATACAAAAGAATTTGAGAAATCTTTACAAGTATTAGACACGATTACAGAAAATACTCCTCAAAAAAATACAGCTTTGAATTTTATAGCACATCAACTAAAAAACGATACGAATCTCCATCAATTCTATAAAAATATATTTAAAATGTCACTTTCAGAATTTTATCTTGTTCAATCTAAAGAAGTCATTTGTCCTACATTTTCACGTCAAAATAAAACTTTATATTTACCCGAATGGTTAGTAAATAATTTACCAAGTAATGTCTTTGAGGTAAATGCATTGTTCCCTAAAAAACGTGTAAGTTCACTTTCTTGGTTGCTATTAGATTCATTATATATTAAAGGTCCTAAAGATATTGGTTTTTATTGGGAATTTGTAGATGGTCACTATTGAGGTTTTAGGAGGTAAATAAATATGATTAATTGGGAGAATAAAAAAGTTATAGTTACAGGTGCAAACGGTTTTATTGGTTCTCATTTAGTGGAATCTTTACTAGAGAAAGGTGCAGAGGTAACCGCTGTGGTTAGAAGGGTTTCTCGTACTCAAATTACACATGATTTTACTAACCTTGCAAAGGTAAAAAATCATCCTTTATTAAAGATTGTACCTTTAGATTTAGCTGGAGCTTCTGCGCTTCTTGTATTAGCGAAACTTGAGGGAGAATATTGGTTTCACATGGCGGCAGATGCTTACGTACCGGCATCATTTACACAACCGAGTTCGGTTGTAATGAACAACATAGCTTCTACAACAAATGTATTAGAAACTATAAATATGTTAAAACCTAAAAATGCAATAATTATTAGTTCGAGTGAGGTTTATGGTTCTTCTCAAGAACCAATATCAGAGAAACATCCTTTAAATCCAACAACTCCTTATGCAGCTTCAAAAGTTGCGTGTGATCGTTTAGCTTGGGCTTATAAAGAAACTTTTAATACTTCACTGACAATTGTTAGACCATTTAACACGTATGGCCCACGACATGTTTATGATGTTGTTCCTATATTTATCAGGGCAGCCTTACGTGGAGAGCCTCTAAAAATTAATGGAGATGGTTTACAAACTAGAGACCTTACTTACGTGTCAGATATGGTATCGGCTTTAATGACCCTTGGTGGTTTACCGGGAAATGGTAAAGTGTATAATGTGGGAACTGGGATAGATCAAGCTGTAATTACAATTGCTGAAGTCGTAAAAGAGGTTACGAATAGTCAGAGTGAGATACAGTATCTTTCCCCTCGTAAAGGTGAGGTTAGAAAGTTACAATCAGACATCTCAAAAATCATTCGTGAGACTGATTGGAGACCTGCTGTTAGTTTTGTAGAAGGAATTAGAAAAAATGTGGAATGGGAAATGCAAAAGGTAACTACATGTTAAAAAAACTACTACTTATTGATGCAGGTGGAGTGCTCTATACAAATGTTACTGAGGAGACTCATTTTTTTCAGGAACTTTCCCAACAATTAGATGTTCCCAAAGAAGCATTATTAAAAATTTATCAAAGTCACGAAGATGATTTTGAACCGGATAATATGGGGATAGTTGAGGTTTTTCAAAAAGCTATCATTTTATTAGGACAAGATATGGAGAAAATTAAAGATTTTTCTTGGATTAATGAATTATATCTTAAGCATGCACAGCCTTTTTCTGAAGTTTTTTTATTGGTTAATAAACTCAAAAAGTATAACCTAATTAAGCTAGCCTTAGCCAATAACGAGGCTAGACACTGGGATGAAATAAAAGATAGTAGATACCATCATTTTGAGTTGTTTGATTTTATTGCATCTTCTTGGAGTATGAAGGCATGTAAACCTGAGGTGGAGTATTTTAATCGTATTATGTTAAGCAATAATGTTAAATCTAGTGAAATGTTATTGATTGATGACAACCCAGAAGTTATAAAGGCTGCTTCGCAGCTCGGGATTGATACAATATTTTATAAAGATTTAATTAGCCTCAAACGTGAATTGGAGTTATATGAAATAAAAACAGAATCAATATAAATTTTTGATTAAAGGAGTGTATATAAAATGAATAAAAAAGTTCGGGTGGCAATTGTTGGGGTTGGTAACTGTGCTTCATCTTTAGTTCAAGGAATAGAATATTATAAGAATGCTTCTAGTGCTGATACAATTCCTGGTCTTATGAATGTAGAGCTGGGAGACTATCATATAGGAGATATAGAATTTTCAGCAGCGTTTGATATTAACGAAACTAAGGTGGGAAAAGATTTAAGCCAAGCAATATTCGCCTCACCAAATAATACACACAAATTTTCAGATGTTCCCTTTTTAGATATACCTGTCCGACGTGGCCTAACAGCTGATGGATTAGGTTATTACCTTGAAGATATAATCGATGAATCTGCCGAAGAACCAGATGATTTTGTGCAAACTCTTATTAATACAAAAACAGACGTTGTCGTTTCTTTTCTTCCTGTCGGTAGTGAATTAGCAACTCAGCATTATGTAGAAGGAATATTAGAAGCTGGTTGTGGTTTTGTAAACTGTATACCAGTATTTATTGCTAGTGACGATGCCTGGGCACAAAAGTTTCGTGATAAGGGGCTTCCAATTGTTGGTGATGATATTAAAAGTCAATTTGGGGCTACTATTATTCATCGCGTTTTAACAAATCTTCTTGTAGAAAGGGGAGTTCATTTAGATCGAACTTATCAATTAAATTTTGGTGGAAACATGGACTTCTACAATATGTTGGAGCGTTCTAGATTGGTAAATAAGAAGATTAGCAAAACAAATGCTGTTAAAAGTCAATTAAGAGAAGAAATTCTAGATAATAATATACATGTTGGTCCAAGTGATTATGTGTCTTGGTTAGATGATAGAAAGTGGTGTCATATAAGAATGGAAGGAACTACATTTGGAGATGTGCCTTTAAACTTGGAATTAAAGCTGGAAGTTTGGGACTCACCTAACTCTGCTGGAGTAGTTATAGATGCTGTTCGTTGTGCGAAAATAGCTTTAGATCGTGGAATTAGTGGCCCAATAGAGGGACCAGCTTCATATTTCATGAAATCTCCACCGGTCCAATATACTGACAATGAAGCAAAGGTATTAACACAACAGTTTATTTTAGATGAAACTAAAGTAAAGAATTAGAAATTAACCTTTTGTTAATTCGTCGGTTTTCTACAAACATATAGTAACTCTGAGAGAATATAAATTCGGAAAACTGTTAAGTAATTCATATGTATACAATAAACTATGTATCATATGAATTACTTTTTTTAGAAATGATAAAACTAAAGATATTTAACTATAGTTAGTGATTTTAAATATAATAGTTTAGATTACAAAAAATAGAATTTATGGTCATTGTTAATGGGAGTGATAATAAATGGATGTACTAAAAGTAGATTCTGAAATACAAAAGGTTTTTGAAAAACAAATTAGTGAAATTAAAGAATGCTATATGTCGTTGTATGGTGAAAATCCTGAAAATTTTAAAGAATTGTTGATGGTAATTTATAAGGCCTACTCTGAAAGGAGTGCGGAATTAAAGTTAAAAGATTTAAAAAAAACAAAAAAATGGTATATGTCTGAGGAAATGGTCGGTATATCTTTGTATGTAGATCTTTTTTCAGAAAATTTAGAAGGAATGAAAAATAAAATTAAATATCTTAAAGAGTTAGGTGTAAATTATATACATTTTCTCCCTATATTAAAAACTAGGGAGGGAAACGATGATGGTGGTTTTGCGATTTCAAGTTACACAGAGATTAACCCCAAATATGGTAGTATGACTTGCTTTGAGGAATTATTAGACTTACTAAGAAAAGAAAATATAATTAGTTGTATAGATTTTGTGTTGAATCATACGGCGGAAGAGCATGAATGGGCTTTAAAAGCTAAAGCAGGATTGAAAAAATATCAAGATATGTACATAATGTACGATACAAAAGAAATACCTGATGAATTTGAAAAAACATTACCACTTATTTTTCCTGAAGAGTCTCAGACGAATTTTATTTATTGTAATGAAATAAATAAATGGGTGTGTTCTATCTTCTATGAATATCAATGGGATTTAAATTACAGAAATCCTGCGCTATTTAACAATATAGTACAAAATATGTTGTTTTTATTGAATAAAGGTGTTGATATTCTAAGATTAGATGCCATTCCACATATTTGGAAAGAGCTTGGCACAGAAAGTTTTAATCGTCCAGAAGTACACGAAATTATAAAAATGTTAAAATTAATTGTAAATATTGTGGCCCCAGGTTCAGTATTTAAAGGTGAAACAATAGGTCCAGCTAATGATATTATGATGTATTTCGGAGATGATCAAAGAGGATGCCAATTAATGTACAATTTCCCTTTAATGGTTAGTTTGTGGAATTCTTTAGCATCTGAAGATACAAGAGAAATGAGAATTACTCTTGATAATATTAGTAAGCATAACAAAGATAGGTGTTGGATTAACTATGTTAGAGGGCATGATGATATAGGCTGGCACATTGAGGAAGATATTTGCAAAAATCTTCATATTGAGCATGGTCCACATGTTGACTTCCTTGTTGATTTCTACAGTGGTAAATTTGAGCGAAGCTTTGCAAGAGGTGAATCTAAAGGTTATGTTGAAAAGGGAGAGCAAGCTACTACATCTGGAACGTCTGCCTCACTGTGTGGTATAGAAAAAGCCCTGGAAGAAAATAATGAAATAGAGATCCAATTGGCCTGTAAAAGGTTATTACTTTTATATAATGTAATCTTATCTTATGAGGGAATTCCAGTGATTTTTAGTGGTGATGAACTTGGCATTACTAATAACTATAGCTATAAAGAAGAACCAAGTAAATCGTCAGATAGTCGCTGGTTACACCGTCCAAAAATGAATTGGGAAAAAGCAGAAAATAGATGTGATGAAAATAAAGTGGAAGGTTTTATATTTCAAAACATGAAAAAACTGATATCTATCCGAAAAAAAAATCCTATATTTAACTCTTATATACAAGCGGAGTTTTTTGATACTTTAAATATAAGGGTATTAGGGTTTTATAAGAAGACTGGATTTAATAGATTACTTTTACTTAGTAATTTTTCTGATAAGAGGCAAAAAGTGAATAAAGAAGTATTCCAGGTAATCGGTTTTAATTCAAAGATGTTTGATTTATTTCAAGAAAAAGAATTTAATCTTGAAGAAGACATTGTTTTGAAACCTTACGAATTTTTTTGGCTATTTAATAGCCAGTAGAAATGAGTTTCTATATCATAAAATAAATTTATTTTTGGTGGCAAAATGGGATCCATAGGAGTGATCAAGTTTATGATTAATATATCCATTGAAAATAATGAAGTGCCCAATTTAAGGGAAGCAGTAGGGTGGGATCGCCGTGATCAAGATTATCCAAAATTATTTGAAAGGTGTAACTTTTGGGCTGGAATAAGAGATAGTAACGGTATCCTAATTGCCTTTGGTTATATAGTTGGAATGGGATTACAACATGGGTATATGGAGGATATAATTGTACACCCTGATTTTCAACAAGAGGGTATTGGTAAGCAATTGGTAAAAAAGTTACTTGAAGAAGCTGCAGATAGAGGTTTGGAAATAGTCACTCTAACTTTTGAACTTAAAAACTTGGAATTTTATCAAAAATGTGGATTTTCATCATGTCCAGGTGGCATTTGGAGAAAAACATAAATAATAAATTTATTCTAAAATAACAAAAGTAACAAAAGTAAAAAAAGTTCATTAATGTTCCAAAAACAGTAGGTGTAATATAAGACTCCTGGTGAAAATTTGCTTATGAACAGCTGATCAGAAAAATAATGACAATTCAATTCTAAAATCACCTCAGTGGTTGTGTGTTTTTAAATAAAATGTAGTATTTTAAATCAAGTAAACTTATAATCGCCCCGTCTCAAAATAAGAACGGGGTTATTCGTCTTTTAGTTCTTAAGGTTCTGTTGCAAAGTTATCTATATCAAAATACCTCTAGAAAACAGGATCTAGCAGAAACAGACATGAGATATTTTAAAGGAAAATAATTCAAAAAATATATATACAGAAAAAATGGCGTTTTGTATGAGTCTATCGATTCCAAATGAGTTTCATTTGTTTGTTAAAGAACTACAGCGATATCTATCTTCCCATATTCTTCAATAAATTGCACAAGAGACAGGATTTGTAAAACGTAAAAATTAGTATGGCACATGTGATTTGAATGTTTTACGTATTTGGATTAGTCGACAAGTAGCAAGCGATTCTCTTACTCAATTATGTAGTCAGCTTTAAGCAAATACAGCTACACTTATGAGTTCAGAAGGATTTAATCCACGTTTTAACCGATTTTCTGTTTTATTTCTACAGCGTGTATTATGTAGATATATATAACAGAAGCAATTTCTTTATAAAAAAGTACCCACTTTCTTGTCTAAAAAGTATCCATTTTCATGTCTTTCTACATTTATGAGGTAAGAGGGGAAGTCTACTTCCCATCGTCCAACTATTCGTTAAATTCATATTTAACGAATACTTTAGTGGTGTAATATAATAATGTTATAATATATTTTGTTATTACCTATATAATGACAAAAATTTAGATATTTAATTAGGAGCGGAATTAAATGCAAAAAATCAAAGAATTCTTAGAAAAGATACCAAGTAAATTTTTGTTATACTTTTCAGCTGGCGCTTATGCAATAATTACAATACTGGTGTATGTAAATTGGTACAACGAAAAATTATACCTTAAAGAAGATGGAATAAAAGAAATACAAGAATTCGTAAAAACATTGGTATCTACAAATTTATCAGTCTCTTTAGGAGTGGCAGCTTTAATGGTAGGTGTTGCAGCGTTAAATACTAAGGTTTTTAAGCATGATAATCCTATTAAAAAAGAATTCTTAGGGACGCTAAATGCAATAATAATGTTTATACTTATGAATTTTATCTTTCTTTCATTAAGCTATCAAAAAGGTTTAATATCAAATATAATATTGGATGCTATTATACTGTTTGGTTCAGCGATTTCATTAATTTGGTTAATGAAATATGTCTTTACGTTATGTAGTAAAACAATAAAAGCGATTGAATAATATAGCTTTTCTTATACAATTAGTTAAATGATGAGATACAAATCATATCAAATCCACTACTTTAAGATGATTTGCATTTAATTTAAAAGTTATAGATTAAAATAGTACGGAAGAAAGCGAATAGCCACCCTCCCTCCCTCACATGTAAAAGTAAATGATAATTAGATTATAGTAAACTATTCGTTAAAAATGTATTTAACGAACAGGTTGATGATTTTCATAGAATTAAGTATAGTAGAGGTATCCAACATATTTTGGTACCTCTCTTCTTTTATAAAAAAATTACTGGTATCAATATGTAATCTATACGTTTATTAAAATGTAATTTTAGCTTATATATTCTAATAGTTAGTTTGAATGCTAGTTTACTTTATTCGATCTGAGGTGTACAACATGAGTAACAAAGAAAAAGAAAAGTTTAAAATACTAGTAGATAAACATAAAAATAAAATGCCCTGGTATATCATAGAATATCTAGAGATGAAAACAGCCCTCTCCCCCGCTACATTATATGCTTACATTACTGAATTTGAAAAGTTTCTAAAATGGCTTATAAATAATCGGTTAGCCGTTGAAAACGGCAAGGTGGTCACTAACATATGTGATGTACCAATTACAACACTAGAAGATTTACCATTAAATGAAGCTAGAACTTTTCAAAGATATCTTCAGGGAGCAGGTATTGAAACAAGAGCTATCAATAGGACTCTCTCAGCATTGAAATCCCTATTCAAGTATTTGGCTCAGAATACAGAAAATGAACATGGAGAAAATTACATCTCACGTAATGTTATGGAGAAAATTGAGCTACACAAGGAAAAAGTAGATGCAGCAGCAAGAGCAGATGACGTTGCAAACATGATATTTAATGAAAAAGATGATGTAGCCTTTCTTCAATTTTTAGCAAATGAATACGGAGATATGTTGAAGGATGTATCACCACGAAAATATAGTTTCTTCCAGCGTGATAAGGAAAGAGATATAGCCATCATAAGCCTTATTTTAGGCACTGGCCTTCGAGTTTCCGAGGTAGCTAGTCTTACTATTTCTAGTGTAAACTTCCGTCAGGGAACCGTGAAAGTGACTCGTAAAGGTAATAAAAGATCTTCCATATTAGCAACTCATTCTTGCTTAGATGATGTCCAAGAATATATAAAGGTTCGTCCTAGTAAATATAACTGTCCTCAAGACGAAGACTTACTTTTCGTCACAAATTATAAAGGTAAATATACGCAACTAACCGTTAGGGCTATACAGAAATTAATTGATAAATATACAAGTGCATTTGATGAGAAGCGTAGCCCTCATAAACTACGGCACACATATGCTACAAATCATTATAAAGAAAATAAAGACCTTGTATTACTTCGTGATCAACTTGGTCATACTTCTGTGGAAGTTACTAGTATCTACACAAATATTAATAATAAGAAAAAACGCGAAGCTATTGAACGTCTTGAACGGAGACAATTTGAATAAAAAATAGTAATAATTGCACAAAATCAACATTTTGTGCAATTATTTTGGGGGAAGCTACATTGTTATAGCCTCCTCCTCTTCATTAAAGTATCTGATAAAATCATCAATTTTCGAAAAACACGTCAAGCTCCCTAGATATGATATTCCTACGGTTAATTACCAACTCAGGGAGTGTTGATTGTATAAATAACCAAAACGATTCAACATGCGCTGCTACAAACTGATTACCTTTAGAATGTACACAATCGTTTCTCAAAGTCCTCCAATATTCCAATTGTGCAATTACTGATTTGCTAACTTCAAAATAACGACTATGTGATATTTCTGTAGTAAATAAGTCGAATACTTTTCTTTCCCAGAATTCATCGTTTGAAATCTCATCTGTTTTCTTCTTCCGTTCTCTACCATACCCAATGGGAGCATATGAACTTTCTAATGATCTGTGCTTCACTACATTTAAGAAAAATTAATAAGACATTATATACGCTGACCTATAAGCCCCTACTTTATAACATAATATCCCCCCTCCAATAAGACTCATAGCAGCTTCCGGAAATTCTATTTCACTAATAAACTTTTCAATCTCTAATTTCACTTTCTTTTCTCCTTTAACTTTTTCATCATTTAAAGAACATTAACCTTAATTTATTTTATAATAATATTAGGTATTTAGGATATTAATATGACAACTCATCTTCCAACTCTCCAAGATATACATCCCTAACTAATTTAAAGAAACCTATATATTCTCCGAAATAATCGCTAAATTGCTTTATAAACCCTTCTCTTTCTTCAATATGATGAGACCATATAAACATACTCCCCATCAATTCACCTATCTCCCTTTCAATTTCTTTTAATTCATCTGGCGATATACCTTGCGGGTAATCATTAAACCACTCCAACCAATCAGCAATTAGCTCTTCCACAGAGGATACTCCGGATTCTGAGCAAAAATTAAATTCCCTTTTTCCTGCTGTAATAAATCCGTCTAAATCATTTAAAATTAGACGAATTATATATGAAGTACTAACATTTCCGATACTATGTTTCATATATTCTCCTCCTTATCATTTTTTTCATCCAATGAAATGTGTTTGTTATACCATCTATTCATTTTTCCTTTGTAATACTTTTCGACTTCATAATCAGGAATCCAAATTTCACAATCATAGATTTTACTCATAACACTTTCTAAAAAATCCTCATGTTCTCTCGGTTTCAATCTACGGTTATGAACCTTAATCTCCTCTATATATGCCTCTCTCAGCCAATTTGATATTGTTTCACGCTATTTTTGCTTTAGGTGCGACCATTTCTTATTAGTTTGTAGTAATTGCCCATTAGTTGATGGGCATGGGGGCACCTTATCAAAAAAAGAAAACGTACATTTAGACACAAAATTGATACATTTCGATTAGTTCCCTGTACGTTAAGAGATTAGCTTGTATATTTGAGGAGATGTACGAGACAGGTGTAAATTTAGGAGAATATAATATTTTCCATTCAAATATGATAGAATAGAAGTATATCCAAAACGGAGGAATAACAAATGAACTCAAACACAAAACGGTTTATTTATGATATCCAGCAAAGAAAGAACAATTATATAGAAAATGTATTAATAGCAATACAACACCCTCAAAAAGAGCAATCTGAACAAGTCATTCAAAATATAGTAGAGAAGATGGATATGATGATCAGTTTAGTTACTACTTATATGGCCGTTGAATCAGAATCAACGAAAGAATTAAAAGAGCTTCAGGAAGAACTTATTCATGCTCAAGCATATATTCAAAAACGGAAATTTGAAGAAATACAGAGATAAAACCCTGTGTTTTTACTTGGTGGACTATGACACTAATTTTTTATAAATCTGATTAGATATAATTTGATTATTGTTTTGGCATAATCCATACAATTTGTTGAATGCGTACAATATATGGCATCGTATCTTCAATGAGCAAATGATCTGGTTTCACATCTTTTAACTTTCCTCTTACATTACCTCTTACCGTTTCAATAACCACATGTTTACCAATTACTGATTGTAATGTCTGATATACGTAGGGATTGGGTGCACTTACCATATGTTGTTCACTCAAGTTATTTCCTTCCGAATAACTCATTCTATAAGACTCCTTTCTAACTTGCATTCTTTCTCCTAATATATGATATAAATCTTATCAATATGCTAGAAGGATAATTCATTATAGGAACGGAAATAACATTTTAATAAGGTACGGTTTCTATTTCTACATTGATAAAAAAATGATTTATATAAAGTTACTTTTACTAGTTAATAGGAGATGATATAGGGATATTTTGAATGTACATCTAGGTTGTTCCTTTTAGGATATGTATCATTTTAAATACGCCCTTTATTAGAATAGCGCTCATACTTTTTTTGAGATTCTTTCGTAATACGTGCGTTAAGTAAAATTGCTAACAATAAAAACACTCCATATTTTCCCCCTGTAGCTCCTATGATAATCACACTACTACAAACAAGTACAATTAATAGGATAAACGAAACTAAATAAATACGATTATAATTCTTTGACATCTTCTCGTATTTTATGCGTTCTTTCCTTGCATCCATCTAAATTCCTCCTTTAAATGATCCATTTCACTCTCAAATAAATCTTGCCCTTAAAAAGGAAACAATCTATCGTTTTAAATAATTAGTTTGTTTTTTTATTAACTAATTTATATAACGTAAAAAGAAATCCTAACAATATTAAGCTTTCCACCATGATAATCCCGACCCTCTCCTTCCTTTTAACCCCAACACAGCAGATAAAAGTTATGTATATCCCATATTAACTGCAGCAAACAAAAAGGATCCCCCCTTCTCTTAAAGGCTGATCCTTTTCTCCTTGCATGCAATTATTTTTACCTATTCTTGATTAATTAGAATAATAGCTGGTCCACCTACACGAATTCCACCAACTTCGATTTTTTCATAAGGCTCAACTGTAATAGAAATAATCCCTTCTCGCTTCTTTAATTCATTACTTAATTCTTTTGTTAACATTTTTTTCATGTGTGCACTCCTTCTTACTGCTTAATTTACTATTGTTATGGAAATAAAATTAAAAATGGTTTCTTGGTCTGGAAACCATTTTTTGTAGTTAACCATATGGTGTTGCCAGTTCGTTTATCAATTTTACGTAAAGAAGATAAACAATTACTATTCACTGTCTCAGTAGATGTAAGGAACTCTTGAAGATGGCGGTGAGATTGATTGTTTTTTCTTCTAGAAATAATGACTTAGATAGTATATTACCTAAAACAATGAAAGCCCTACCTCTCTTTCATCCTTACGGCTCCTTGGCCGTGCCAGTGTGAATCAGGATTGCAAAAATCAAGTGACTATTTAATCGAGTTATTTGATGAAACTTCGAATGTTCGTAAAATAAATTTAAAAATAAAAATGGATTAGATTGAAGTAATAACAAAAGAGGTTCCTACTCTAAAAGTGAGTTGAAGAAATTGAATGTCTTTGAAATGATTTGCTTTTAATACTCATCACATTCCCGAAAAATTCAGGATGTTTTCGGGGGATATAATACATTATCTATAATGAACCTTAACAGAAACTTTTTATTTGATTTTCAGTGATTCCTTTAATTAATTCTAGTTCACTGACCAAAAACTTATATGCATCATCCAACAATTTTTTTTCGCTTGTATTCAGTGCTTTTTCTTTCTTCATACGCATTAAATCGCGTACAACTTCAGCACCTTCTTGTATTTCACCCGTTTTTATTTTGTCCGTGTTCACTTTATGCCTTTGTTTCCACGGCAGTAATTTACATGATTCTTCATGCTGAAAAATGTGTATAATGTGCTTTAATGCACGTATATCAGTAACTGGGCGTATATTCGAATTCAATATTTTACCCGTAGGAATCATGACTTGCATATTACTGATCGACATTTTTATGACATAATACTGTTGTTTTTCCCCTGAGAATTCTTTTTCTTCTATGGCTTCAATTATACCTGCTCCGTGCATTGGATAAACAATGTTATCGCCAATTTGAAACATATAATCCACCTCCATATATGGTAACCTTCTTAACCTTAACATATATGTGATTTTTTATCAAATATTTTATAATATCATAAAATTATTTTTGTTGTCAATTACTTTTTCTTTAAAAATCAAATCGAATAAAAATAGCACAAAAAACATAGGGAGTGTGTCAGATTTCCCATAAAGGGAAGGGGAATTCCCCCTTGCATATTCTGAAACCTCTACTCATTAACGTAGATCAGTTATCCCTTGAAAACGACCAAATCGATCCCTTATTTTTTTCAATCTTGTGTGGTACTCTAAAATTTCAATTCTTGCTTTTTCAGCTAGAGGTGCAATTGGTCTTAAGGCTTTTAACCCCCAATACTCAATCACTACATCAAGTACTTGATCAAAATATTGTAGTGGTCCATAGTTCGCTTCTTTTGCAATTACAGCCATTCTATTTTCAAAATCAGGCATGACGGCACCTGGCATTTTAAAATTCTTAATCACATTGGTAATATGATAGCAATAATTAGGTTCTAATTCCAAATGTGTTCGAATGACGTCTCGATAAAAAGCATAATGAAGAGTCTCATCTTTGGCAAGACGACGTAATAATGTAGCAAGATCTGGATCATGCTTACTTGCAACCTTAGCGACATTATTGTAAAACACCATCGTTGCAAGTTCTTGTAGCGTCGTATACGTCATGGCTTCGATTGGTGTATGAAAATCAGGCTCAAATCCACCCTCAACGACTGACTTTCTTAATTCATGTATACGTTTAGGGTTCACACTTCGAGTGAGTAGTAAATATGTCTCCAATAAATTCGAATGTTGATCCTCTTCTGAGGTCCAAGTATGAATAAAGTCTGTAATAACAGAAAGGGACCCTTTAAAAGTCGTAGATAAATACGTTGTAAACCAAGGTAAATTCACTTCTGTTAATAAAGCTGTTTCAATGGCTGTAATTACACCAGAAGGAAGAGTAACTTGACTTTCATCCCAAGGAACTCTTTTAAAGTCCATTCCCTTATCCCATGGTAAAAACTCATGCTAACCCCAGTCTATCTTCTGTGCTCTTATTTTATGTTGTTCATACAGTTCTTTTAAACGTGGTTCTAATCGGAAATCTAAATCATTTGTTAGCATAAAAGTCCCCCCATTTCTTATCACAGATAGTCATTCTATTTTTACTCTTAAAATTTTCTACAAATAAATATTACGTTCCTTTTTTTAAGTCAAACATAATAAATTTGTAACAAAACTTTTTAAGAGCGCTATATTTTTATAGGATTTTTTTATTAAAAATGCCCCGGTACAATACCGGAACCATCTTTTAAGTGCCTAATTTTTAAAGGTCTTTTTATTAAACTGTCCATTTTATAGGGTACAGTTCAAGAAAAGCTTGCTTTTTTCTGATTCCCACTTTTTGAGGAGATGTGCAGAAACACCCAAGATTCATAAAAAACGTCATCCTTTCTAGTTAGATTTTTATGAAGAATAACATTTTCTTTACACTTGGGTAGAGTGAAGATTCTTAAGTTGATGGGCATGTATGGTGACCCCTAGATTAACAAGTTGCCACTACCTCTCTTACTCAACTACGTAGTTAATTAGAAACTTCAACAGGAGTTTTATAAATCTTAAATTTGAAATAGTTATCTAGATTTGTTAGGTCCTATAGGGATAATTGAAATATCATCAAGATAGCTATCTATCTTATTTACATCATTATTTCTCTTCATTAATTGAATGGAATCAAGTATATAATCTTCAGAAATATTTTGTGTTTTTATAGTGAATTTTTTAAATTCACCTCCAGAATTTTGTGGAAAAATTGATGTCCCCATGTTCCACATTTCAAAATTATCCTTTTTCGTGAAGGCGGCTATACCTAATGATTCATCATCAGTTGTAAAATCATGTTTTATATAACCAGTAATTAAATAATCATAATTTGGTTTTACCTTATCTTTAGGAATGGTATATTTAGACTCTTGAGGTATAGCTAAAGAACCAAGTCTAAGATTACCGAATTTATCAGACCAAGTTGCATTTTCCCATGAATAAGCACTAAATTGATCATCAAATCCAAGTGTTACAGTAGCTAATCTGATAGTAATATTCATTTTAGGTGTTAGTTTTATATCATATAATCCTTTAGCACTCCCATCAGATACTTGTCTCTCGAATTCTTTTGAAGTATCTTCATCTAAATAAAGCATAATATTCTCGTCACTAAGTTGTTTTTTAGTGACTTTACCTTCATCACTTTTATATTCATAAAATAGTATTCCATCTTTATCTTCACTAATCGATTCAGGATATGCTATTTTAAGTCCTTCTTTAATTGTTAAACTTGGAGTTTTATCTTCAGGGTTTTTATAATCTTTAGCAGCTATTCTTGTTTCTAAAGCTTTTCCGTCATCTGGATCAATAATAATTGAAGCTGTTCTTCCCTTTATTTCGTCTATAATCGGACTCCATCGATCACCTATTTCAGCCTTACCATCCACTCCAATTATTCCATATTTACCATCAGTTTGATCAGTATTTATCTTTATTACCTCATTGTTTAATACTGCATCTAATTGAGGTTTGTTTAAAGTAATAGGATGAGAATTAAAATCATCCATAGTTCTTAAAGAAATTCCTTCTTTGCTTGCAGGGTATCGATCTCCTGATGGTATGCTTAGAGCAGTAGCATTAGATTTTGCTGTAATGGTAGCAATTGTAGAGTCTTGCAAAATAAAACTAGTGGTTGGTTGAGCATCATATATTCCACCAGTTCCCACATTATTATAATGGACATTAGCATTTAAGTAACCTGCTGAAGCAGAATTAAATTGCTCTGTGTTACTTTTAGAATTTCCCCAATCAGAACCAACTGTTTCTGTATGTTGATAATTAGCACTGACCCCAAAAGAAAATCCTTTAGGACCAAAGCCAGCTTCAATACTTACCCCTTCACTATTTGCATAAGTATAGCTATTATTTGAATGGGTCTCAGCGGAATTCGATAAATTAGAATCCTTAGATAAAATCATTTTTCTCATATCTACATTTATACTAGGAAAAGCTGCTACTAATGGGTTACGTGTTGCAGCTGCATTAGATTTTGGAATATCCCCAGCTGCTTTTTCCCAGTCAGTGTAAGGATCTCCAGCTGTATGAGCTTCATAAGGGCTTGATAAATATTTAACGTACCCTTGTTGAGCAAATTTATCATCCCATTTTACAGCGACCTTATTTTGAATCGTGTACCCATTTTCTTCCCAAAGATCAGGAATGGAGTCGCCATCTGTATCCGTATCTTCATCAATATCTCTTTTCATTTTTTGCCACTAGCGTCGCATAAATAT
>NUMR01000038.1 GCA_002578045.1 Bacillus cereus
TGTTGTTAAGGAAAGATAAGGGGTGAGGGAAATGCATTGGTTAGATTTCTTAATTGGTTGTTGTGTGGGCTCTTTGCTCGGAATTGTATTCTGCTCCGTATTAGAAAATAAGAAAGAGAAAGAACGAAATCGAGACATTGAAATATCATTGCAAAAAGAAATAGAACAATTGAAGGCGATAAGAGATGAATCCTAACAAAACAAACGAACACAACGAACGGAAATAGAGGAGGAAGATGAATGAGTTTATTTGAAGAGATATTAAACAAAGTAAAATTAGAGACAGAAGTGTTAGAAGAGTTTAAACAAAATATACAGGTACCATTAAAACACATGTATATCATGTATGAAGCATCAGTAGAAGCAGGTTTTAGCGAAGAGCAAGCATTTGAATTAGTAAAAGGTATGCTGATTAGTGGTATGCAACAAAAATAGAATAGAAAAGTATCTGTTTTATATTCTATATAAGAGTTTATCGATGAGGTGAGTGGTAGATGAAAGACACGTATTATAAGATTGGTGGCGTTAAATATAAAGTTGTCCCAGTTAAAGGTATGGCTAAAGAACATGGTGTGTTAGGACAAATTATTTATGATGATTTAGTTATCAAAATTGATGCTGATTTGCCACCTGATCGAATGGAAGAAACATTTGTACATGAATTGCTACATGGCATTTTCTATGAAGCTGGATATGAAGAACAAGATGAAGACATGATTAATCGTGTTGGTAAGGTCTTATTTCAAGTGTGGAGAGATAATCCTATTCCAGAAAAGAAAGATTCTGTTGAAATGTGGTTCAAATGATAGAGGTGAGTGATTATGAAACCATTTAAAGCTCAATGCGAAAAGTGCAATCATATATTTACTGTTCGTTTCCATAAGATGCGTTTACCTAATCGAGTAGATAAGCACTATTTCATCTGTCCTGGATGCAAGGAAGAGTATGTGAGTTATTATTCGAACAGGAAAATGCACCAGTTACAAGGTGAAATAACAGAGATATATGGGAAATTCCGAGTGTGCAAGACCAAAGAGGAAGCAAAAGTCCTCGATATGAAGTTACAGAAGAAACAAGCAGAATATGAACGTATTCGTGAAGAATTAAGAAGGAAAGTAGAGTGCTAGGTAATGACTAATGAACACCGCTATTTTGGCAGTGTTTTTTCTTATGTAGATGAATCTGGAGAAAAACGTATTTCGGCGCCAAGTTCATCTCATAAAGTGATAAGTATCGCACAATCTGATGCTTATAAAGAGAAGGTGGAGTTAGACAACTTCCGAATAGGTAGGCAAGCGGACTTTACAGCTTCTAATATGGATACTCTCCATGAAGTATACAGTGTATTAACTACTGCACAATGCGGTTATTTGATGCTGTTACAGTGCTACGTTAGTTATGATGGTGGTACGTTGGTAAATGCGAATAAAACAGCAATGACCACTACTGACATGATGAATGTACTGCAATTAAAACATAAGAGAAGTTCCTTTTATGATTTTATTAAGGCATGCATGAAATACAGGATTATCACTGAAGAAGAAGGAGTATATGCGGTAAATCCTCGTTATCATTTTCGAGGTGTGTTTAGCAATCGGTACGTTGTGAAGTCTTATACAGCAAAGATTAGAAGAGTATATCGTGAAGTGAAAGCGACTGATATTGGACTGATTTATCGTATGTTACCATTCATTCATTATGATACGAATGCGTTATGCGAGAATCCGTCAGAAGTAGATCCGAAGAAAATACGTTGGTTCAATCGCAAGGAATTATCAGAAGCGATTGGCATTAACTCAGATACATTAGGGCGTAGGTTACCTAAAATGACGATAGACGGAAGCTATGTGGTGGCGAGGATAAAGGTTGGTAATGAACCGGAGAGATATACATTTAATCCTAACGTGTTTTATCGAAAGGGTTGTGAGCCGGATAAGACGTTACAGGCAATGTTTAATGTGAAGAAATGAGGTGGTCATTAATGGATTATGAAAAGTTAAGGAAGCTCGTTAGTGAACGAAAGATATTATCGGAATGGGTAACAGAAGCTTTAACGAAATCTTATGAAGTTGATAATCGCTTAGATGAACTAAATGATCATATTCGTCAACCTATTGATAAAGATACGGTAATTAAGAAGCTTAATGCCTACTTAGATAATGGAAGAGTAATAACAAGGACCACAATTATTAATCATGGTAATGATGATTACGGACCTGATTACAGTTTTATTATTAGGCTTACTGATGTAGAGAAAGACATTGAGAAGAAATGAGGTGATGAAATGGCACGAAAACGTAGGGAAATAGAGATTAAAGTAATTAACGACGAAGGAGTTCCATGTATAGATTGCGGTAAATGTAAGCAATGGAAACCGTTAACTAATTTCGGTAAAAACAAGCGAACACCTAGCGGATTTAAAAACTGTTGTAAAAAGTGCGATGCTGAAGACTCTAAAAAATACCGTAATCGTAACGTAGAGCATGTCAAAGATTATAACCGAAGATACTACGCTGCAAATAAAGAAAAGTTTATGGAATTGCAACGTAAAAGTAGACGGGAAAATAAAGCGAAACATAACTCATATAAGCAAATTAGACGGGCAAGAAAAAACGCTTTGCCAGATACATTAACGCCTGAACAAATCGAGAAAATAACTACTTACTTTAATGGTGCATGTGCATTAACAGGTAGCACTGACTATGAACTTGATCATTTCATCGCAATTACAACTGGACATGGTGGAACCACATTTAAAAATATGATTCCGTTGTCAAGGGAATTAAACGCCAGTAAAAACAACAAAAATCCATTCGAATGGTTCGATAATAACAAACACAGATTTGAGTTGGACGATAAAAAGTTCTTAAGTTTAATCGACTATTTAGCCGATATTAACGGAATGTCGACGAAAGAGTTTCGTGATTATGTATATAAATGCTACAGTGATTCTCAATTAAAGAAAGCTAATTGATAACTAAGACGACATGACTCGGACAAATCAGCCGAAAAGACGACATGACTCGGACAACCAAAAACAGGGTTCACGCTTAGAACCACAAGGGATACAGCCATTTTAACCATGAAATTATATCTTAATCTTGTATCTTTAAGAGAGGAGGCACTACATTATGGCGTTCAAACGATTAAATACAGAACATCTAATAGCAATTAAGTATTTATCTTTACCTCAAAAAGGCGGTAAAACATTTGAAGAAATTGCTCAGTTATGTGGGGTATCCAGACGTTCCTTACAGGAATGGCGAAAGGACCCACTATTCGAAAGAGAATTAAAAAGAGAAATGGTACGTAATACACAAGATCAGTTACCTGAATTACTAGCATCCATGGGGGAAATTGCTATCAGCGATAAGAATGCCGCAATGGCAAAGCTCGTATTACAAGTACATGATATGCTCACTGAAAAAGTAGAAGTAGAATCGAAAGGGAAAACTGATGGTATTAACTATGAAGAGTTAGATAATGAGATTGCGCAGTTCGAGGAAAGAATCAGCAACGATGGGAAGGAAGAATTGTAAGGACTATATAATAGAGGGAACTAGGTTATATATGGTTTCAATAGTTCCCATTTAGTCAGTCGCCCGCTCAAGGCAGACACACCATCATAATTTTTCAGCAGTTTATGCATGATTTTATACAGTAATTGTACTCATAACACAGGCTACAAACGTTGATATAACGAATGCATAAAAGTAGTAAATGAAAAATAAATAAAATAAACCTCATAAACGTTGGTTTAATAAGGTTTTTAAGTATAATTGAATGTTACAGAATATCCTTCTGTTACATTATATATACGAAAATACGTATTAAATATGCAAAGTAATAAAACCCCCGGGGCCTTCTGAAACACAAGGCGGTCGCCAGGCACACTAAAAATCCGCGTATCAAAATTAACTTTTGACTTTATGCAAGTGTAAAACAAAAAAGACCACATCGTCAAGATGCAGTCTTACAGATTCACTTCAACATATACATCGTCAATATTCTCTTGCACGATACCAATATAACGAAGTGTTTCTCGTTGGCTAGAGTGGTTTAAGATAGATTGTAACAATGTTAAGTCAACGCCTTTTTTATAAGCATGATAAGCAAATGTCTTACGGAGAGTATGTGTACCCATTTCTACTTTAACGCCAGCTCTTTCAGCAGCATTATTTAAAATGCGATAAGCTTGAACACGAGAAATTGCTTTATCACCTTTTCGAGAAGGAAATAGCCAATCACTATCCTTAGCTGTTTCAGGAATCAGATCCTGAGCAGCTTTTTTAATGGATTCATTTAAACGGAATCTTTTCGCCTTACTCGTTTTACTTTCATGCATAGTAACAAAGTTGCTGTTACGAATATCCTTTACCTTTAACTTAAGGATATCAGAAATACGTAATGCTGAATTGATGCCGATAATAAACAACAATAGATCGCGTGGCTTCCCGGCTAACGCTTTTTTCATTTTATCGATATCACGTTTGGTACGAAGTGGTTGGACAACACCAGCCATATGTATCACTCCTTAATTCTTAAATGTAATTCATTAACGTTATGTTACATTCATTATAGCTATTACTTTACACATAGTCAAACAAATTATGGAAGGAGGCGGTCTATATCGCTTGGATAAATGAAGAATGGTTTGACAGAAAAGAACGCATGGAGAAAATAACGCAGTTAAAAAGATACATTGTTCCTAGAGTTCGTAATAGAAACAAACTAACTGATGACGAAAAACTAGAACTAAAAACATATATCGATGAATATAACCGCCTTCAGGATATTAATCGTGGCGAGACTGATTTATTGTTCTTTGCTTATAACTACTTTGGAGAAAACCGAAATAAGGACAATACAGGTAACTGGATTCCTAAATTTAAGGTCCCTGACGATTTTAATTTAGATGATATTACGGAATATGCGCCGCATTTCCATGAAGAGATATGCGACATTATGAATGTTGTATCTAATGAAGAGATTAATAAGCGTGTAGCTGTTGCGGCACCTCGTTCTCATGCGAAATCCTCATATTTATCGAAGGCTTTTCCGATTCATGAGATTTGCTACCGTAAAAGGTTCTATATCATCTTAATTTCGGAAACTCCTAGCGTATCTAGTGCCAATTTAGAGTGGATTAAGCTCCAATTACAAAGTAATGAGAAGTTAAGACGTGATTTCGGTCCGTTGTTGCATACAAAACAGCAAATGAATCCAAGGGATAATACTTCTGAATTCATTGCATGGGATCCAAAAGGAAAAGATGAGAAGAAATTACTCACTTTGGTTCAAGCAGCTTCTACCGGACAGGCTCTACGCGGTCGAAATTGGAATGGTAAGCGTCCTGATTTAATCGTATGTGATGATTTAGAAGATAAACGGAATACAAATACAGCGCAATTACGGCAAGAATTAAAGGATTGGTTTGCTCAGGTTGTAATTCCCCTTGGTGATCCAGAAGGAAAGCGTACAGCGATTGTATTTATGGGTACGACAGTGCATCCTCAGTCGCTTTTAATCGATATTATGGAGCGTCGTTCTGACTTTGAATCTCGTAAATACCAAGCGTTAATTACTCCTCCTACAAGGCAAGATTTGTGGGCTGAATGTGAGTCGATTTATAAAGATAGGGAGAATAAAACAAGAGCAAGAGATGCTGAATTATTCTTTACGGCTCACCATGACGAAATGATTGATGGTGCCGAGGTTCTGTGGGGAGAAGTGCAGCCGGTATTTAAACTTATGAAATTCAAATGGGATAATGGTAGCAAAGCTTTTAATACGGAGCTTCAAAATAACCCTATTGATGAAGAAGTTATGATATTTAATCCTGACAACTTTAATTATTGGAACGATAGAGAGTTAAATCGAAATTTCCTGAATGGAGAATACTTCATTTCAATGGGCGTTGACTTAGCTATGGGTAAACAACGTGGTGACTATTCCGCTATTTCTGTTGTAGCGAAGCATAAAGAGAACGATACGATTTATGTGATTGGCTCTTATGGTGAAAAAGTTAAACCGGATGAGTTTATGAAGGTAATCACTAAAGATGTGTTGCATTTCAGGCCAGATGTAATTGCCGTTGAAGCTCAAGCGGCTCAAGAATTCTTTGCGGATATGTTGCAAAAAAAGCTAGTATCAGTTGGCTATCCAGCAGATACACGTTTACACAAGGTGAAGCAACGATTTAATAAGGAATTACGTATAGAAGCGTTGATACCTCGTATTGAAAATGGAGAAATTCAGTTTGATAGAAGACATTCTTTATTATTAGAACAATTTCAGTACTATGGTACGAATATGCACGATGATTTACCGGACAGTTTAGAAATGGCTGTTTCGGCAGCAGGAAATAGTTCGACAGTAGTAAGAACCATCGCTAAAAGAATGCGATAGAAAGGAGGTGAACAATGAATCAACCGATTGCAGACTACAATATATTGAATCCTCATGATATGGATGATCTTCTATTTTCACCATGGCAGCAAGCTATCGGGAAAGAAACTTGGAATCGTATCAATAGGCAAATTCGATATTACGAGTATTACGATGGGAAGCAGCACGTAGATCCAAATACGGGACAACTTGTTAAAGCTAGAGATTTACCACGACCCGATGGATTGGATTATGACCCAACCCGTTATGCTACGAACTATTTCAAAGTCATGATTAATGAGAAAGCACGTTGGCAAATGGCTGGTAAACATGGTATTTCCGTTTCTCCAAAACAAATTGATTCGATTGACGAAATGTTGCAAATGGATTATAAGCCATCTGACGCACAAATGATTGAGAATCAACGAGCAGATAACTATGAAAAGTTGTTATATAAGCTCTGGAAAGACAACAAGATGCGGGAAAAGCTGATACAGGCAGCAAGAGACCGCCTGATTGTCGGTAGGGTCGCTTGTAAAATCGTCTTTAATCCGAAAAGCGGTAAAATCAAGTGGGTTTTCCGTCCTGATATAGAAGTGATTCCGATTTATTCAGATGATGATTACGACGAATTAGAAGCTGTTCATTTCGTTAATTTCAAACGTCTTAATGATAAAGAGGTTATATATAAACAAACGTTTGTTTTAGAAGATGGTAAGTGCTTCATAGAAGAGGCTATTTATGATAAATCACTGAATGTTATCAAACAAATCATGCCTAAAACATCAATGGGCATAGACTTCATTCCAGTTGTTCTGTTCCCTGTGAATGATTTAAGTGCTTCGGCAGCTGATAATACGGAAGTTGATGATATGAAAGAGCAAACAGACATATTAAACAGCATGAATGAAGATGCTCTTGATTCACTCAAGTTCGAAATGTTCTCTATGACAGCCTTACTAAACGTGCCTGATGGAACAACTGATAAAATGCGAATAGCACCAGGCGCTGTACTTGAGGCAAAGGGTGGCATGGATGGAAAAACACCAGATATCAAAAAGGTTGAAGGTGGTTTCCGTTGGAAAGATGCTTTTAAAGACCAGTATGCGAGGGTAAAAGGTGCATTGCATGAAATCACCTCATTACCTCAAATTGTGCCATCTGAAATGAACTTCGGAGGTTTGAATAGTGAGACTTTGCATGTATTGTTCCACGATATCATCCAAGAAACCGAAGAACATTGGCTGTCATGGGGTCCGAGATTAGAAGAATTGCATGAAAAAACCATTCGCTACTTACAAGCGAGGGTGAATAAGCCAATATTCGGTTATGACAAAGAAATTGTTAAATCTATTGGAGACGATTACGACAATGAAATACGATTTGTGCTTCCTTTACCGGATAATCGTAAAGAATTAGTTGAACTATTAACGGAAGAAACGACGGCAGGATTCGAATCTATTGCCGGAGCAATGAACCGTTTAGGCGTAGAGAATATCACCGCCAAGAAACAAGAGATTTCAAATGAACAGCAACGACGAATACAAAAAACTGATCCATACGGAGGTAGTAAGTAGATGAAGTTAGTAGAACGAAAGAAACCATCATTTAGATTACACTTAGGAAATCTACAACACTTTTCAGACCCTAATCCTGGCGACCCACAAGACCCGCCAAATCCGCCTGAGCCACCAACACCACCTACGTCAACACATACGGATGAAGATGTTCAACGTATGATTGCTGAAGCTTTGGCAAAAGCACAAGCAGAAGCGGATGCGAAGGCGGAAAAAGAACGCCAGGAAGCGGAACGTAAGAATTTAGAAGAACAAGAAAAGTATAAAGAGTTATATCAAAACTTAGAAAAGCAAGTAGCTGATGAAAAGGTGAAAACTTTAGATGCTAAGAAGGAAACTCTCTTAGTTGGTGCTGGATATGCTCCTGAACAAGTTGTTTTAGTAAAAGACTTGTTAAAAGGTGATTCAGAGGATGAATTAAAAGTGTCCCTTGAATCTGTAAAACAAGTAATTTTACCTTTAAATACTGGGGCTGACCCTTCACCTGGTAATCCAAGAAGAGGTAATCCAGAACCAAAGGACCCAACAGATGTTGGTCGTAATTTATACGCTGAATTAAAAGCAAAAGGAAAATTATAAGAGGAGGAAATTAAATGCCTATTTATACACCTAAATTTACTGAAAAACCATTTAAAAGTGGTAAAAATATTTTAGCGAGCGAGCATTTACAATACATCGAAGGTGGGGCTACATTAGATGCGGCTAAATTTGGTGCAAAGTACATTGAATGCGGTACAGCAATTGCGCGTAATACTACTACAGGTAAATTTGAACCTTATAAAGAAAAAACACCGGGTACACTTGAGCCAGGATTCGATGAATTTGCTCTCCTTGTTGTCGATTGGGATTGCGATGGTAAAAATGATGGAGTGGTTGGTCAAGTAGTTATTAGAGGGTCTGTTTATGAAGCGAAGCTTGTAGGCGTAACCGATTCATTCAAGAAAGCAACACCATTAATTCGATATGTTAAACACATCTAATCAAGTCGCCAAATAAAGCGACTTTTTATTATGCCATTTAACGTAAATATAAGGAGGAAATTAAATGTCGGGTATTACTCAATTAAAAGAATTTCAAAAGCCAGCACTACGTGGGTTAGTTGATTCATTAGAAAAGGAAAAACAGGACGCCCCAACATTAGCGGATCGTTTCTTGCCAAATGATGAAGTATTCTCAACAACTTTCGCGTATGACGTAATTAAAAAGACGAATCATATTGCAGCAATGATTGGATATGGTGCAGAGCCACCAGTAATTGACCGTGATGCAGTTGCTTCTAAAATGGGCGAACTCGCTAAAATGGGTCTTAAATATATTGCAACAGAAGAAGAGTTACTTGCATTGAATCAATCACGTTCTGATGCTGAACATAGAGCAATGATTGAAAAGTTAATCGTAAAAGGTGCAGACTTAGTAAAAGCATTACAACGCCGTGTTGATATTGCGAAATTAGAAGCTGTAACGAAAGGGAAATTCGACTATAACAAAAATGGTGTGAAAATCGTTGTTGATTATGGTATCCCAACAGATCATAAAGTTGCTTTAACTGGCACAAACGCTTGGACAGATGCAAATGCTGATGCTATTGGCAATTTAATCACTTGGAGTGATAAATACGCTGATACAAACGGCAAAAAAGCTGATGTTATTCTGATGACTCGAGAAACACAATCCTTATTACAAAAGAACAAAGGTATTATTGCTGAAGCTCGTGGCGTAGCAAAAGACGGAGCTACACGCGTATCAATTATGGAAGTTAACGATGTTTTAGCAGGTTATGGATTACCGCCAATTCAAATTGTGGAACAACGTAAAATCACTGTACGTAATGTTTACACAGGACAAGATGAAGTGATTGAGTTCATGTCTAAATACCGTGTTGTATTCGTTTCAGAAGGTCTAGGTAATTTTGTATATGGCCCAACAGTAGAAAACGAATACAAACCAGGTATTGATTTACGCGCTTATGACAAATTCGAACCAATCGAATCAGTAATTCGTGTAGCAGCAGCAGGTTTCCCAATTGTAGAAAAACCATCGTTATTATTCCATGCTGACGTAGCGGCTGAATAATGACTAAAGTAAAAGTAGTGGGCGGTATCGTGGATGGACACGGTATCGGCTCACAAATTGAAACCGATGAAAAATCGGCGCTATATTTATCGTCGATTGGTTACGTCGAAATTATCGAAGCGCAAGCAGGTACGGGTGAAAAAGGTGAGTCAGCACCGAAAAAGTCTGCTACACGCAAGCGTACCCCTAAAGTAACTACAGAGGAGTGATGGCATGGCGACGGAAGGTTTTATTAGCGTAGAAGAATTGAAACAGCGGTTGCAAGCCGACGAAATGCTTTTTGATGAGACTTTATTTGCAAATGGCTTTTCGTCGCTAACCGTTCTTAACGAAAAACAAGCGCAGTTAGTTACGTTTTATTATCGCTATGTAGATTTAATGGCGAAAGCAACAACTGAAGCATCATCGTTCAAATATGCGGATGGTGAAGAAAGCGTAGATAAGTCCAGTGTATCTAAGAATTATCGTGACTTAGCGAAACATTATTATGACTTATGGAGTAGCAAACGAGCGGAATACGACGGAACAGGCTCTAGCTTTCGAATTGCTAAGCGAGTTGATCGTCCGTGAGTGAATTACAAAACGAATTTGACGAAGCGCTCGATAAAATATCGAATCAATACGGAAAAGAGAACGAAAAACAAGTAGAAGAGACGGTAGGTGCTATCATGCTAATACGTCTTTTTTTATTGGATTTAATTAACGATTATCAAAAAGATGGTGTAATTAAACGAGGTAGATTAAACGCTTTGTTACGGGATTTAGACTATTACGAAAAGGAGTTTCGCAAGAAGGCAGGAGTGTCATTCGAAAAAATGATAAATGATACGTCGAATTGGACGACTTCTAAACTCGCAGAAACACCATTAAAAATAAAGGATTTAAATTCCGTAAATCAGCAAGTTGTAAGATACATGCTTAAACGGAGAGGTGAGGACGGTTTAATTCTGTCTAACCGAGTGTGGAATCTAGCGGGTGATATGCGAGCTGAGTTAGAGAAAGTAATTCGCCCTGCTGTACTAAAAGGTGAAAGTATTAGTTCAATCTCTCAGAAAATACGAGAAGTACACGATAACGAGAAATGGAAAATCGAACGTGTAGCAATTACGGAGAGTAATAACGCACATCGAGCGGCTACTATTTATAACGGTAACGAGAGTGATATTGTCACAGGTTACAAGTTAATAGATAACGGACATCGACATCGTTATCACTCACAGCATATGTGTTACAAGTTAGCCAGACGCGACGCTTACGGATTAGGTCCAGGTAGATATCCGAAAAAGATTCCAGAAAGTTTACTAACTCAATTGATTAGTCCGCATCCTCAGTGTTCATCTCGTTTAAATTACATTATCGGAGAGGAGGAATAGCGAGTGCTGACCGAAAAAGACATCGAACAAATTCGAGCCAATCGTGAATTAATCGAACAGAATCGTCGTGAGTCTATTATTTTATGGCGAAAAGGTATTTCGGAAGAAGACCCGATTACAGGCGAAGTAATCGGCGGTGAGCCTACGAAAGAAACAATTCAAGTCGTTTGGAAGAAATTCACGCTTGAAGATAACGTAAAATTCGCAGGTACTGACGTAAAAGAAGGTGAGGCACTGGTTACTTTCCGCCTTGATACCGATTTAAATAACGTCGAATGCCTCGAAAGAAACGGCATCAAATATGTAATCATACTTGTTGATGAACGAGGTTTAGGTAGAGTCAATCGTCGAGAAGTAGTCGTAAAGAGGGTGATTTAGTGAAGGTCAACGCGAGGATTAAAGGCATGGAAAATATATACCGAATGAATAACCATGACCGGTATAAAACACCGGTTGCGAATACGGTAGAGAAACATGCGAGGTTACAGGCAAATACAGCTTCGAACAGAGCGCCTGTCGAGTCAGGTAATTTAGCGGGAAGTATTCCGCCGAGTGTAAAACCTTTCAACGGTGATAGAACAGGATGGTCTTACGGATCAGATGTCGAATACGCAGCCGTTCAAGAATATACGCACAAAACGAAAAAAGGTTTTATGCGTAAGACGATGGTTGAAGGCGAGCAACCGTTAGTATCCGACTTGGAGAAAACGGTACAGAGAACAGCGAGAGGGTTATAACGATGACTACAGTAAATGATGTAATGTACTCACTGAAAAAATCGCTAGAAGAGTTCGCACCTACTACTTGGGTATATGACGGTGTTTCTTTGACTGGAAAAGCTAAACCATTTCTAACGATTGAATCTCTAACGGGAACTATCGACAGATATTCGAAAGAAAATTACGCACGAAATCACTTAATACAAATCGGAGTGTATTCCGATACAGTATCTAACCGAAATGAAATACAAGATAGAATCATCGACCGACTAGAAAGGAGACCCATTGACTTGTATGACACAAGTTTAAAGGTTCCTACGCTAATCGGTTTTTTATATGCAGAAGTTTTGTCGTGTGAGCCGATTCCGCAAGGAGACGCAACACAGGTAACGGCGAAACACCTCAGTTTTATCACAATTAGGCTTTAAATTAAGGAGGAATATAGATGGCTGGTACAACTGAAACAACAGTGACAACACAAGCAGCATCGCCAGAGTTTAAAGGGAAAGAAACGTTATATCTAATTGACATTCCACAAGCAGATGGAACTTCTAAAACAGTTCGATTATTTAACCAAACTTCAGGATCACGTTCTATTGAAGCTGGTGAAATTGAATTAAAAACAAAAGACAAATCCGGTAGCGATTACGGAGACGTAACACAGTCTGTATCTATCGAAGGTGTAAGTACAGAAGGTGATGAGGCACTTGATTATATTGAGGAAGCTATCACGAATAAGAAACTCGTTAAAATTCACGAAGTTTCCTTACGTAGTGCAAAAGCAGGTGAATATAAATCGAAAAGCGGAACATTTATGTTAAGTAGCGTTGAACTTTCTCATGAAAATGAAGAGTTCTCTAAGTACTCTATTGAGGCGAAACTAAATGGTGGATTATCAGTAGGTAAAATTACAACTATCCCATCTGGAGCGCCTGACGGTTCAGTCGTTCAACCATAAATATACGATTTGAAGGCGGAGGAAACTTCGCCTTTTACTTTTGTAAATAAATCTAGCTAATTAACGGAGGTTTTCATACATGGATAAATCATATACACGCTTTGAAGTAAAAGGGAAAGAACACGAACTTAAATACAGTTTTGAAGCAATCAAATTAATTGATAGCATTGGCGGTCCGTTTGAATTTGTGCAAAAAGCAATGCAGGGCGGTCTTGAAGATTTCATTGACGTAATTTATTACGGGTTAATCCATACAGGTGAAGGTATTACAAGAAAAGATATCGAGGCAGAAATTGAACGTAAATTACTGTCCGAAGAATTATCTTTCGATGACATCTTAAAGGTAAATAAGGCGGTAGTCTTCAACAGTTTTTTCTTCCAGAAAACAGTGAACAAATTACTAGCGAGCATGGGCGAGGAACAGAAGAAAGTGTTCGAGAGCCTGTACGAATAAACATCGATGATTTACAAGCGGACTGCTTTAGGTATTTCGGTATGTCAACGCTTGAATCTAAACAGATAAGCATTAAGGAGTACCACATTATGCTTACCGGCTATCGTGAACGTCTACTTGATACTTATGAAATTGCTAGTGTTCAAGCACTATTTTACCGAAACGCCCAGAGTGAGAAGGTAAAGAGTCTAGATGACATATACAAGCGTCCTGAAAACGCTCGAATGTTAGAAGCGAAGGAAAAAGAGCGTGAACGACTTACGAAAAAGATTCATGCAAACGAGTCGTTATTCGATGATATCGAACGAGCTTTACGAAGTCAAAACGGATAAGGCGGTGAATACAAATTAGTCAAAATAGAGTAGAAGTACAACTACTAGCGGATATATCGTCATTAAGGAGTAGTTTGACACAAGCGACGCAGCTTTGGCGAAACTTTCAACAAGCAGTAAGCCACTCAATAAATATACCGACTCCTAACATGAGTGGATGGAATACCGCAGTCCAAGGTGCAGGACAACATGTACAACAATTGAATCATCAAATGCAAAATATGACGCCACCTTCACCACCGAATATGTCATCGTGGCAAAACACGTTTCAGGGTGTTGGTATCAGGGTTCAAGAGGTGGGACGTAGAGTTCAACAGACTGGGCAGGCAATGCAAAGTTCGTTTGCTCCGGCTGCCGCCGCATCGGGTTTCTTTCTAGGGAAAATGATCTCTGACAGCCGGGAATTCGAAAGTCAAACACGTAAAGCCGCTGTTTTGACAGGTGGGGCATACGGTCAAGTAAAGTCCGATATTTTAAGTATGGCATCTACTTCGGTCTATTCAACTGGACAAGTAGCATCAGCTTACGCCGAATTAGGGGCGAAGGGTTTTGATGCAGCTAAAGCAACCGCAGCATTACCTGGTGTCTTATCAGCCGCAGCCGCATCGGGTGAAGACCTTGGACTTGTAGCGGATACTGTGACAAGCGCACTTAACGCCTTTGGTATGGAAGCAAGCCAGTCGGGGAAAGTAGCCGACATACTAGCGCAGGGGGCTAACCAGTCAGCAGCGAGTGTACTAGATATGAACTATGCCCTAAAGTATGCTGCTGGCCCTGCAAACGCACTAGGTATTTCCTTAGAAGAACTGTCTGCAAGTATCGGTATCATGGTGGATGCAGGAAGTACCGGAGAATCGAGTGGTACAGCATTGCGTGCTTCGCTGTTAAGGCTTGTTGATCCTCCGAAAGAAGCGGCAAAAGAACTTGCTAAATTGGGTGTTTCTGCGACGGATTCTAACGGTAAGTTTAAGCCACTTGCACAAATCATGGAAGAGTTACAAAAAGGAATGAGCGGATACAACCAAGCACAGAAAGCATCTGCGATGTCTACCATCTTCGGTACAGAGGCGGTTTCCGGGATGCTGAACCTAATGAACGCTGGACCGGATAAAATTCGAGAAATGACCAAAGCACTTGAAAATAGCGGAGGAGCAAGTAAGAAAGCGGCCGATGACATGTTAAAGGGATGGGCGGGCGCCATGACGAAAATGGAATCCGCTTTGGATGCTGCGGGACGTGCCTTTACGGATGCATTAGCACCGGCTATCACTGCGATATCAAATAAAGTCGCAGAATTAGCCAACTGGTTCTCTAATTTACCTTCATCGGTACAAACAGTAATCGCTACGGTTGCCGCAGTCGCAACCGCATTTTTAATTATTGGTACGGTCGCAGGTATTGCGATGTCTGCAATTGGTACATTCATTAGTATTATTGGTGGATTAGGCGCTTCCCTTTTTGGTGCAGTTGGAGGAGTCGGTGCGCTATCGGCGGTATTTGCAGCGATAACGGGCCCGATAGGTATTGCAATAGCGGCAATCGTAGGAATTGGTGCGGTATTAGTCGCCATGTGGCGACAGAATGAACAGTTCCGAAACAGTGTTATGACAGTATGGACAGCGATACAAGAAGTGATAAGTACCGTTATATCAGCCGTTAGTTCTTTCATTATGTCAATATGGGGACAAGTAGTCGCCTTCTGGAATGAGAATCAAACGTCAATTTTAACGGCAGCTCAAAACGTATGGTCCGTAATCCAAACAGTTATCAATACGGCGCTAACGGTAATCATGACGATATTCCAAGCAATATGGCCCGTTTTACAGTTCATTGTCCAAGGCGTTTGGGAAAACATTAAAGGTGTAATACAAGGAGCTTTAACGGTTATTCAAGGGATTATCCAAGTATTTAGCGGATTATTCTCCGGTGATTTCGGGAAAATGTGGGAAGGAATTAAGAATATATTCTTCGGTGCTATTGAACTGATATGGAATTGGTTTAACTTAATGATGGTTGGTAGGTTACTAAGTTTAGGAAAGTTATTATTCTCTGGTTTAAAAGGTATTGTAGTCGGAGGTTGGGATTTCATCAAATCGGCTTTCCAAGGTTCAATTTCAAGTGTATCAACGCTCGTATCCAACGGATTCACTACGATTAAAACAATTATTACTTTCGCAATGAACACAGTAAAAACAATTGTTTCGGGTGCTTGGAATGCGATTAAGAGCGGAACTTCAAGCGTAATGACAGCTATTCAAAGTGTAATCTCAGCGGTATGGAACGCTATTAAATCGATTATCTCTACAGTCGTAAATACCGCTAAATCAGTCGTCCAAGTTGCCTTTCAAACTATGAAAAACGTGGTGTCTGAAATCTCAAGTAGTATCAGCTCAACAATATCTCGCGCGTGGAACGGAATTATTAGTTTTTTAAAAGGCATCAACTTAATGAGTATTGGTAAGAACATCATGGAAGGTTTACTAAGCGGTATATCATCGATGGCAAGTCGTATATGGGATAAAATAACGGACATCGGTAATGGCATCAAGGATAAATTCAAAAGTATATTATCGATTCACTCTCCATCACGTGTATTCCGTGATTATGGTATATATACCGGCAAAGGTTACGTAAATGGTATTGACGGAATGAAAAGCGCAATAATCAAAACGTCTGAAAATATGGCTAATTGGATGAAGCCGGAAATGTTGGCGGTAGATACTGGATCGGTAAGTACAAGGCTAGCAAAAGCGGTATCGCCATCGGTATATGCAACAAGTACTGGGCGAAGAGACAACGTAGATAATACAAAATTTAATCGTAAAATGACAATTGAAAACGTGATTGTCATGGACAGCTATGAGTTAGCCAAAGCAACAGCAGATTACATCGATGATTTCCAATCGGATAGGGTAACATTAAAACATGCAATGAAAGGGGAGTAACGGATTGGAGGAGCAGACGTTAAGAACAATAGTCCAGCGGTTAGATGGTACAGTTTACGATCTAGAAGAAATAGGTATCATAACAAGAGACTTTAATCCGTCGTCTCCTAGACCGAAACATATAACGGAAGATATAGATGGACAGCATGGAGCAATCGATTTTGGAACGGTTTATGAACCTAGGAAAATCGATTGCTCTTTTTATTTAAAAGCCGTTGATATGTGGGATTACGCTTTATTGCGCGACGAAGTATTTCGTATTTTTGATAGTCAAGAAACATTTTATATTATTGATAATCGTAATCCAGGGAAACGATGGTTAGTTAAATGTAATAGTGAGTACGACATAGATCAACAGCGTATTTATGGATTCTTTGAAATAGAATTCGTAGCATTTACCCCATTTGCTGAATCTGTTGGTACAACACTGGATGCATTTACGTTCGATTCTAATTTATGGCAAATAAATCAAGGGCTAATAGCGGAGGATACTAGTTATGTACACAAAACGACGTCGTTTCGTATTTACAACGCTGGTGATATTGAAATTGATCCTCGTAAATTACCATTAATTATCCGAGTAAAAGGCGCAACTAATAATCTCACGATTATTAATCAAACTACACAAGAGACTTGGAAGTATAACGAAGCGACTAGTATATCAGATATAGTCGAATTAAATAGAGTACAAGCGTTTAAAAACGGCATTTCAGTATTTGGAAAAACAAATCGGAAATTCATTCGCCTGAAACCTGGTTGGAATGATTTTATTGTTAGTGGAGTAACTGGATTGTTTCAAATAGAGTTCGATTTTCGATTTTATTACATCTAAGTGAATGTAGGTGATTGATTGCGAGATTTATATGTACGTAGTATTACAGGTGAAGAGGAAATGTTAGTAGGATTCGAAGTCGTACGTACAAATAGTGTAAATGGTGAAAAGTACATTTTTGTAACAGGTAAAAAAGCGGAGATAAATAGACATGCTTATCCGCTTATACAAAACCAAAATACATTCATATATGACAATGAAGAATATGTAATAACTAAAAATAAAGAGCGAACTCTAGGAAAGTCAATAATTTGTGAATGTAGCGCTATTCACCGTGCGTTTGTAGATTTAAAAAAACGTAGTTATATTTACGATACAGTCAGTAAAACGCTACGAATAGAAGCGATGTTGGATTTCTCTTTAAAGGGATCAGGGTATACGTTTAGTGTTGACACAACCGGTCTTCCGTTAAGTGTGTTAGTCGATAACTTCGGAGATGATAATTCATTAAACCTTTTACAAAAGACGATGGAGAAATTCGAAGCGGAGTATGAGATTATAGGAAAGCATATATATGTAGCGAAAGGTATTAGTAGATACCTCGACAATCAATTTCGACATGAATTTAATATTAAGGACCCTACAAGGGAAATAGATACAAACGAATTCTACACGTTTATTAAAGGGTTTGGAAAACAAAACGAAGACGACGGATCTTACGTGGTCACCGCAGAATATAGAAGCCCGTTAGCCGACATATACGGAATTTTAATTGCTAAACCTGTAAGGGATGATCGTTACACTGACCACGCTAGTTTATTAGAACGTTTGAGACGGGATGTTAACGACAGTATTAACATCTCCCTTGAATTGACATATGTTCAGATGCAAGAGATAGGTCTTGGTGATGTGCGTAAAGGTGATTATGTTTGGTGCATCATCGACCCATTTGGTATTGATGTAAGAGTACGTATCGTAGAAGTTGAAGATTATTCTAATCCTAATAAATCCCCGGTCTATAGAATTGGAACGATTAAACAGAAAGCCACTGACGTAGTAGTTGACTTAAGAGCATCACAGCAAGCAGTAAAAAA
>NUMR01000039.1 GCA_002578045.1 Bacillus cereus
AATGCGACACTAGTGATAAAATATGAATAGCTATAGAAAAGCGGCTACTAATTTTCAACGTGCTCATCACCCCGATGTAATCATTATAGTTACATCCTAAAAATAAGTCAATCCTTTTTATTAAAAAAGCACCCCATTATTTACGAGATGCTACATATTAATCTTTAAATAATACTTTAAACTCTTCAATAAACAACTGAACAGCAATAGAAGCTTCTTTTAATGATGGTACAGCTAAAGCAATTTCTCGCCACACTTGTGGTTCTAACTCTCTCGTTTGTACGTTCGAAGGTAAATTCGTTAAAGATAACTCCGCAAGAATTCTTTCTCCTACATCAGTAACAATTAAACCTTCTCGCTTATCACGTATAAGAATCACAACATCTAATTCTACCTCAATACTTGAAATGGCATGACTGACAGCAGGCTGTGTCATATTAAGTATTTTTTCTGCTTTCGTAAAACTACCTAATTCAACCGTTTTAATCAAAACTTGTAGTTGTGTAATGGTCATAACTAATCACTTATACCCCTTATAAAAAAGATTCATTTTATTTATGACAGCCGATATCATAGTGAAATGAATAACACCAAGAAGGTCTTACAGTGACACAGCTTACTCGAACAAAAACGGCCGTAATCCTTACCTTTCTTGTTTTAATGTGGGGAATTAATTGGCCTTTATCTAAGTTTGCCCTGCCTTATATAACCAAAAACAGATAGTTGTAATGTTTCTTTTAATAATAAAGGATCAAATGCCTCTAGCCATGAAACATCAGCATTTATTTTTACTCTATTTCTGTTAAATGTTACATCCTCTATCGAACGATGTATATTAATGTTCATTTTACTTCTTTTGTAATATTCTATATTATTTTCATAAACCAAAAATGGTAAAAGTAAAATTTTTTCTTTCAATAACTCATAACTCTTTAGTCTATCCCAATTACACCCTATAATTAGAGTATTTTTAGTCACTAAGTACTCTGAAATTGAATCAATAAACGCGGCCCGATTATTAAAAGCAGTCCCTATGAAACTAATATCAAATATGTATTCCCCTTCCATAAATATTGGCGTATATACAGGAGATTCTGTTGCTAAAGACAAATAAAGTGAAACTTTAATCAGTGAGGGGTGTCCATCCCCCACTGATTATTAGCCCTCACCAATCGGGCTTTTNNCAAATAGCGGGATAAAAGTCAAGATTTCGCAAACACTATCTGTAATGCAGCCTGCTTCTTACCCAGGCTGTATTTCTTACCATTAAAGAGCAGTCATAATAAATAACTGCTCTTTTTTAACTTTTAACATAAATGTTTAATTTTTGTTCATACTATACTTAACCCATGAAATAGTTATACTCCTTAAATTCATGGATATAATTTTCTCGCTGCAGTTAGTCTTTTTCTTTATAGAACAATTACATAAAAACTGTGGTTGAAAAATAGAATTATAAATAGATTGTTATTGAGAGGAGAATCTTAATTATGAAAAACAACAACAGGCGCTCAAAGAAATCATTAATCAAAAGAGAAAATATTTTCATTTTTCTATAGTTATTTTTAATAAGTAATTAAAATCATCAACATTTGAATATTAATGACAATAAAATAGCCTTAATTCTTCTTCCTTATTTTTTTATATCCTTAATTTTGATTTTCAAAATGACTTCTTCACCTTTACAATCTATAAATTTAATTTTCTCTTCCTTAAAAATCCCCATCATAATACATCCTTTCTTGTTTCGTTATAAACCATACTAGTTAGAAAATATAAATGTGAACATTGTACCTACATATTCTTTATATAATTTTCAAATTTTATGGTTACTTAAATTTGTACATTATTAGGAATCAACTATTAAAGTAACTAGATTGCAGGGAGTTCTTCGTTAAATCATTTTATTTTAATAGACAAAAAAAACGATTATCCTAACCATGTTAGTCACCTATTTCTGAATCATTAATAGGCTATTTATTATGAATTAGGAGGGATAAAAAGATGAGTATACTTTACGATAAAGACTCTTTACAAAAAACCATTATTAACCTTCCACATTGGCAACAAGAATCTTTCCGTTCTTTTAAATTGAAAATGACAGATAAAAATAAACCATTCCCTTGTATTCCAGCCCAACACGGCTTTACAGCCAATCACCTCCGGTACGGATTCATTGGCGATCCTAGAGACACCAATACTAGCGAGAATTTTGCTGCATTACTTAAAGCATATACTGAATGTTCTAAAGACACAGGTCAATACGCCTCACTTATTGTTTTTATTCATACACCAATAAATTTGATGCGGGAAACTACAGTTGAAGATTTTGAACATATTTATTGGTCTCTACTTAATACAACTAGCTATTTGGACGAGAAGGAATGGCCCACGCACATTCCAAATAACCCTATGGAGAATACTTGGGAATTTTGCTTTCATAATGAATCATATTTTGTGTACTGTGCTACACCTGCCCATGCCAAAAGACAAAGTAGACATTTTTCATGTATGATGCTTGCTTTAACCCCTAGATGGGTCTTACAAGGAATTATGAGCTCTGAGAAACGCAGTCGGAAACTAAAAAAATTAATACGTCAACGTCTAGCCGCTTATGACAAAGCTCCTATTCACCCATCTCTTAAAGATTATGGTCAAAAAGATAATTATGAATGGCAGCAATATTTTTTGCGAGATGATGAAACAATTCCATCAAAGTGCCCATTTTCTCGAATAATAAAATACTTTCATAAAAACAAGTAATCCATTCTGCTTCCCGCTAATTAGTTGAACTATTAAAGTCTAGTTTTTTGTTAATGTAAAACCTCCTAAACTTATTCAAAAATGATTTGATCCGTTTGCTTCGAATAAGAAATATATAGGCTATTTGTCCTCTTTTTATACATTATCAAAAACATGTTAAGACATTTATTATTTAGTTGTACAAACTTTAACCACTGAATAGATTTAATATAGATAAAATTTAGTGGGAAGGAGCATGTTATACGTGGGCATATTTTTAAGCTATGTTTTCTTCGGTTTATCATTATCTGCTCCAATGGGGCCTATTAATGCTGCACAGTTAGAAAAAGGTATTAGAAGTGGATTTTTTCACGCTTGGATTCTCGGCATAGGAGCCTTAATTGCAGATATTATCTATATGGGACTTATTTATTTAGGTTTGATTCATTTTCTCGAAAAGGATATCATAAAACTTTTCTTATGGTCTTTCGGAGCTTTTGTTTTAATCTATACAGGTAGCGAAAGTTTAAAAAACGCTAATCAAATTTGTATTAGGAATACTAGAAATGATGATTCAATTATTAAAAGCTTCTTTTCTGGTTTCTTTATGTCTTTATCTAATCCATTAACAATTCTATTTTGGCTTGGAATTTTTGGCTCTATATTAGCAAAAGCCGCTTCTTCCTATAATAAAGAGCAGCTTTTGTTATATAGCTTTGGTATCATTTTAGGTATTTTCATTTGGGATATTACGATGGCAAGTACTTCTAGTATATTCCGAAAAATTTTGAATGCTCGTATATTATCTCTTATTACAGTAGTATCTGGAATATCACTTATTATTTATGGATTATATTTTGGTTTTCAAACCTACCAAATCATTTTTCGATAATTTCCATTTTAAATCTTTTTTTCTTTCGTTTGGCTCTTAACATCATGACAGGTCATATTACTATTCTCCCTTATTTATTATGAGAATGCCCCTCACAATTACTTAAATACTTTTGAGCAAGCTTTTCAACGACATCAATGACATCATGAGCCTTTATTTCATGTCTTGTCACCCTTTCACTGCCTACAGAAATCTCAACTATAAATAACGATTCATATTTCATTTACTCTACTCCTCTTAAATATAAATATACAAATATAATTGCTGTTTACATTTAAAACCTCTAGTCTTTTATACTCGCATTTCGCTAAGTCTAATTATGTATTTAGAACCTTAAGAGTTCAAAGATACAACAGATAATTCTAATTATAAAATTTCGAATACTTATATTTTATATTTGTAAATCTTAAATAAGATGAACATACACTTTTAAAAAAATATATGAGAAAGGAGAGACAGCATGCCTCTCCTCGATATCCATTCAACATATAAAATTAACGAGTAAATCCACCGCCAAGTTGTTGTTCAGCCATTGCTACTAAACGTTTTGTGATTTCACCACCAACAGATCCATTTGAACGAGCTGTTGCGTCTGCACCAAGTTGTACACCAAACTCTTGTGCAATTTCATATTTCATTTGATCAATTGCATTTTCAGCACCATGAACTAATAATTCGTTACGGCTTCCACTGTTATTGTTTGCCATTGTGTCTCACCTCCTCGTTCTTAATGTGTATAAAAATATTTAAAAATATTAATCCTTTTTTTGGAATTTTTTACTTTCTTTTTTTAGCATAAATCATACTTATACTCCACAAAATAGTATCGTGTAGGAGAACGAAACATAAAATACGTGCCATGGGATATCATGTAATAAATACACCTCCGTCACAAAACAAAACGGGTTACGCTTTACACAAGCATGGCCCGTTTTTAATGAAATATTTCATTTTATATACTTTTAAACATTGGAGGTAAATAATGAAACATATTGTTGCTTTGTTAATTAAGTATACAGCTATCACCGCTGTATTATTAATCATACTCGGTATTTTTCAAGGTATTTCAATCCCTAGGGTACTACTGATTTCTCTTTTCCTTACAGGAGCTGCCTATTTAATTGGAGATTTGTTCATTTTACCTAAATATGGGAACATGATTGCTACAATTGCAGATTTTGGCTTAAGCTTCTTTGGAGTTTGGTTACTGGCATACTTATTTACTAATTTAGACTCTACTCATAATATTGGATTTTCTTCATTTTTAGCCGCTTTGATTATAGGTGGAGTAGAAGTTTTCTTTCATATTTATATGAAGAAGGTAGTACTGCATGAAGATGATGAATTAAGAGAACATAATCATATTCACCATGATAAATATGCCATGGAGATATCAGATGAATATATAGATCCTTCTACAGTAAACAAATCCCAATTTGATAATGAATCTAATAAAGAAAAATAAAAAGTGGCCTACGCCACTTTTTATTTTTCTATTACGCTTGATCAGAGTTTTTTACATGTAAGGGAGGTAATACTACCCATCCTTTTTTCTTACTTAAATGCAGTAAAGTTACACCTGCCTGCGCTTTTTTCATATGGAATTGTCCAAATAACATTCCTACATCTTCTCGAAGACATTTTCCCATCACTTGACTACATGTCACAAGCCCAACTGCTAATGATGCTGAAACAGCAGCTGCAATTTCAGCATCATTAATACGTGCTCCCGGAGGAATGTCTTCAATAGATGCAACTGGTCGTTCTGGAGGAGCAGGCGGTAAAGCCACCCCATTAACCTTTAAAAGAGCTTTTAATTCTTCTACTTCCGAATTCATATCATTTTCAATTAAGCTTTCTAAAAACCTCTTCAAATCTTCATCGCCTGTGTGATTCATAAATACTTGATGACTTGCAATAGCACCTTGTGCAGCTAGAAGATAACTCCAAATGTCAAATACTTCTCCGTAATGTAAAGGTTCATTTTGAGGATTTCCACTTAATATACCCATTTTTAAATTCCTCCCTTTCGAAAATATCATAATAAATATTGATTTCAATATTGAAATTAAATTTTTAAGTATACTTTTTCCTACAAAAGACTTCCTATCATGCATAGAAAACACCTTCCTAACACTGTTTGTTTATTGTTTAGGAAAGAAGTTTACAAACAAAATACCCAAAGATGATAATGAAAGAAGATTATCAATAATCTTTGAGTGAGAATCCGTTTCCTATAAGAGTTAATATTTTTATAAATATACAAAAGAGATTGATTTAAATATTTGCTATATTTTACACTAATTCACTTAGCGGTTAGCTCCACTGCCTGCCAAGTTGTTGTTCAGCCATTGCTACTAGACTTTTTGTGATTTCACCACCAACAGATCCATTTGAACGAGCTGTTGCGTCTGCACCAAGTTGTACACCAAACTCTTGTGCAATTTCATATTTCATTTGATCAATTGCATTTTCAGCACCATGAACTAATAATTCGTTACGGCTTCCACTGTTATTGTTTGCCATTGTGTCTCACCTCCAATGTCTTTAGTATGTTACGAATCATGAAACAATAATTATCCTTTTTATAGAAATTTGTTCATGTACTTTTCCCCTACTACTTTATTTTTCTACCCTTATTAATAATAGCCCAAAAAAAAATTATAGAAATAAATTCTATAACTTCTTTTCCTTAACCTATTTTCTTATTCGCTCTGGTTGCTGGTTGAACTTGATTTTTCGCTTTTAAGACGCTAATGCCATATCCGATAAATCCACCTATAATTGCTGGGAAGATCCATCCTAAGCCTACTTCCTGCACCGGAAGGAATTTAGTAAACACTTGGCTTACAACTTCAATGTTAACTCCAGCTGCACTTAATCCATCAAATAAACTAATAATAAACGTTGCGATTAAACTCACTTGATAAACTTCAGCTCTTCCTTTAAATAGTGATTGGAAGAATGTTAAGAAAATCAATACGATTGCTAGTGGATAAATTGCTGTTAATACTGGAACAGAAACTGCTATTAATTGTGTTAATCCAATATTTGCAACAATTGCACTAAATACACATAACGTGATTGCGATCGCTTTGTAAGGAACATTTGGGAATAACTTATGGAAAAATGAAGAGCATGCTGATACAAGTCCCACACTTGTTGTCAAACAAGCAACTGTAATCATTAACCCTAATAATACTCCACCATATGATCCGAAATAATAGTTAGAAACTTTCGCTAATACTTCTCCACCGTTCTCTAGATGTCCAAGCTTCGCAACACTTGAAGCTCCCATAAATGAAAGTGCTGTATAAATAATTGCTAAAATAGATGCCGCGATAATTGTCGCTTTTGCACAAACGACTATAATTTGTGTTTTCGTTTGTGCACCCTTTTCTTTAATTGCATTAATAATGATAATTCCGAATACGAACGATGCAAGCGTGTCCATTGTTAAGTATCCTTCTTGGAATCCTTTAAAAAATGCATGTGATGTATAAGCTTCAACTGGTGCTTGCATATCTCCAATTGGATGAATAAAAGCAACAACTACCAGAATACCAATGAATGTCAATTTAATTGGTGTTAATATTTTTCCAACAATATCGACAATTTTCGCAGGATTGAGCGAAAAAAAACAAGTAATGCTAAAGAATATAATTGTGAAAAGAAGTAAAGGTGTAAACCCTGATCCTTCTGTCACAAACGGCTTAAGACCAATTTCATAAGAAACATTCCCCGTTCTTGGTATTGCAAATAATGGACCAATCGCTAAGTATAAAACTGTTGTAAACACAATCCCGAATACTGGATGAGCACGACTCGCTAATGACTGTAAATCGTCTTTACCTGAAATTCCAAATGCTAATACACCAAGTAGCGGTAATCCTACTCCCGTTACTAAAAATCCAGCGTTCGCAATCCATACATTTTCTCCTGCCGATTGACCAAGCATCGCTGGAAAAATTAAATTTCCTGCTCCAAAAAATAGTGCAAATAACATTAATCCAATAACTACTATAAACGAAAACGGTACTTTATTCGCCATAATATAACCCCCATTCAACATTCCTTATCTCATTTCCATTTTTAACTAATTTAATTTTCCGAATATTTAATTTAATCATCGATTATTCTTGAACTCATTATAGTTTCATATATAATATTTTGCAATACTATTTTCAAACTTTTCATTTATTTTATAAATATACATTTTCAACATGAAAACTAAACTAAAAACCAACATGGTCATCCAGAGGCCACTGAAAAAGTCCACTTCATAAGAAAAAGGAACCCATCACTTACCATATACAGATGATGGGTTCCTTGTTTTTTCAACATATTGATAAAATGTGTGTTATTTTTTTAAAACAATCACTTTTTCAGTGCCTTCGGTCATCCATGTTGGTTTTTCTCTTTTGCTATCCTAAATTTAAATTTCGCTGCCACTTTCTTAACATTTTCTAATCCTATCCTTCTTCAATGATTTGTTGCGAACGATCTGGATATTAATTGTGTCCCCCAATAACAACTGTCTCTGAATTTGTAATCCCCCAGAATCCAAGCACATTTGTTACATAGTTAACTACCATTTCCATAGGAGCCATTTGTTCTGAAGAGTAAACTGAACCACGAGCACCTAACACAACTACTTTCTTATTCATTATCATAAAAATTATTATTCTAAGAAAAGTTCAAACAGCTACCTTAAGTTAAGTAACTAAAACTTTTTGTTATTTAATTATCTTATGTACGCTATTATATTATAATTACTTACTTTAGTTAAGTAAATTTCAATAAAAAAATCTCGAAATAAAAATAATGGTCGCAATACAATTACATCCCCAAATACAACTTTATTACTTGTATAATGAAATGTAGAGAGGGAAATTCATATTTAGAAAGGAATTATTCATGAGCACTATAGAAAAGATTCAAACTTTTATTATTCTTTTTGCTGTTACATGCGGCATCGTACTCGGACAATTTAATATGATACATATGTATTCAGACAACTTTATTGTCCCCTTCTTATTTTTCATGCTATATGGATTATTCCTCAGCATCCCATTAAAAGAAATAAAAACTGGGTTTCGCAACTTAAAATTTGCTGGAACAAGCCTTACCATTAACTTTTTATGGACACCTTTCCTCGCTTGGGGATTAGGTGCATTATTTCTTTCAGATCACCCGGCACTTTGGGTTGGGTTTATTATGTTAATGGTTACACCATGTACAGATTGGTACTTAATATTTACTGAAATAGCGAAAGGAAATGTAGCACTCTCTACAGCGATTTTACCTGTAAATTTAATTTTACAAGTATTACTACTACCCATTTATTTATTTTTATTTGCGGGTGTAATGAAAACTATAGAGGTTTCAGTTTTAGTAGAAAGCATCGTTATCGTATTAGTCTTACCATTTTTACTTGCGCACGCTACAAAATTCTTCATGAATAAAATGAGAAAAGCTGAAACACTCGAGAATAAAATCATTCCGTTTTTCAGCTCTGCTCAAATCGTCTTTTTAAGTTTAGCAATTGTCGCGATGTTTGCATCACAGGGTAAATATTTACTACAAAATATAAATGTTGTTTTATTATTACTGATTCCTGTTCTATTGTTCTTCATAATTAATTTTTTACTAGGACAATTTATCGGGCGCATTATGCATTTATCTTATAAAGATACAGTAAGTCTAAGCCTAACAACGTTAGCGAGAAACTCGCCTGTCGCGCTTGCGATTGCTGTAACAGCTTTTCCACATGAGCCTCTTATCGCACTTGCGTTAGTTATCGGGCCGTTGATTGAATTGCCTGTGCTTGCAATTGTTTCACAAGTGTTGCTGCTTATTAAGAAAAAGCAGCGAGTTGTAGATGGTTAAAAAATTCAATATACAACATATAATAATTATTATTTTTCGAAAAACTATTCCAATCACCAAAAATTTTTTGATGTGATTCATATTTTTGGAGCCTTGGTAAATCGTCTTCTTTCAACTTTTTATAGATTTTTCGTTTCTCTTGATACATTTTCTTTTCCTCTTTTTTTACTTCTGTATCTGATTTATGTTCGACTTCAACTTTTGCTTGCGTCACTTGCTTTTCCACCTGTTTCACCACTTGGGCTAATTGTTCAGACGTGACTTTTTTAATTGTTTCTTCTGAATCCGCTAGTACTTGTTTATCAAGCTCAATCGCTTCCTTGATTTGTTGGAATGTGTGCTGGATAATATGTTGCAGCTTTTCTTCATACTTGTCCTACCATCTCATGAATGACTCTGACTACATGATCTTCAGGAATGAAATCACTATAGTCCTTCGGTAGAATGAATAAAAGGGGCTGCCCAATCAGCTGACTTTACTGACTGGGACAGCCCCTTCTTACTAATACAAATATATCAGCAATTTTTCATAAATAATGTCTTTCTTGAACTGTTTTCCTTTAAAATATCGTATTCGTGATTCTCCTCGCTTCTTATTTCTAGTTTGTAACTAAGTTTAAGAAACTTTGCAACAGAACCGTAAATATCTTGAACGACCAATAGAGTGAAACTGTAATCAGTGGGGGTTTTGTCCATCCCCCACTGATTATTAGCCTACATCAATCGGGCTTTTACAGGCAATTATCTCCCACCTAACTTC